>JAYUOT010000001.1:0-133660 GCA_043760705.1 Betaproteobacteria bacterium
AAGCCTAAGTGTTGTGTGCGGCGCGGCGACCTATACGCTGGGTGGCAGTGTGACGGGGCGCGGCAGTGCAGCGGGGGCGCTCACCTTGAGTGCTGGCGGACAAACGCTCAACCTCGCAGTCGGCGCGAGCTCTTTTGTCTTTCCTGCAGGGTTTCCTCAAGGAGCCGTTTACGCCGTCAGCATTCAAAGTCAGCCGTCGGGTCTCACCTGTAGCCTGTCCAACAATGCAGGAGTCTTCTTGACTTCGGCCCTATCGAATGTCGCTGTGACCTGCAACGCGATCACGAGTTCGCTCGGCGGTACGGTGAGCGGACTGGTGGCAAACGGGCTGATTTTAACGAGTGGAGGGCAGTCCTTACCCATTGTGACTAGACAAAGTTCTTTCACTTTTGCGAACCCCATCGCTGCGGGCACCAGTTACAACGTGAGCGTTCAATCTCAACCCGTGGGTTCTACTTGTACGCCCGCCAATAACGTTGGCGTTATCGCGAATAGTGCGGTGAACTCTGTAAGCATTTCCTGTGCGGTCAATAGCTATTCCTTTGGAGGAACGGTCACGGGTCTGTCGAGCCCCGGATTGGAGATCACTTCGGGCGGCCAAACCGTCGGAATTAGCCCGGGCGCGGCACGCTTTACATTTCCTACGCCAATACCCTTCGCAAGCACATACGTAGTAACCATACAAACTCAACCATCAAGTCTTGCCTGTTCCGTCAACAATGGCAGCGGCACGATGGGTGCAGCAGCGGTAGACGATATCGCAATTGCGTGTAGCACTTCGACCTTTGCCTTAGGCGGGACTGTCTCTGGACTGAGCAGTAGTGGCTTGAGCTTGAGCGCTGGAGGCGACTTTGTTCCGGTGGCGCTGGGCGCGACAAGTTTTAAGTTTCCAACTCCCTTTGCATTTGGATCGGGATACGTGGTCTTGGTGGAGACTCAGCCTACGGGCAATACCTGCAGCGTCTCAGATGCTTCGGGGACGGTTTCTGGCACCGTGACCACGGTAAAGGTGACCTGTAGTCTTTCAACTCATAGCGTGGGAGGGGCGGTCAGTGGTTATTCACCCGACCAAGGAGGCACCTTGATTTTAGCCAACGGAAGCCAGAACGTAACTGTCGCAGCTGCTAGCTCTCAGTACAAATTTCCCATTGCCTTGATCGTGGGTGCGAGCTACAACGTGAGCGTGCAATCCAATCCTGCAGGGTATAGCTGTACGCTTGCGAATGGTAGCGGCACGGTTGCGAATAGCGAGGTGACTAATGTCAATGTGACTTGTGTTCCCGTGGCCTCGGCGGTGTCGACGGCTGATCGATAACCTCTAACGGAGTTCTAAAATGCGAGTGCTCAAAAGTACTCTTCGATGGACGCTCATTTCAGGCTCTGTCCTTTTACTTCTAGCTTGCCAAACCCCTGGCGGGTCTGGTACGGCCGCAGAGACCGATGCTGCGAAACGTGGTGCCGTCAAGGTGACGCAGACCGCCCGCGGTGCTCAGATTACATCCGATGAACGCATTTTGTTCGATACCGGGAAATATGAGATCAAACCCGATGGTGCGATATTTCTGGATCGTGTTGCTGCGATTCTGAAAAGCAAGACCAAGGCCAATGTGGCCATCGAAGGACATACCGATAATGTTGGTCCGGCCCCCGCCAATCAGCTCTTGTCTGAGCGTCGGGCGAACGAAGTTCGCCAAGGT
This sequence comes from Betaproteobacteria bacterium, assembly GCA_043760705.1. Lineage (GTDB taxonomy): Bacteria > Pseudomonadota > Gammaproteobacteria > Burkholderiales > Burkholderiaceae_E > JAPOKJ01. The sequence goes on from JAYUOT010000001.1 coordinate 1,698, forward strand.
CTGATCACTCGAGGCATCGTCGCCAGTCGAGTCACTGCGGCTGGCTTGGGGATGACCAAACCGGTGGCCGACAATGCCGCACCCGATGGACGACAAGCCAATCGGCGCACCGATATTCTGGTGCTCGGAGAGACCGTTGAGAACATTGGGGGCGCCAGCCTCGGCGAGCGACTAAGCGCCGGTATCGACAAATTCCTCAGTAATGTCGGAGGCTTCTTTAATAACGTCTTTAGCCCCAAGAAAGAGTGATGCCGCGTCTCTGCGCAGGTCGGGCGGAATCGGGGTGGGTGCGAGCAATTACACTGCTGACGATGATTGTGGCGATATCCACAGTGGCGCTCGCGCAAACTGCGACGAGCCAAGGAAATCATGGTTCTTCCGAAGGCGATACTAAGTTAGAGCCATTTTCTGCCGAAAGTGGCGATCAACTTTTAAAGCAGTTTCTGCGTGACAACCCGCGCGCGCGTCAGCACAAACTCGGCCTGATCTCCGAAGCTTTTACGGAAGACCCCTCCAACCCCGCGCTCCGGTTGGAGCGTGTTTTCGTGGGGTCGAAAGGCACCTTGCTGGAAATTGTGGGCATGAATCGAGTGGGTCGCCCGGATAGTGCAGTCATTGCCTACTCGAGTTTACGTCTGATTGATTTCGAGAAAACCGAGCACCCTCCTCTTGCATTTAAGGGGGTGGGTACCGTTCGTGACAAGCGCGGTGAGGTGGCCTTGGTGGTGCGACCGGGCGAAAGGCTTTACTTATTGATGGCACCTATTGATGACTTCAGGCCGTTCGCCTTGGCCTACATGGGTGCTGATCTCCGGTTTTCGAGATACTTCGACGAGGTTGATCCTCGCTATCGCGAACGCTATGACGCCTTGGCGGCTCGCGCTTTAACCAGCACGGCCACGCCAGAACACATGCGCGATTTTTTGGTGGAGTTCGCACGCGACGATCCAGAGCGCAAGGCGCCCCAGGTGTTCTTGGCGATGATCAACAAGATGCGTGCTCAGAACACTTTTGAGGGTTTTTATAATGCCTACCTGTTAATCCAGGATCCAAGCGACGCCAAGGCGGCCTTTCGGCTTAGCCGGACCGACGCCCAGAGAGCTCAAATGGAAAACATTGCAGTCGCCACTCTGGTCGATGCGAGTCGACTGTTTGACATGCAATTTCAGGTGATGCCAGGCTCCACGGCGAGTGGTGAGGGCCAGTGTGTGCTGCCTTGCAGTTCTAACTTCCGAGCGATGCGGACTTTTGGCGGGAGCTTGGCATTGAAGGTTCGAGCCGCAGAGGCACCGATCAAGCTTATGCACGGGTCTTACAAGGTCACTTTCGATACGGAGTTGGTCCTACCCCGATGGTTGCTTCGAGATAGCGCGCTGCATGGCAAGGCGGATCAACGCTCCGATGATATTCGCAAGGGAAACGTCACACTGACGCTGCGCCCGCCCAACTATAGTGCTGCACTCAATTTCGAGTTTGGCAAGTTTGACATCGCGTTATTCGAGCGCGGAGCAGGCGGCGGCTATACCGCCTATTGGGCCGACGGAGAGGCTCGCGCAACGGTAAAGCTGCGAAGCGTGGAGTTGGCGGAATGAAGCTTGGGTGGGTGTTCGCCCTGATGGGGTACCTTCCGGCCGCCGTATGGGCGCAAGACGTCAATTTTGATGATCTGAGAAAGCCAGGACCAGGCCTTAGAGCTACGGCGGTGATTGGCGGCCTTGCCAAAGAGGGCAGTGATATCGTCTCTCGTTTTGGTGAGGTGGATCGGGGGCGGCTTGAGGAGCGTCGTGCGGCGGCTCTCGCGAAGATCGCCCCTGCGCCCGTGGTTCCCTCCGCGGAGACAGGCCGACGCCCTGCCGTCACGGCTCCTCAGGTCGTCGCAGCAGCGCCCGTGGCGAATTTGGCCAACCGCTTTATCTGTTCGTTTCGCTGTACCGACAATCGCTTGATTGTCATCAACGAAGGAAAATCAGGCCCCTTGACCCTGGCGTTGTTGGCGCCAGATCAAGGCAAAGCCAGAGATATAGTCAGCGCCGAGGCGAAGAATGTCTGCTGGGACCAATTTAAGCTAACCCCCAAGGCGGATTGGTTTCCGTGCCGTGCGCAATGAGAGGGAGTCAAGCGACAAGCCTTAGCACTTCAGTAGTATTTACGAAGGTACCGAACACCCGCTATTCTTTGTTTGTCGACACGCATTTCGAGAGGATCTCATCATGGCTCAGCATGTTTGCACCGGCGCGACGCTGCAATGCTCCTTTGGCCTCGCACCCAGTACCTTGAATGTCTTGCCCATCAACCAGGTGATGACCAGCTTTGTGCCGGCGGCCAACATCATGGACCACAAGCCTTTCGTCAATATCCTGCCTTTTGGCGCCTGCAACACCCCCAGCAATCCGACGGTGGCCGTAGCGACTGCGGCGGCCTTGGGGGTGTTGACTCCCATGCCCTGTGTGCCTATGACGAGTTCACCTTGGGTGCCGGGTGTGCCTACTGTGATGCTCGGTCAACAGCCTGCTCTCGACAATAATTGCAAGTTGATGTGCAATTGGGGCGGCGTTATTCAGGTGCTCGTCCCTGGGCAATTTACTGAGCAAATTCCTTGAGGTTAAGGGGCTGCGAAAAAGAGGCCTTCAGTTGCCGCGTCTTCTTCCAAGAGTCGATATTCAATCAGTGCTTCCTTCCGGCGAGTCAGTACGATTTCAACAACTGTGCCCAAGCTCGTGCGTCGAATTAAGCGATCCGAATATTCCAATCGTTACGCAATCATTCTGCGGGAGGGTTCAATACCCCGAATTCTTTTTAGCCGCTCCTGAACCTGAATTTTTACTGGTGCCCGCTTTGCCCTTGACTTCAAGCACCTCGAGCTTGCTCACCCAGAAAGTCTTGCACTCTGCGGTATTCGAAGCGGAACACGAAGGCTTCCCTAGCAAAACGTCGGCGCCAGTGGCTGCTATTTTTTGATTCATCTTTGGAAAATCAAACGAATAAAATTCGCCGACCTTACGGGCACCCGACTCTGAAAAGTCGCGCTCTGACTTGGACAGCATGACCAAGAGAGTGTCTTTGCCGGGTGGGCCTCCCGCCGTAAAACTGTATTTGGTCCCAGGAGGAACCACAAGCTCTTTGCCCATCGTCACCCGATTGTCGCTATTGATTCCGTTCGGAAATAATTGGGTCAACTCTCCAGCAGTACCGGCCATGAATACATAGAGGAAGCCTGCTTCGGTGGAGACCACCGAAAACTTCAACTGATCTTTACCGATGACCAAGGTTTGTTTGGTCAAATTGACACTCAACACAGTCGCCTTACCGGCATTGGCTTCGACGGTCTGAATAAACTTTTGTGCATCGGGAAGGCTGTTTAGAGCTTCCGTTTTTGGCGTATTCGAAGTTTCGGGGGGCGGAGTGACTTGCACGGGGGCCGGGTTCGTCAGTGGTGGCGTAGAAGGCGTCGCAGCTTGTGAAGCTGGCTGTGATGTAGTTTGAGGCTTCGTTGCCGTTGCCGTTGCCGTTGGAGTTACCGTTGACGCTGACGCTGACGGTGCGGGCACCGGTGCGGGAGCCGATGCAATCGAAGTCGGTCCACTGTCCTTTGAACTTTTGCTTGCAGTCACCGGTGGAGAGGGCGACTGCGCGAACCACCACACCCCAGCGGCGAGCAGAGCAACGCCCGCTCCAATACCTCCAAAGAGCGGTAGTTTTGAAGCTTTGGGCGGCGTTTCTGAGGAGGGGGCTTGCGCTCGAACCGACGGCGTTGACGTGGGAACAGGCCTTGTGGGGATTCTGGCCGTGGGCTCAAAAGCCGTGGCGGCGATGGTTCTTGAAGTGGTCTTCGTGCCCGTTCGTGCAAGCGGCCGGGTCGGCAGGAGCTCACTCTGTGGAACCGCATCGAAACGAGTTTGCGGACTGAATCCTGCTCCGGTGAGATCGACGATGGGACTTTTGACTTCCGCCGCATCAAACCCCAAGGCCGTTCGAAACTCAGCAGCGCTCTGGATGCGCTCTTCTGGCCGAACTTTCAGGGCCGCGTCAATACCGGCCAGAAAGCGCTCCGAGTACTTTCCCTGAAGCTGAGTTCGAAGGGGAATGAGCGAGTCTGTTACTACTCTGGCCACCGACGGTACGGGCGCCTTGCCGATCAAGGCATAGTAAATGACACCGGCGAGGGCATAGACGTCCGTCCAGGCGCCCTGCCTGATGCCAGGGATGTCGGCGTATTGTTCGATGGGGGCAAAGCCTGGTTTCAGAATGGCGGTGAGTGCCTGCGTCATGTCGCCGATCACTCTGCGGGCAGCACCGAAGTCGATCAGTAAAGGGCGGCCATCGCCCAAAATCATGATGTTATCGGGTGCAATGTCTCGATGGAAACACTGGTGTGAGTGAATCAGCTCAAGCGCATCCATGACAGGGAGCAGGAGACTCTTAAGCCAGGCTTCATCGGGTGGGCCGCCCATTTCTTTGAGAATTTGTTTGAGCGTTCGACCCTCATAGAAGGGCATCACCATGTAGGCGGTACCGTTACTTTCAAAGAACCGGTACACCTTGACCACCGAGGCATGTTCAAACTGACGAAGAAGTTTTGCCTCATTGATGAAGCTCTTCATGCCTGCGTCAAACGTCTCAAGATAGCGATCTGACTTGACCGACACGCTGAGATCGGTCGACCTGGAGGCCAGGCTGGAAGGCATGTACTCTTTGATCGCTACCCTACTGTCAAGGGACGTGTCCTGGGCCAAATAGACGATCGAAAAGCCGCCTTCACCGATTCTCTTTATGACGGTGAATTCTGCGAGCTGGAAGCCATCAGGCAGAGAATTACTGCTATCTGTTGAATCAGACGCCATGCTTAAGATACGCCTCTCACGTTACGCCTCTCACCAAATCTACAAATAAGGTCGAGTTCAGACCTGCGGGGGATGTTCTTACAATACCATTATCGGACTCGGTCGCCTGAACCCACCAGAGAGCACGTGCGCCTTTGCAAAAGAGTTCCTGAGCTGCGAGGCGGCTCAAAAGCTTGTCGATCTGGACCGTTTTGTCAAAATGAATCGATCCGCCGCTAGGCTCCAAATCGGAAAGTCTGACATCTTCCAGCCTGGGGTGGGAGGGGTCAAATGTACCGATTTGTGCGAGGCTCTCTTCGAACTCCGCCAGTAAATCGTCTTCCAGAAGTTTGTTCACGAGTGCCTGAAATTGGTCCAGTGTTGAATCGAGCCGTGCAAGATCCAGGTTCGCTCCGCTCGCTTGGTCGAGCGGAAAGACCATCGTGAACGGAAACAATCGACCGACACGATCTGCTGAAGGGATCAGGAGGCCTGCCCAGGCCTGATCGGTCAGGGTGCCGCGGGCAATCACGAAGCGCCAAAACGGGAATGTCAGAAAATGCTCCTCCCAGTCTTCCGGAAAGCTGGCTTTGGCCTCCAGCATTCCCGCTTGCAGCCAAGCGTCCCAAGGCTTCACGAATTCATCGGCAAGACGCTTGGTGATGAAGTCTCCGAGGATCGGAAGCTTCCCGTACCAGCCCACCTGATTGCCATTGCTTTGCAAGAATCGATCCGCCTGAATTTAAAGCTTCTGCGGGCATCGGAAGGCACGCAGTTCGGGTAGACGAAAAGGGTTTTGCACGGATGCTGAGGTAATGTCAAAGGCCACCGTCTTGCCCTCGACCACAAAGCTCGCCCGAAAACGCTCGGGTCCGCCGGTCCTCTCGGTTCTGGCCGCATCAAAAAATCGCGATAAAGCCCATGGTCCGTCAAAGACAATGCCCGGGCCCGGCGGGGCATTGGCATCACTGCCCACGACGATCTGCAACTTCACTTGATTGCTTCCCTTCGGACCCGGCCATTGCACGGTCTGAGGCGTGATGGCGCCTTTGACTTGCTTGATCAACTGACCATCAACATCCAGCAACACTTGACTCAGGCTGGCATCCATCTCGAGTGGCCTGATCTCCACTTTGAAACTCGGGGTGCGTACACCGCCTGGGAAAAAGGCTGAGCGGATCTCGGCCGCATTTTGGAACTGGGCCAGAGCAGCCGAATTATCACCCGTGGCTTGATCTGCGATGGCTCTAAATTTCCAGGGTTTGGTGCTGGTGTCGACCTGCTGGGCGAGATTCTTTTGAAAGAAATCGTCCAAGGTGCCGCCGGGGCTAAACAGCGCCGCGAAGTCTTGGGTCAGCACATCTTGTTTACTGGTCGGGGTAAAAGGGTAGCGACCCGAAATTGCCTTGGTGCAGGGGTCCCCCACGGCGACGGCCAATTGTTGGCCCGCCGCGCCGCGTTTTTCGCTTTGCACTTGTTTTTCGCCTGCCGCTGCAACACTCTTGAGCATGGTTTTGAGGGGCTCAGGCAGGCGCGCGGCCTCTCCCTGCATCTTGTCGATGGAGGCGCCTGCGGGTGCTGGGGCCCCGGTTTTGGCGGCCTTGTCAGCACTTTGAAAATGCTGTGACAATTCGCCCATAAGGGCCGCGATCTGATCGATGGGCGCGGGCTGACCTGGCGCAGGTGCTTTCACCAGTCGGCGTAGCTCAACGAAACGATCATCCACAATGGCCTCCAGCTTTTGGCCTTGACCCGGTGCGGGATTATTAGTGGTGTCAGCAGGTTTTCCCATCAGGTCCAGCAAGCCCTTCTTGGCACCGGCGACGGCCTCCGTCGCCTTGTCGCTTGCCAGCGCCGCCACATCCGGTCTTTCCGTCAGAGTGACCTCCCGAACTGCGGCTCTGACCAATCGCGGAAGCGGCGAGTCTGGTCCCGACAGAATTTGAGTGGTACTAATACTTTGCGCGAGGTTTGGCGATTTATTGATCGCAATATCCGCTAAAAATTTAGTCCAAACGCTGGCGTATTCCTGAAGATAAATCCGCTTCACCTCATCGGCAAGCCCAAGTCGAGTGACCGGGTTCGCTGCTTTTTTTGCATTTTCAGAGTTTGTAATACCAAGAACCCAAACTTCTTCCTCGGCCAGCCTCTTGATCGCTTCATCCAGAAGTTTGCTGAAACTCTTGTAATAACCGTCATAGGTATACAAGCCGGGCACTCCCGCGCTAAGAGCCTGGCCGCTGGGACGCGTAAAGACGAGCGCAGCCGACTCTCCACCTGCATTGGTGATGCGAAACTCAGAGAGCTTATCTTGACTGGCACTGATTTTGACGCGGTTAAAAACCCGTTGCGGAAATGCTGTGCGATTCAGGCCAGTCTGAACCTCCTGAACCAGCTTGTCATCAAAACGCAGCTCGCTTTGTAGCCCATTCCGGCTGAGCAAGGCGCCCGTGTGGGCCACCAGCTCTTCCTGCTGTTCTTTGGTCAGTGAGTGGCCAAGATTGAGCTCGGTGTCGAGGGCGACCCAGGCCTGGACATCTTCAAGCTTCAATCTTTCGGGATAGCGCAACATGAGGTAGGTTTTAAGGGTCTCGTACTGGAGTTCGGCATTGCCCGCACCTTTGCGCAGCACCGACTCGATGCGTTGCGTCAAATAGGGGCCGACGGTACTTTGCAGGAGTCGCTGATAGGCCTGTTGACTCGCTTCATTGAGTTTGTTGCCTTGAAATAATCCCAGGCGATGATTGCTCGGAGGGTTGTCAATCGCCACCACGGCGGTCGAGGGCAGTGCACGCACGGCCGCCAAGAGTTTCAGGCTGGCGGGCAGGTCACCAGGACTTGGCGGTGCGCTGCTGACTTGAGTCGCTAGCGCCTCTGCGTTGTTCGCGACCTCGGTGACATACGCACTATTTTTGAAATAGCTAATGGTCCAACCGGTGATCGCCAAAGCGCCCGCCACCAAGGCCAGCCCGGCCCCACCCCATTTGATGCGGTTGAGCTTGCGCTCCCAATTGAGATTGGTTCCCGCCAGTGGCGCTTCTTGAAAAATCACGTCTTTCAAGAGGCGATGCAAAAAGAACGCCTTGCCACTCGGCTTGTTGGGTGGCAAGACCTTGCCTTGAAAACCAAACGAGCGGGCCAAGCCGAACAAGACTCGATCCATCGGCGAGCCTTCTTGTGTCCCGCTCACCATGTAAACGCCGCGCACCAAGGTGGGTAACTCAAGCTTGGTGGGTGCGAAGGCGAGTTTCAGGAATTGCCCAAGCGGGCCCAGAAGCGCGGCCGCCTGATGAGGCAAGCCGTGGATGGCCACACGGGTGCGTGGGTCGCGTTCTTCTTGCAAGCGCGCGAAAGCGTTAGCGGCAAGGTTGAGACCGAGCCTTTCGGCTTCGGCGCGAAAGCGCTCGTCAGAATAGGCGCCCGCATGTTGGGTCGTGTCTTTGTTCGTGTCTTTGCTCACCTCTCTGTCTGAGAAATCGAAGGTAAAGCCCAGGACTTGTTCTCGACCCGCTTTGTCGAGATGCCCAAAATACTCTGAGAAGCCTGCGAGAAGATCCGCCTTGGTCACCAGAATATAGATCGGGAAATTATGGTTGAGCGTTTTTCTAAGCTCCTGAATACGCGAGCGCACGGCCGCAGCTTGCATATCGCGCTCGGCACTATTGGGATGCAAGAGATCAGAAACACTGATGGTGACCATCACCCCGTTAATGGGCTGGCGGGGGCGGAACTTCTTGAGCAACGTTAAAAACTCTCCCCACTCTTTGGAGTCGTTGCTTTTGTCGCTGTCTTGCGTGGTGTAACGTCCGGCCGTATCAATCAAGACGGCATCGTCCGTAAACCACCAGTCACAGTTGCGTGTCCCACCCACGCCCTTGACGGGGTCGTTGCCCATCTTTTCGGCGAGCGGAAATTGCAGGCCGGCATTGAGTAATGCTGTCGTTTTTCCCGAGCCGGGTGCCCCAATAAACATATACCAGGGCAACTGGTACACGTATTGTCGGCGTCCCTTGCCCATCAGTCTTTGCATCAGGCTTGGCTTGCCGCCGAATTGCGCGTCGCGCAACACTGCGAGGGCATGATCAAAACGTCCCTTGACCTCGCTCTCAGTGGCGAGGTGCGCCGCACCCTCGCCGGGGGCGGGCTTATGAAGTGCTTCGAAAAATTGGTGGCTGGCGGCCTTGTTGCGGATGGCCTGAAACACTCGTTTTCCAAACCAGAGAGCGATCAAGATGAAGAAAAAGATTAGTCGGGCTATTGCTGATTCCAGCGGCCGGAAATCGGCGAACGCGAGCAGCGGGCCTGCAAACCAAATGAGAAGGGCTAGTCCGATCACGCCGAGGAGGGTCCAAAGCACCGGATGAAACAACCAGGAAAAGAGTTTCTTCATTTTTTTCGCACCCGTGCCGCCAGGGCTATTGAACAAACAGGGTGATTTCTACCCGACGATTTTTTGCGCGATTTGCCGACGTGTCATTTGCTGCCATGGGTTCGCTATCCGCCATGCCTTCGGAGCGAAGCCTGGTCGTGTCGACTCCTTTGGCAAGGAGCAACTGCACTGAGCGGGCACGTTCCTTGGAGAGCTCCCAGTTCGAGGGAAAACGTACCGAGCGAATCGGTACATTGTCGCTATGGCCTTGGATCAACACCGTGCCGGGGTTTTTCTGCAAAGCATTGGCAATCTTTTCGAGCGTGCTCAAGGCCTTGTGATCGATAGTGGCGCTGCCAGGACTAAAGAAGTTATCACCTTTCAAGGTGACAATACTGCGCGAAGCCTCATCTTTGACACTCACGAGCCCGGCGGCAATCTCGGCCTCCAGAAAGCCCGCCAACCTTGGCTTCAGAGCGGCCACGGGAGGGGCCACTGGAGCTGCCTGCGCTTGCTTGATGCGAATGGATTGGATGGCACTAAAGGCGGGATCGGAGCGGTTGGCCAACCAATAATTGTAGGCGCCAAAAAAGCCAATGCAGAGCAGTCCGACGACCGCACAGAATGCCCAAAAAGGTGTCGCGGACAACCAGCTTTGCTTGGCGACCTTGGCGGGCTCCCAATGCACTGAATAAGCTTTGGAGCGTTCCGGGCTATGCTTCGAAATGAGCTGGTACAGCCGCTCCCGAGTGAGCTCAAGCTGGGCCTTGCCATTTTCGGCGATGCGAAACCGCCCTTCAAAGCCCAGGGAAATGCAGACGTAAATCAATTCCAAAAGGTCGCGATTGGCTGCGGGGTTTTCGGCCAGTTTTCCGAGCAACTGAAACACCTTCTCCCCACCCCAGGTTTCGTTGTGAAAACGAATCAGCAAAGTATCCCGCGCCCATAAACCGCCGCCGCCCCAGGGTGTGCTACCAGCACACTCATCGGCAAAAGTACACAGCACGTATCGGGCCGCAATCGTATTCTCGCGGCTCACCCCACGAGACTCACAGTTCTTCTCGAATTGCTTGACGGACTCACTCAGTTGCTGGCGCAGCATTTCCGGGTTGGGATGTGCGACCAGGTGACGAATCTCGGACGCCACGACGAGCAGAGGGTGGGCCGCCGAGAGGATGGGGTTGTGGCCGAAACTCAACACCGCGTCGTCCAAAGGTTCGCTCGAAACGGAGGGCGCCGCTGACCTGGTCATCCCATTTAAAGTCGAGGCCGTGCGCGCACCGGGTCTGGGCCGAACTATGGTTCGGTCACTTTCCGAGGGACCGTCGGCCGGCGGGGGCGGAGCTGTTTGATCAGCCATTGCTAACCCTTAATCGCCCAGAACTCCAAGGTGACGCCCGGGAATTCGTCTTGCGGAACGTGAATGCAGATCGCGCCAGAATTGGAGAGATCCGCCCACATTTCATGGGTGGTGTCCATTTGGAAATAACTGTACCCGGCGTGGAAGGGTATCTGACGGGGTGCCACGGGCAAGGCGCGTAGCCCAATGCCCGGCAAATTGAGGTTGACCAAATTTCTAATCTTTTCGGTGGAGCCTACCTTGACCTTGGCGGGCACACCGCCTCGAATGGCTTCGCCGGGCATTTGAGCCTGTACGGCCAGCACGAAACTGCAGGTTTTAAGGAGCGACTTGTCAGACACCACTCCCAAACGCAGTCCGTAATTTTTATCAAGTAGCTCGATCTTGATGGCTGTTTGTTCGAGCGGATTCGAGAGTGCCAGGCGCAAATGCGTCATCACCGACTTGAAAGTGTAGGCCAGGTTATCGTGATCGTACTGGGCGTTGATGGGTGGCACGCGCTGATCTGAGGAAAAGGTTGAAAGCTCACCGACCATTTGGATCAAAATGACGTACAGCTCCTCCGGATGAAAATTGGGCAAGACTGCCAAGTGTTCAAATAAAGACCGGGTCCGATTGATGAGTTGCAAAATAAGGAATTCGGCAATCTCGGCGATACCTCCTTTACCTGCCTGGCCCATGCGCGCCGCAATGGCGTCACCGCGCTGGCGCAGCAGGCCCAAGACTTCACCGACGTAGGACCTCAGGATCGGGCTTTCGTTGACACTCAGACAGGGCGCGATGTAGGCGGGGTCGAGGACCACCTGGCCGTCGATGCGGCGCTCAAGAACCCGCACCAAACCAAGCGTCGAGAAGGCACCGGATTTCTCCGGCTCCCGAATCACGCGCAGGCTCATTCTCGCCACTTGTACTTCGGCGGATTCCCCAAAGCTTTCGTTGTAATCGGCGACCTCGAGTACGCTGGCATGAAAGCGGGTGAGCGATGCCTTGGAAGGATTCGATTCGAGGTGAACGCTTGGCACGCCAGGACGATGCAAAGGCAAGGCCAGATGGCACAACTGATCTTTGGCCTCGACCGGGAAGGCTAAGGGCACAGGAGGGGGGTCGGCATCTGGCAAATGAAAGGGTGTGCCATCTGGCATGACACCCGAGGCGCGATTGATTTGAATGAGGCCCTGGGTCAAGGCCGCTTGATCAATCTCAAGCGTACTGAACCCCCAGGCAAAACGCGTACTCGAACGAGTACGCTGATCGATGATCCCCTCGATAAACCTTTCCTGCTGCTGAAAATGATGGGGCCGCAGGAACAGGCCTTCTGACCAAACGACACGGTTCTTCCACACTTTTGGGGATCCTCTGGCTATTTTTGAGCGCTTAACAAAAACCGCAAATTCTGTTACTTTGTATTAACTCCATGATAGCGTTTAATTGCGCTCAAATATAGTGCTTATCCCATGAATTCTGTGCCGGCCCAGCGTGAGACAAGGGTGCTTGCCATCGACGATCATTTGCTGATCCGTGAGGGCGTGGTGTCGATATTGCGAGCATTGCATCCGGGCGTCGTCGTGGGGGTGGCCGACACCTGTGCAACGGGTCTTTCCCGAGGTTTCTCCGAGCCCTGGGACTTGATTTTGCTCGATCTGCAGTTACCCGACCAGTCCGGTTTTACGGCTCTGGAACAGTTTCGACGTCTGCGTCCTGAAACGCCAGTGGTCATCATGTCGGCCCTGGATGATCGTGCAACGGTCATGAAATGTTTGGATTCGGGAGCGAAGGCGTTTTTGTCGAAATCGTCCGACGCCTCAAAGATCCGCTTGGCTCTCGGGCATCTGCTGAATGGCGGCATCGCGATTCCGCAAGTGACTTCATTTGCCGCGCGAAGTTCGGACGGTGATGTAAGCGGCCAAGCCCCTTGGAATTTGACGGAGCGCCAGATGGAGGTTTTGAAGCTTGTCATGGATGGATTGTCCAACAAACTGATTGCCAGGCGCCTCGACATTGCAGAGTCCACGGTGAAGATTCATGTCAGCGCAGTCTTTCGGGAACTGCAGGTCAATTCAAGAACCCAGGCTCTCTTGATGGTTGCTAAGTCCGGACATCAATTTGGATCGCTGTCTCGTTTGCAAAGAGTTGACACAGAGCCTCCAGAATCTCGTCTGAACCCGCCGGCTTCGTGACGATGATTGTCGACGAGCTTGCGAATTCACCTGGAGCGTTCAATCGCTTGGCTTGGAGATCAGAGGCCTTGGTGACCACCAGGAGCGGCAAAGTCATGCCAACTATTTCTGTAAGACGTTGATGGATGCGAAAGCAGTCCAAGCCGTCCTTGAAGACCGATTCTGAAATAATGGCATCGGGGAAGCGCTCATGGGTCTCCAGCTTCTCCTCGGCTTCAATCAGATTGCGTGCAAGCATGACAAAACATCCTGAGCCGACCAGCAAAGCTTCCATGGCCGTCAGGGCGTGAACATCTTCGTCGATGACCAGTATGAGGAGACCGCGCAAGGCTCGGCGAGCGGCCGTATCCGGGCTTTTGCTCGGCGCACTGAGGCTGAGGGGCAAGCAAAACCCGAACACAGATCCTCGTCCCCATTCGGACTGAACGACGACCTCGCTCTCCATGGCGCTCGCCAAGCGCCGAACGATGGCCAAACCCAGGCCGAGTCCTTGTTCCGAGCCCGAGCCATTCTCATCAGCAAGCTGCGAAAACTCTTCGAAAATGCGCTTCACTTTTTCAGGGGGAATGCCTTGGCCGGTATCGCAAACTTCGATCAGCACACCGCCGGGCGTCTTGCGACCGCGCAGTGTCACCGCACCGGTTTTTGTGTAGCGAAACGCGTTGGAAAGAAGGTTGATCAGAATTTCGGTAGTCATCACCGGATCTGCACGAATGTATAGGGGTTCCTCCAAGTGCGCGGTGAAACCAATCCCCTTTTGCTCCGCGAAGGGTGCGAATTGCCCTTCGAGCGTTTCAAACAAGACTGAGAGGTCAAACACCGAGACGACCGGTACCGATTTTCCTAAATCCAAGCGGGACATATCCAAGAGTCGCTTGAACAAGGCATCCAAACCTCTGGTCGAGCGATCCAGTCGGTCAATCAAATAGCGAATACGCTCCGGCTCGTCCACGGATTGCTTGAGGGCTGCAATGAACAGGACAATGGAGTGCAGCGGATTTTTGAGATCGTGGACCGCCGCGCTCAAGAACCTTTCCTTGTCAGACATCTTTGGCATGACTGAGCCCGTCCGAGGAGTGTGCTCGCTCATCGATCAGCGCGGAGCACGCCAATACGCACTTTATTGAAATGAATTCTTGCGGGTCCAATGAAGTGATGAACTTTGAATGTTGTGTCGACCTGGCTATTGGACGGTGACAAAGGTCACGCGGCGATTCTCAGGTGCGGCAGGGTGTTGTGGACTAGCCAACTGAGTGGCCCCTTTGCCCACCACTTGAAGCCTTTTGTCGGCGATGCCGTGCTGGCTCACGAGGTAGCTTTTCACGGATTCGGCTCGAAGTTCAGAGAGCTTTAAATTATCGTCAGACTTGCCTCGGGGGTCGGCATGTCCTTCGATGGCAAAAGACAGGCTCGCCAGATCGGCGTGGGTCAAGCTTCGGGCAATCACGTCGAGGGCCTTTTTGGCTCGTGGGGTCAACTCGGTCGCGTTGGGCTCAAAAGTCAGCAAGATGGGTGCCGAGCCGCTAGCCGCAGTCGGTTTTGCCTCGCGACGTGTGGTCCCACCTGGCCTTGAAGGCTCATTCGGGGTGACTTTGAGCGAGCGGGTTTTTGGCCCCGACGATTCAGCAGCCCTGGGTTCCTCAGCCGCGGCAGGCTTGAGCGCGCGGATCATCGCCTCTTCCGTCACCTGATTTTCTTTGATGAATCTCGTCTGAGCCTGAAGCGCTCCAGCAGTGATGATCGGTCCAAGGGCACAGAACAAAAGTGCGGCGGAACAATTCTTGAATGATGGCATGACGGGCTCCAGGGTTTCAGCCTTGGCGCTATCCCCTAAAGGGGTGAGTGCCAGAGGGATAGCAAATAAGTACCCGCGAGCTTAAAACTCTATAGAGCGGTGTACTGATTTCCATCTTACACAATTTTACGAAAATTAAATACATGATTTTCAATGGAACTGCGTAGGAATTCTCACTGAATTCGAGTACATTATTTAACTGGGGTTAACAGAAAATAATTCGATTTAACAAAAACCCGGTGTTAACAATCGACCGTCGCCCAAGTCGTGGCGACCCAAGGGAGTGCAGTGGGCTTGGACTTTTTACTCGAACCCATCTCTGAGGAAGCGCCTTGCGGGGCCGACCTGGAGTATGACGACGAATTTCGTCAGTTGGAGGAAGTCGCACGCGGGAAGCCCGGCTCCGTCGTGGATCCTGACAAGCCCGGGGCCTCAATTGCTGCGGTGCAACCGGACTGGCATGAAACCAAGAGTTTGGCGCTCTCTATTCTGAGCAAGAGTAAGGATCTGCGAGCGATCGCCTATCTTGTGAAGGCCGAAATCGCCAAGGGAGAGTTCGCCGAAGTCGCGCCTTTACTGCGCGCCACCACCGCAATGGCCGAGCGCTATTGGAGTGACCTCTACCCCTTGCTGGATGCCGACGACGACAACGATCCAACTATGAGGGTGAATGCTTTAGCGTGTTTGTCCGATCCTGAAGACGTGCTGCGCTTGTTGAGGGAGACCGTTCTCTTCAAGCATGCTGCCTACGGCACGATCAAGTTTCGTAGTCTTGAAACCGGCCTCGGCTTGCTGCCCGAATCATCGAATGCCGGCGACGTCAACCTCTCGAATTCAGATGCTCAGTTGGCCGTCATGAACGGGCTCGAAGGTGACGCTCAAAACATGCTGGCGCTGAAGGACTGTTTGGACGCGGCCCGGGATCTTCAAGCCAAGGTCGATGAGTTGGCGGGCTCGCGCTCCCTGCTCGATTTGAAGCCGCTGTTTCAACGCTTGCGGCCGGTGGTGGATTTCATCGAAGGCCTGCGCGCGCAGGCTGCTGAAAGCGTCTCGAATGGTGATGCCGACGCTTCTGAAGTGATAGGTGGTGGAGCCGCGAAGACCGGTCAAATGAATCGCGACGAAGCCAAGCGTCTGATCGCAAAAGTTTGCGAATTTCTCGAAAAAACTGAACCGAGCAGTCCGGCGCCTTTGTTTCTCAGGCGCGCGCTGGCCTTAATGGATATGAGCTTTCTCGATATCGTCCGCGACCTTGCGCCTGAAGCCGCGGGGACTTTCGAACACTACGGCGGTGCCCGTCCGTCTGGGTGAGCAGAGTATTCATCAGTCACAAGTACCGCAAAAATAACACCCCAAGAATCAGGCCGCAAAGATTGTTCGTTATTTGAATTGATTTTATAGAACCACCCCAATCGATCCGATTTCATAGGAGAAAGTCATGGCAAAGAGTCAAAAGTTCATCGCAAGAAACCGGGCGCCCCGCGTGCAGATTGAGTATGACGTGGAGGTCAATGGCTCACAAAAAAAGGTGCAGCTCCCCTTCGTCATGGGTGTTTTAGCCGACCTGACCGGCAAGCCCGCCGACCCGCTTGCTCCAGTAGCCGACCGTAGTTTTCAAGAGTTTGACGTAGACAACTTCGACAAGCGCATGAAAGCCATGAAACCTCGTGTGCAGTTCGCGGTTCCGAACGCCCTCACCGGTGAAGGCAATGTGGGTGTGGAGATGACGTTCGAAAGTATGGACGACTTCTCCCCCGCGCAAATTGCTCGCAAGATTGAACCGCTTCGCAAGCTGCTCGAGGCCCGTGAACAACTATCGAACCTGATCACCTATATGGACGGTAAAACCGGCGCAGAAGAACTGGTCGAAAAAATACTCAAGGACCCAGAACTCATGAAGTCCCTGGCCAGTGCGCCCAAGCCGGAGGCTGCCGCCTAATCAGGCAACACCAACACGTCTTGAATACCGGTGCGTTGAGCGCACGGCATGCAGGAAGTTTCAGTAAATTATCCAAAGTTATAGACCACATATCCGTCGGGAGAATTAAAAATGGCTGATGCAAAACAACAAGGCGCGGCAGGCGAAGTCGAATTTAGCGATTTTGAAAGTCTGCTGAATAAAGAATTCAAACCCAAAACACCTGAGGCCAAGGGTGCGGTCCAAAGCGCCGTGCGAACCTTGGCTGAGCAGGCGCTTGCCAATACCGCGATGATCGGCACGGATGTCGTCGAATCCATCAAAGCGATGATCGCCGAGATTGACAAGAAGCTGTCCGATCAAATTAATTTGATCCTCCACCATGAGGACTTTCAAAAACTGGAGGGTGCCTGGCGCGGATTGTCTCACCTGGTGAATAACACCGAGACCGATGAGCAGCTCAAGATCAAGGTGATGAATGTCTCCAAGACCGAACTGCACAAGACCTTAAAGCGTTTTAAGGGCACCAATTGGGACCAAAGCCCGATTTTCAAGCAGATCTATGAGGCCGGTTATGGCCAGTATGGGGGGGAACCTTTTGGTTCGCTCGTGGGCGATTATTATTTTGACCAATCGCCTCAAGATGTCGAGTTACTCAGTGAGTTAGGCAAGATCGCGGCCGCTGCGCATTGCCCGGTCATTGCAGCGGCATCGCCCACCATTTTCCAAATGGACTCCTGGCAGGAGCTCTCCAATCCGAGGGACTTGACCAAGCTCACGACCACGGCGGAATATGCTGCCTGGAGATCATTCCGAGAAAGTGAAGAGGCCCAATATGTTGGCCTGGCAATGCCTCGTTTCTTGTCGCGCCAACCTTACGGCTCGAAGAGCGATCCTGTCGAGGAGTTTGATTTCGAGGAAGATACTTCGCAGGGCGATCATTCGCGCTATACCTGGGCTAATGCGGCTTATGCCATGGCCACCAATATTACGCAGTCGTTCAAACAGTTCGGTTGGTGTTCGCAAATTCGCGGCATTGAGTCGGGCGGTATGGTGCCCAATCTGCCGGTCCATACCTTCCCGACCGATGATGGTGGAGTCGACATGAAGTGCCCCACTGAAATTGCCATCTCGGATCGTCGTGAAGCGGAGTTGGCGAAAAACGGCTTGATGCCCTTGCTACACAAAAAGAACTCCGATATGGCGGCCTTTATCGGTGCGCAGTCGATGCACAAGCCTGCCGAATATGACGATCCCGATGCCTCGGCGAATGCCAATCTTGGCGCTCGACTCCCGTACATGTTTGCGATTTGCCGATTCGCTCACTATCTCAAGTCCATTGCTCGGGATAAAGTCGGTTCGTTCAAGGGCCGCGATGAGATGCAGCGCTGGTTAAACGATTGGGTGATGAACTACGTCGACGGAGACCCGTCAATTTCCTCCGACGAAGTGAAGGCCAAGCGACCGCTCGCAGGTGCTTCTGTGACTGTCGAAGAGGTTGAGGGTAATCCTGGCTATTACACTTCAGTGTTTCGCCTGATGCCTCATTATCAGCTCGAAGGGCTTACCGCATCACTGCGCCTGGTCTCTAAAATTCCTACGAAGTAAATGACTTGCCTAGTACTTAAGTTTTGCTAGTACTTAAGGAGTAGTGCATTTGTGATCGTGTTGAAGGATACTGATTTTCGTCGGGCAGATTCGCTTGGCGTTATTGAGTTATTTACCAAGGAGAAGCAATCATGGCAGCAGCAGACTTTTATTTGAAGATCGATGGAATTGATGGAGAATCCGAAGACTCAAAGCACCCCAAAGAGATTGAAGTGCAAAGCTGGAGTTGGGGCGAGAGCAATGCCGGATCTTTTGCCAGCGGCGGTGGCGGCGGTGCCGGGAAAGTCGCCATGCAAGATTTTCACTTCACAGTGAATGTCTCCAAAGCGTCCCCAAAA
Organism: Betaproteobacteria bacterium; assembly: GCA_043760705.1. Lineage (GTDB taxonomy): Bacteria > Pseudomonadota > Gammaproteobacteria > Burkholderiales > Burkholderiaceae_E > JAPOKJ01. The sequence goes on from JAYUOT010000001.1 coordinate 20,083, forward strand.
TTGCTGCTTGCTTGCGCTCAAGGGGAGCATATCAAGAAGGCCAAGCTCACCTGCCGCAAAGCGGGTAAAGAACAGCAAGAGTATTTGATCATCGATTTTACAGATCTCTTAATCAGTAGTTTCCAGACCGGTGGCTCCGGAGGGTCTAACGTTTTGCCGATGGATCAGGTGAGCTTTAACTACGCGAAAATTGAGTATGAATACAAGCCACAGAAAAAGGATGGCACGCTTGATGCAGGCGTCAAAGTGGGCTATGACCTTAAGTTGAACAAGAAAGTCTAGGCAAAGTCATGCGAAGTCAGGCTATCCAACTAATAAGGAGCAATTGATATGGCTCAAGGCGATTGCTTTCTGAAGCTGGTGGCGAACAGAACAGGCGTGATCAAAGCCGAAACAATAGATCAGCAATTCGCGGGCTACATTGCGGTGACTGCTTTCAATTGGGGACTTCAGACCCCAATTGAAGCGGGAGGGTTCAGGTCGACGGGGAGGACGGCGGCGCGAGCGTTCGAGTTCGTCTGTAATGTTGACTCGGCCTACCCTGCCCTGGTTGCTGCTTTGACAAGCAATGATAGTTTCAAATCGGCCACGCTCGAGATGCGCCGTGCCGGAGGCGGAACGGTGAGTACGAAGCCCCACCATTTCCTGACCATTAGTTTCACGAAAGCGCGACTCTCCTCGCTACAGATCTCGCACTCTCCAGCTGAGTTGATACCGGCGATCAGAGCGTCCCTCGTTTTTGAGGAAATCGACATTAGCTATCGAAGCCAGGGCAAAGACGGTGCCGACTCGGGTGGAGCCTTTGCCGTGAATTGGGCGATTGCCAATCAGGACTAGACGCGCGAACATGGATGAACTTGAAATTAAGGGCGTGTCGCTGAAAACAGCGATGGCTCAAGTCAAAGCCAACCCGACTAATGCAGACTTGCGCGTCGGGCTTTTCCGCTTGTTTTCGCTGACGGGTCAATGGGACCGCGCGGTCACGCAGCTTACTGCGGCGATGGAATTGAAAGCCGAAAATGCCTTGTACTCCAAGGCCTTTTTGGCCTGCATTGCCTGCGAGCGTTTTCGCGCGGAGGTGTTTGCCGGAAAACGTATGCCGATGTTGGTCGGTGAACCGCAGCCCTGGATGGGTTTAATGTGCAAGGCTCTCGAAGTTCAAAATATCGCGACCCGATCCAAGTGGTGGGATGAAGCTTTGGAGCTGGCTGAGCCTCGAGCGGGCACCATGAATGGCGTAGGCTTTGAGTGGATCGCGGACTCTGACTCACGACTGGGCCCCAATCTGGAGGCCTTTATCGACGGCAAATATTACTGGTTGCCCTTCTCGCAACTGAATGCCGTCAAGTTTCATGCGCCGGTCGATTTGATCGAAACCATCTGGCAGTCTGCGGAAATCGAATTTGACACCGGTGGTAGCAAGAGTGCTTACTTGCCGGCGCGTTATCCGGGCAGCGAGAGCCACGGCGATCTGCAAATCGTTCGTGGCCTGAAAACCGAATGGATCTCAGTGGGAGAGGCTTACGCAACGGGTGTCGGGCAAAAAATTCTGGTCACCGAGGCGCAAGAGTACCCCCTGTTGGAGTGCTCACAGCTCGACTTTACCCGTTAAGGCGGAATGCAAATTTTAGGCTACGATGAAGACTCAGATTTATTCGAGAGACCAACTCCAGCCAGCGCTATTGGACCGCTTGATTGATCACAAGCCGGACACTCAGGTGCTCGAAACCTCGGAGCAAAAAGTGATCTCAAAAGTCAAGCTCAGGCAATCCGTGTTGCGTGATTTGAATTGGCTATTGAATGCGACCGGAGGTCTCTATGATGTTGACCCGATCATCAATCAACACGCCCGCCGCTCGGTTCTCAATTTTGGGCTGCCGCCTCTGAGCGGCTTACTGGTCTCCAAGATTGAAATGTCGGGACTGGAACAATGGATTCGACAAGCCATCATCGATTTTGAGCCACGTATTGTGCCCGAGTCGCTTACGGTCAAAGCGGTGGAGCAGGAGGACCCTCTGGCTCATCACAATGCGGTCGAGTTTGAAATCATGGGCCAATTGTGGGCCCAGCCCTATCCTTTGGATGTCTTGTTCAAAACCAGTGTGGATCTCGAAACGGGTGCCACACGGGTGGATGACCCTGGTCTTCTAAGCGCGGCCTGATCCCAAATGGCCAAGAGCTAAACAACATGGATCCGCGCCTGCTTGACTACTACAACTCTGAACTAGCGTATCTGCGCGAGATGGGTGCGGAGTTTGCCGAGGAGTTCCCCAAGGTTGCGGCCCGTCTCACGATGGAGGGCATGGAGGTTACTGACCCTTACGTCGAGAGGCTGCTCGAAGGCTTTGCTTTTCTCACGGCCCGTCTGCATTTGAAGGTGGACGGAGAGTTTCCGAAATTCACGCAAAACCTGCTGGAAATAGTCTACCCCGATTTTCTGGCGCCTACGCCGTCCATGGCCATCGTTGAAATGGTTCCGGATCTCGCCGATGCCAGTTTGGCGGTTGGCCCGGTGATGACCAAGGGCAGCCCGATTAAGGCGCCCTTGCCGCGTGGAGAAACAAGCCACTGTCAATTCGCGACCGCTCATCCGGTTCGCCTGTGGCCGCTCGAAATTACGCAGACACGCTACTTCAAGTTCGCCCCCGACCTGCCCTTAAGTAGTCTGAATTTAGCTGACATGGTGCGCGGCGGTCTCCGAGTGAAACTGGCCTGCACGGCCGGGCTTGATTTTTCAAAACTTGAATGTGATGAGCTGATTTTCCATATCAAGGCCCCCGAAGAGACGGGCTTGGCTTTGTACGAAGCACTGCTGGCCAAGTCGCTGGGCGCGGCCGTTCACTGGGACTTCAAAGGTGCCCCGCACACCGTGATGCTCGCGGGCGGTGCCGTCACCGCCTACGGCTTTGAGGACAGCGAGGCCTTGCTGCCTTTTGACCGGCGTTCGTTTCAAGGCTATCGCTTACTACGCGAGTATTTTTCGTTTCCGCAACGCTTTCTTTTCTTCAAAGTCAGTGGGCTCAGCAAAGTCTTCAAGCAATTGAAAGGCAATGCTTGCGAAATTATTCTGATGTCGGCGGGCTTTGATGACAAGCTCGAGCCACTTATTGATAAAGATTGTTTGGCACTGTTTGCGACCCCTGTGGCGAATGTGTTTGAGGTCAAAGCGGATCGGGTGCTGATCAAGTCGGAGCATCATGAAGGCCATATTGTGGTCGACAAGACTCGCCCGCTCGATTTTGAGGTGTACCGAATTGTCTCGCTGGCCGGCTATTCGAATGAAGCCGAAAAAGCGACCCAGTTTTCGCCGTTCTATGGTGGCCATCACGAGAGCTGGCGCGACACCGCCGCCACCTCGCAGGCCTACTTTACCGTGCGCCGTACTCAAAGAAGCCCTTCACAAAGTACGCGCCGAAAAGGAGCCCGAACGGGCTATCTCGGTACCGAAGTTTATGTCTCGCTGGTCGATGAAACACAGGCCCCATTCTCGAGAGAAGTGCATCAGCTTTCGGCCGACGTGCTGGCCACCAATCGCGACCTGCCCCTGCTCATTCCCATCGGGAGTCTATCCAAGCTGACCATGCCCGCGGGCTTGCCCATCAAGACAGCCCAGATTATTGCGGGCCCGACCAAACCGGTCATGCGCCTGGTCGATGGCGAATTGGCTTGGCGCATGCTCTCCCATCTCACGCTGAACTACGAGTCATTGTTTGCCAGCGAGGGCGCCACCGGGCAGCTCAGCAAAATGCTTGGCCTCTATGTGGGCGTTGGCGATACCAGTGGCAAAAGAGTGATTGAGTCGATCAGCAGGCTCGACGCCAAGCCCCTCGTCAGGCGTCTTCCGATCGCCGGCCCCATTTCCTTTGGTCGCGGATTGGCGATTCAGCTGACGGTGTCCGAGGCCGGCTTTTCGGGGGCAGGCGCCTTTCTATTCGGATCAGTGATGGAGCGATTTTTTGCGCGCCATGTCACGGTGAACTCCTTTACTCAACTGACGTTATTGTCCGATTCACGTGGTGAGATTGCACAATGGATTCCGAGAACCGGACTCAAACCCATCGGATAGCTTTTCTCGAGCAAATCCTCGATCACCCCGAGCGCTTCGATTTTTATCAGGCGCTCCGAACGATCGAAGGCTTGTATCCTGAGAGCCCTCCGATTGGTCAGGCGAAACGACCCAGCGTCGAGGCTTTGCGGCTTGGGCAAAGCCCCATGCTGAGCTTCGCACCGGCCTCGCTGTCGGGCGCGGAGCACACCAAGAACGGTAAGCTGCGCATTCTCGTTCGCTTCTTTGGGCTATTCGGCCCTCAAGGAGCACTGCCGACCCATTTAACCGAATTAGCTCACGAGCGTGATCTCAATTTTGGTGACGCCACCCTGCGTCGCTTTGCGGATATTTTTCATCATCGGGCCATCTCCTTCTTTTATTTGATATGGCGCCAAGCTCAACCGGCAGCCAACCGGGATCGTCCGGGTGAAGATCGCTTTATGGATTTTCTTGGAGCCTTGGTCGGGCAGAACGGTGCTCCTGCGCAAACGACCGATCCCGGGCATATCCGTTACGTTCCGGGCGAGTCCAAGCGTTATTTTGCGGGGCAACTCGGCAAGCTCTCAAAAACACCAGAGGGCTTGGCCGCGATTTTGTCGGAGTTCTTCAAAATACCGGTGCAAGTACATAGTTTTCGTCCGCACTGGATGAACTTGAGCCGCAGCGATCAGACCAGCCTCTCGGGTCTGCCGGAACTTCGATGCCTGGGGCTTGGCGCGGTTTTGGGACGTCGAGTCTATGACGCGCAGCACAGCATTGAAGTGATTCTTGGGCCGATGGATTTCGCCAGTTATGAGGCCATGCTGCCTGGAGGACGCGCCATGAAAAGCTTGAAGGAATGGTTGAATCTTTACTTGAGTGCAGAGTTGTTTGTTCAAACCCGGCATTTACTCCAAGCGACCGAAGTACCAAGCATTACTTTAGGTCGCCAGGGGAAACTGGGTTGGACCACCTGGCTGGGCAAAAGAAAGAGCGCCCTGGCCGCGGATGAACTCGCTTTATCCGTGTAACTCAGCGCATGATGGAAGCTTAACGAGTGTAGACGCATAAACATTGAATGACCGATCAGCTAAATGACCGAAAATTGAACCCAGGGGAATGCCATGTCCGAAATCAGTCGTCTATCTTTATTTGGAAAGCTAAATCACACCCTTTATAAAGGCATTGAAGCGGCCACGGTGACCGCAAAACTGCGCGGCAATCCCTATGTCGAATTGGTGCACTGGATTCATCAACTGATCCAGCTTTCCGATTCGGATTTAAGCAGAATCATTCGTCATTTTGAGCTGGATCCCTCGGTGCTCGCGAAGGATGTCATCACGGCACTGGATCGTCTGCCGCGCGGCGCCAGCTCGATCTCGGACTTCTCGGCCCATGTTAGTGACTCGATTGAGCGCGGCTGGGTGTATGGCACCTTGATGTTTGGTGCCTCGGAAGTGCGGAGTGGTTATTTGATGGTGGGCATCACCAAAACAGCAGCGCTGCGTAGCGTGCTCTCCAGCATCTCTAAGCAATTCGACAAAATTAAAGTGGAGGCGCTCAGCGACAACCTGGCCGACCTGATTAAGGACTCACCCGAGAATCAGGAAAAGGCCAGCGATGGTTTTTCTGCCGGTAGTCCTGGCGAGGCCAGTGAGGCCATTGCTCCTGCCGCCATGGGCAAACAAGAAGCGCTTAAGAAGTTTACGGTAGACCTGACCCAACGCGCACGCGATGGCCATATCGACCCGGTGACCGGGCGAGATGACGAAATTCGCCAGATCATTGATATCTTGATGCGGCGCCGTCAAAACAATCCTATCCTCACGGGCGAAGCCGGGGTCGGTAAAACAGCCGTCGTTGAAGGCTTTGCGCTGCGTATTGCCAAGGGCGATGTGCCACCTCAATTAAAGGAGGTATCGCTTTTGTCCCTGGACATTGGGCTCCTGCAGGCGGGGGCCTCGATGAAAGGGGAGTTTGAAAACCGCCTTCGTCAAGTGATCGATGAGGTGCAGTCCTCCCCCAAGCCGATTATCTTGTTCGTGGATGAGGCTCATACCTTAATTGGAGCCGGCGGTGCCGCGGGTACCGGTGATGCCGCCAATTTACTCAAACCTGCCTTAGCGCGCGGCACCTTGCGCACGGTGGCGGCCACCACCTGGGCCGAGTACAAGAAGTACTTCGAAAAAGATCCGGCCCTAACGCGTCGCTTCCAGGTGGTGCAAGTCCCCGAGCCTGATGAACATAAGGCGATTGCGATGATGCGCGGTGTCGCGGGGGCACTGGAAAAGCATCATCGCGTGATGCTCATGGATTCGGCCATTGAGGCCTCGGTGCGGCTATCGCATCGCTACATTCCCGGGCGCCAACTTCCCGACAAATCGGTGAGCCTTTTGGATACTGCTTGTGCGCGTGTGGCGGTGAGTCAGCATGCGACGGCACCAGCAGTGGAAGACAGTGCGCGACGTATGGAAATGCTCGACACTGAGCTGGAAATTATCGGACGCGAGAAGTCCATGGGCGAAGATGTCGCGGCGCGCGAAGCGCTCGCCAAAGAATCTCTCGCTGCCGAGAAGGGGCGCTACGACACCCTGTATGAGCGCTGGCAAAAAGAGAAAGTGGCGGTCGATCTGGTCTTGGGAATACGCCAGAAACTTCGCGAGATTCCGGAGACTCCGGAGAATGCCGAGGCGCGTCAAACCTTGTTAGGCGAACTCGCTGTGCATCAGGGGGCACTCGGTAGCTTGCAAGGCGATTCACCCCTGGTCTTGCCTTCGGTCGATGATCAGGCGGTGGCAAGTGTGGTGGCCGATTGGACCGGGGTGCCGGTCGGGCGAATGGTCAAGAATGAGATCGAATCGGTACTTCGCATTGCCGATACCTTGAATGAGCGCATCATTGGACAAGGCCATGGCCTGGAGATGATCGCCAAGCGCATCCAAACCTCTCGCGCCAAGTTGGATAACCCTAACAAGCCGATTGGGGTGTTCATGCTGGTGGGGCCGTCCGGGGTCGGTAAAACAGAAACCGCCTTGGCGCTTGCCGAGACACTCTACGGTGGCGAGCAAAATGTGATCACTATCAATATGAGTGAGTATCAGGAGGCACATACGGTGTCGACCTTGAAAGGCGCACCTCCGGGCTATGTCGGTTATGGCGAAGGGGGGGTACTCACCGAGGCTGTGCGCCGACGCCCTTACTCGATTGTGCTTTTGGACGAAGTCGAAAAGGCCCACCCGGATGTTCATGAAATCTTTTTCCAGGTCTTTGACAAGGGCTGGATGGAAGATGGAGAGGGTCGCTACATCGACTTCAAGAACACCATCATTTTGCTCACCTCGAATGCGGGTAGTGATCTCATCATGAGCCTGTGCAAAGACCCCGAGCTGATGCCCGAGCCCGATGCGATTGCCAAGGCCTTGCGTGAGCCCTTGCTCAAGGTTTTTCCTGCAGCCTTACTGGGTCGCATTGTTACCATCCCCTACTATCCGCTTTCTGACACCATGCTGGGCAGTATCGTTCGACTGCAGTTGAACCGCATTGTGAAGCGTGTCAAGGAAAACCATAAAGTACCCATGAGCTATAGCGATGATGTTGTGAAACTCATTATCAGTCGCTGCACGGAACTGGAGTCGGGCGGTCGAATGATTGATGCGATCGTGACCAATACCATGTTACCCAAGATCAGTTTGGAATACCTCAATCGCTTAGCAGACGGTAAACCATTGAGTGCAATCCATATAGACACTGCTAATGAGGACTTCAATTACCAGTTTTCATAGTTTAGAGCGCATGGCTAGCACCTTTGTACTATGGCTTGGAGGCGTGATTCGGCGTATTCTCAAGCTTCACCACGCGACCTAACCGAAGTGATGTCATGCTCAATGTATTTTCATTAAAGAGTCCTCTTGGCACCGAGTTGATTTTTGCGCAAGCAACGCTTGACGAAAGTGTGAGCGGGCTATTTGATTATCAAATTGAGGCAGTGAGTCGCCTGCAAAGCTTGGACCCCAAGACGCTATTGGGTAAGGCCATCACCATCGCAAGGGAGGTCGACGAGGGTGAAGCTCCCATCCTGCGCTTTTTTAGCGGGTACTGCACTCGGCTCGAGCAAACCGGCGTGGCCACTCCCGGATTCTTCTCATACCGACTCACTGTCAGGCCCTGGCTTTGGTTTTTGTCACGCAGCTCGGACAGCCGAATTTTCCAGAATATGTCTATTCCGGAGGTATTAAAGGCCGTGTTTGCAGAAGAACCGAGGGCGAAAATTGATAACCGACTGGAACGTACCTATACGGCCTGGGAATATTGTGTTCAGTACCGTGAAACCACGCTCAATTTCGTAACTCGATTGATGGAACAGGAAGGCATTTACTACTTCTTCGAGCACAGCGATGGTGCTCATCGAATGGTGCTGTGCGATGGTGCTTCTGCTCATAAAGCTATCGATGGCGACGCGACTATTCCGTTCTATCGCCGCGACAATGTCACTTCAAAAGTGCCGCATATTCATCAATGGTCTTTCGCTCAGGAAGTTCAACCCGGCAAATTTTCGATCGATGAGTACGACCCGAGCCGCCCCTCCGTGGCTTTGTTCGCGACCCGCAGCTCGGAAAAGTTGGATGGTGTGAATGAGACGGCTTACGAAATCTATGACTATCCGGGAGAGTACGACACCGAAGCCGAGGGTCGGACCTTTGCCAATATCCGCTTAGAGGAGTTGCAAACACGCCGTCTTATTTTTGCCGGTGCAGGGGATGTGGCAACGATGGTACCGGGCCGAAAGTTCACGCTCGCCAAACATAAGGTGACTGCGCAAAACCGTGAATACTTTATTACGGCCACCCGTTCGCGTTTTTCTGAGGGTGGCCAGGAAGCGGGTAGCGGGACCCGCTTAAGCATCAGCATGCAGTTTTACGCGATTAAATCATCTCAGCAGTATCGGCCCCCAAGAGCCACGCCCAAGCCGATTATTAGCGGAGTTCAAACAGCCTTTGTGACCGGCCCTCCCGGAGAGGAAATTTTTACTGATAAACAAGGCCGAGTGTGCGTTCGGTTTTTGTGGGATCGTTACGAAAAACAGGGAGGTAGCAATACCTCGTGCTGGATCCGGACTACGATGCCTTGGGCCAGTGGTCAATATGGTTTTATGGCCCTACCAAGAATTGGCGACGAGGTTGTTGTCACCTTCTTGGAAGGCGACCCGGATCGGCCGTTGATCACCGGGGCAGTCTATAACGCAGAGAACAAAACCCCTTACGACTATCCTGCCAACAAAACTCAAAGTGGCATCCGTACCAAGAGCAGTAAGGGCGCCGGTGAAGAAAATTTCAATGAGATTTTCTTTGAGGATCTGCGAGGCAGCGAACTCTTTGGGATTCAGGCTGAAAAAGACCATCACATTCTGGTCAAAAATGATCGCATCGAGGAAATCAAAAAAGACAGCCATCTGACGATCTCGGGTAACCACTCTGAAAAGGTCAAGGGCAAACATCATCTTGAGGTGGCACAAGATCAAAATATTAAAGTGGGGGCGACGTTCTCGCTCCAGACTCAGCAAGACTGGCTCGTGAAATCCTCCGGGGTTTTCAATGCGGCGGCGGCTCAGGAAATTCATCTTAAAGCGGGCACTAATCTGGTGTTGGAGGCGAGCACCGGCATTACCTTAAAAGTGGGTGGTAATTTCGTTTCGATTACCTCGGCCGGAGTGGACATCAAAGGCATAATGGTCAACATCAATTCTGGTGGAGCCGCCCTGTCCGGCAAGGGTGCCGCGCCGACCAGTCCCGACGCACCCCTTACCGGAAAAACAAACAAAGCTTCGGGCAAGAAGCCGTTACGCACAGGGAAAGCGTTGAAGAGCAATAGCTCTGCGGATACACTCAGGGAGGCCCATCAAGGCAAGGCCTCGTTTTGTGAGATTTGCGAGGGCTGTTAATTGAGTGGTCAATCAGAAGCTTCGAGCAGAAACAGTATGGAATTGCAAGCATGATGCCCAGTGCCCCTGATCTCGTATCGCTGCGTAAGCAGCTTTTACCTTCTGAGCCGGTGCGTTTGTATGCCATGGTGGACGCTGCAGGTAACACGTCGGCCTTAGATTTTCTCTACGAGCACGACTCCTTAAGCTTCGACTGTCTTTTCCCGGGCGACGTGGAGCCTGAGGTTTTTGAGGCGGCGCCGTTTTTGGTGGATCTTAAAGATCAGCCCGAGGTGCTGGATTGGCTTCTTGAAGCCTGGGGGGAATCATGGGTCAGTTTCGTGCATAGTGAGTTAAGCTTGGCAGAGCTACAAATTCACTTGCGGCAGTTTACTCAAGTGCGCACGCCCGACGGTGCGGTGGTCTGGTTTCGGTTTTACGACCCGAACGTGATGCGCAGCGCTATTCCGGTGCTCAATACTGAACAGTGTGCGCAGTTGTTCAAGTCGGTGGCTTTATTTTTGAGTGAAGGCGAGGCGCCTAACAGTTTGGTACGACTGAGCTTCGACGGTTCCAAGCCCTTGGTGTCTACTATTCAACTTGCCTAACAGGAGAAAAGGCTTGTGCTGAGAATTGTATTAGTCAAGGCGATGGGTCAAGCCCCGGCCCAAGGGATCGCGGCAGACTTTACCGAAGCAGGCGGTGTGATTGGGAGAGCTTCGTCCTGCACGCTACATTTACCAGACCCTTATCAGCATATTTCGCGCGAGCAAGCGAGAATTGTTTTTGACAATGAACAGTACTCCGTGGTGGCCTGTGGTATCCCGAATATTGTCAGTCTTAATGGGCGTGAATTGGCTAAAGATGTGCCCGCTCCGGTGCAGAACGGGGATGCGCTGATCATCGGTGAGTTTGAGCTGAGCATCGAGGCGGCCTCGCCCGAAGCGGTTCCTGCACCCGAGCCCATTTCCGAATCGCCCACGATGTTTTGGAACTCCTTGGGTTCAGAGCAGAAAAGCACGTCGCCGGATCCTTTTGCGAATCTTTTCGGGTCGGCCGCGGATGCGTCAAGTGCGGTCAATCCTTCGTCGCCGAGCGCTGGTCATCGCCCAGTCGAGGCAAGCTCAAGCACCATCCCCGACGATTTCGATATCTGGGGTGATCTCAGCTCGGGAAAGTCCAAAGCCGAGGCTTTGCCCTTGGCCGATCCTGTTCGGTCACCCGATCAGCCTCCTGCGGAGCGATTTCTTTTTGAGCGAGGCGCGAACACTGGCGCAGGAGGCTCCGCGTCGACGCCAACCCGTAAAGCTCAGGACGCGCTTGGACTGGAAAACTTTGGAACTTCTGCGCGCGAGGAAAGTATCGATGATCTGTTCGGTCTGAAAGGCTCGGCCGGTGCCGTGTCAAACGACCCTCTTGGCGTGGCGAGTGCCCGTCAGCAGAGTTTTTCTGGAGACCGCCAGGCGCAGGGCCATCTTGAGGCTTTTTTGAATACGCCAAAAGCCTATACAGAGGCGCCGCTTTCCGACCATACGCCTGAAATTCATGGCACATTTAGCTTGCCGCAAGCACGAAGCACTCCGGAAAAATTGATCCCCACTCAAATTCTCGGGCCAGACGCGATCAAGGAAATCGCGGCGCAGGTGGCCTCCGAGCACCCTTTTGCTTTTGAAGAACCCCCCAAAACTCAGGCCACTGATTTGTTGGAAGGACTGAACCAACAATCCATCAAGGCGCAGCTCAAACAAAAGCTTGCCCAGTCTCCCAAGCCCTTGGCGTCGACGGCCTCAGCCTTGACGTCGTCTACCTCCGGGCAAGATGAACTGTTGGCCGCATTCCTCGTCGGTCTGCAATTAACCAAGCTGCCCAAGACGGCTTTAAGTTTGGGTCAACCCGACGCCGGATTGACTCCCGCATTAATGGAAAGGGTAGGGGAGCTTCTCAGGATTTCCACGCAGGGCACACAGGAACTTCTGACAGCGCGCAGTCTGCTCAAACGAGAGATGAAAACCGAAGTCACCATGATTGTCAGCAAGGATAACAACCCTCTCAAGTTTTCTCCGGACACGGAGTCTGCACTGGCCCATCTGCTAAGCCCCATCCCCGTTCGTGGTTTTTTGTCACCCGCTGATTCGGTGCAGGATGCGTTTGATGATCTGGGCGCACATCAAATGGCTTTTGTGGCGGGAATGCGCGCTGCCATTCAAAGCCTGGTCAACAAGTTTGACCCGGCACATCTTGAGTCCCGCCTGACCAAGAAATCGATGATTGAATCGATGGTGCCCGCCACAAGAAAGGCTAAACTCTGGGAGCGCTTCTCGGAACTTTATTCGGAAATTTCTCGTGAAGCCGAAGACGATTTCGAGGCCTTTTTTGGCAAGGAGTTTGTCAAGGCGTACGAGGCCCAAATCAGCCAACTCGATCAGAAAAGCAAACGCAGTTAAAGGCACCAAAGAGATCACATGCACAATGCTTTGGAAATTTCGATGGCGACTCTCAGCAAGATGGGTGGCCGCAAGCGTAATGAAGACTCTTGTGGGCATTGGGTGCAAGCGGGTCAAATCTGCTGTGTGCTATCCGATGGTGCGGGAGGCCATGGTGGGGGCGACGTTGCTTCGAAACTCGCCGTGGATGCTGTCCTGGCTGCTTTTCAAGAAGCACCCGAAGTGTCACCTCAAAAAGCGATGGATTTGCTTGAACTCGCCAATCAACAAGTGATTGCGCATCAGGGGGATCGTCACGAGCAGCAGGATATGCGCGCCACTTTGGTGGTTTTACTGATCAATGAGCAACTCTCTCAAGCGGTCTGGGCGCATATAGGAGATTCCCGCCTGTATGCATTTCGTGGCGGCAGTCAGTTTTTTCAGACCAAGGATCATAGCGTTTTCCAGTCAATGATCGATGCCGGTTTTGTGAAGCCCAGCGCTGCGCGCGAATCTTCCCAACGCACGATACTCACCGGTTCACTGGGTGGCGAGGAAGGCTTTACGCCTGAAATTACCGAGGCTCTGCAAACGGTCAAAAGTGGCGATGCATTTTTACTGTGCAGCGATGGTTTTTGGGAGTATGTCAGTGAGTCCGAGATGGAGCGCCTCATGCAGCGCGTGAGCTCACCAAAGGATTGGTTGGAGCAAATGGAGCAGGTCTTGTTGGCCAACAAGAGAGACGGGCATGATAACTATTCCGCGATCGCGATTTGGTACGGCGCCATGGATTTTGCGACTCGGATTGTGGGCTGACCTGGACATCTCGTCAGGATTAGTACAAGGGACCCAGAGAAGAATACTGTTTGACCATCGTAGCCTCGCTCTTGGCCACAAAGGGAACACCATCGGTGAATAGCGCGATGAGACTCACCTGCATCTCTCCACCGCTGGGTCGGCCCGACAGGTTGGTGGGTCCAAGGTGTTCTGCCACTTTAGAGTCAAAGTCCCAGGAGTCTGACCAGACCATGGTGCCTTCAAACATCAGAGGGGGGTCGAGCGCTTCGTAGGCCATCGTGCCGTAGGGTGTCGTTGGATTGCCTACAGGTGCGCCGTCCGAAAGCTTCAAGGTGCCTTGTAAGTCAATTGGAAAGTTTCCTAAGGCATCGTTTTTTCCGTTCACACGCGCCGAGACCAAGACCTCCTCTCCCGCTTGGGCACGTGCGACCTCGGGCGCCAAGGACGGCGAAAGACCCTGATTCGGATTAAAAAAATCGATATGGGTGTTCATTCTCCGGAGCTCTCCGTGCTGAAGCTGATAGGGCCTGCCCTGGCCCCTCATGTAGTGCTCGAGTAACACCACCAGCATGGGGTCTTTTTGGGCGAACCACAAAGCCGCTGCATCTAGCCCGAACATGGCGCCCGTGCGATGGCGTCTGCTGAAAGCGTTGTGAATGATGCCGATCCCATTGACATGATCATCCCAAACCTTGCCTAAGGACACCGAATCTTTGCCCTGAACATATCCTTTCGCCAACTCGAAAAACAAGTCCACCATTGCAAACTCTTGAAAGGTATAGAGATTGCTTGCATCAATCATCCAATCCTTTTTTCGATGGGCATTGGCCCAGAGCTCGCTTGCCGCGGCGCCAACACTTCCGGGAATTTCAGACAGTCCGCGGATCAATGTACCGGTGTCGATCAGAGTCCCGTTTGCCCCGTTCGAGAGCCCATAAACATAAAAATTAGCCATGGTCTTCCTTGCAACAGATCGTGCTTCCCGAGTATCTACCAGAAGCCCCCGACGATGCAATACAACTTTCGCACTAGGAACGCCGGTGTTTGACTCAAACGCGCAGGTCGATACTTGATCAGTGGTTCTATAGGTGCCGCCCAGGCTCATTGATAAAGGCCAGCTTAGCGGCTCGCCCGTTTTTGAGTCGGTGTGTAAGACATGAGCTCTTCGCGCTGATTCGTTTCCAGCAGGCCCGAGCGCAGTCGTACCCGATAGTCCTGTGCGATATCCGCATTGACACCTGGCGATACCCAAATATCTCGTTCAAGGCTCGCTCCCAGATCAATATTGAATCCTCTCGCTTCAATCCGAAAGGCGTCAAAGCTGCCCGCCGGCACCGTGATCGTTTCCTTGGCCACGACTTTCAGACTGTATTCAAACGTATAGGCCGTACCGTTAGGGCGGACTTGCTTGAATCTGGAGGTCCATTTTTTCCCGACAAATAAATCAGCGGGGTAGAACTGTCTGACGGTGCTGAAATTGCCGAGCTGGTTGACCAGGGTATTTCCCATCTGATCGGTGACATATTTGCCATCATCGAAAATGACGCGATCAGCCTCGCTGTCGACGCGGGTGACCCGTCGCGTGATATTTTCGGATTTCTTGCTGAACTGATCGATCTTGCGAATGACATGCTCCTCGCCGACGCGAAAGATTCTGTCATGCTGTGCGTAGCCTTTGAAGTAGGGTGTAGGTTCAAGAACGACAGGTGCCGCGGCCAAAAGGACGGGGGCTTTTGCGGTTTCTTCAAGAGCTTTTTTTTCAATGGTTAAACGCAGCAATTCTTTCTGCTCAAGCTCGGCCTGCTTCGCCGCCGCGAGGCGCAAGTTTTCGGCGGCGAGTGCCAGAGCTTTCTCACGCGCGGCGTGTTCGGCTTTGAGTTGATCCGCGCGGCGAAGCTCTTCACGCGCGGCCTGTGCATTGGCCTGAGCATGGCGCGCCTGCTCGGCTTGCGCCAGACGCATTTGCTCAGCTTGAGCCAGTGCCAACTGTTGCGCTTCCTTTCGTTCCTGGTCCTGTTTGAGTTCGGCGAGCTTCTTGGCTTCAGCTTCAGCTAACCGGGCCTTGTCAGCGGCAAGTTTCGCTTGCATCTCCCTCTCTGCCGCAAGGCGCGCAATGACTTCCCGCTGCTCAGCCTCACGCGCGGCTTCGGCAAGCGCCAGGCGTTGACGCTCGGCTTCTTCGCGCTGGGCCAATAGGCGCTTTTGCTCGGCCTCCGCGATGCGTCGACGAGCCAGCTCTTCGCGTGCGGCCACCTCAAGGGCGGCGGTCGCCGCTAGTGCCTGAGCGTCCGCTTTCTTGCTCTTGTCTTTATTGTTTTCACGTTCTGCGCCCGCCAAGAGCATTCGATTCAGCCGAGCCTGTGCCAACTCGCTGGCATTGCCGCTCGGATACTGTCGAATGAACTTGGCCAAAACTTCCGGATCGTTGGCGGCTTTGGCTTCCTGCCAGGAGGCCATTTCGCTTTCAAGCAATTTTTCCCGCTCTGCTTCCGACAGTTTCTGAACCGCCGTCGGGAACATGAAGACATCTTCTTCAAGGGAGGTACTTTCCCAAGGAATTTGTTGGCCTTTTGACGCTAGACGAACGCTGAGCCGCACCCGTTTAAACGCGTCTTCAATGCGCGTGCCGGGGACTGCGAATTCACGCAGCAAGTAGCTTGTGTACAGGCCGTTTTTGCCATCGCCATCCAAGGCAACATTTCCCGGTGCCGTGGCAAAAGCCAACAAGCTGCCCACTGGTGCGTCAAACTGGCTTAAGCCCTTGGATGACGATTTGAAGGTGCTCGCGAACGGATTGTCCCGGCAGGCGTCGAGAATGACTAAAAAACTACGTCCCTGGCCTTGCCCCATATAGCTCAACAATTGACTCACGTCGACTGTTTGGGTCGGCACCTCCGAAGCGGTTTTTATGTTGGCAGAGACCGGCACCAGGTAATTGCGCCAATCTTGCTGCATGCCATGGCCTGCGAAATAGAACAGCCCAAACTTGATCCTCGGGTCACGAATGGCCGTCCCGAATTTTTGCACTGCAGCTTGTAACTGGTTTAAGTCAGTATCGAGTTGCACATCTACTTTGAAGCCTGCCTTGGTGAGCAAGGCCGCCATTTCTGTGGCGTCGTGGCGCGGATTGGGTAAAGGTGCCGTCCGATAGGCGGAGTTACCCACCACGAGAGCGATCCGGTCTGTCGACTGTGCAAAAGAGAAAGGGGCGAACAAAGACAGTGCAACAGCGAACCCGAGCGCAACGCTCAGTCGCATTGAGGTGGTCAAGGCGCGGTGCCAGAATTGCATGTCCATGTGGTCGGCTTCTCGTTGCAGCGATGCCATAGAAAAAGCCCAATTCGAACTTCTCCCACGGTCGCGGAGGAGTTATCTATTTTATCCAAGAATGTAAAAAATTGTCGAGCTAAATAGGGCCTGTGTTTTGGTTTTGCGGTATTAATCGATGTTTTATCGACTTTGGCAGTTTTTCTAGCTGGGCGATCCAAGGCGGTAAGGCTAGGGATTCAGAACCTGGACGTTGGGGAGATCAGGGCGGACCGTCGGTCGTGAGTTTTACGCCGAATACGTGCTGAGGTCTTGGCGCGAGTTGACGGTTCGTAGACTATGTTGGAATGCCGCCTTCACATCAATCTTTAAACTTGCAGCCTCAGAAGACTCCAGCGCCGCCCGTTTTTGAAGCGGTGCTCGGGCGTGTCTGGAAGGCGATCGTTTTTATGTCCCTGGTCATCGCTACTTATGGCGTAATGGGCCAGGGCGGTCTTTGGTCGCAGAGAGCTGGTGCTCTCGTGGCGGTGGCAAGCTTGCTAGTGGCGATGTCAGTCATGGTCACCCAGCTCTATTTTGTTCAGCATCGCGCTTCATCGCGTCTGCGCCTTGATCGCTCACAGTTAGATTCCTTGCGTCATCAGCATGATGCCCTGATGGCCAATGATTCTGTCGCCATTGCTGTCACAGAAGGCTTGGTGCTGCATTCAACAAACCTGCGTTTTGCGCATTTGCTTGGAGTGCAGGTAGCGGGCGGCAGTGAGGCGACAGCGTTCGCTGCAATTTTACATGGGCTGGGCTTGAGTCCCGACAAAAAACGCATGCAAGGCATGATGCAACGCCTTGAGTCACGCGTGCAGCGAAAAGGAGTGGTTAAGTTAAACCTTGCCTATCAGCTGGATCGCTGCCGACCGTGTTGGCTCAGGCTTGAAGTGCGCCGCGCGGACCTCTCGAGCCCAGCCTCTCGCCTCCTCTGGCTGATCGCTGATGGTACGGTGAGCAAACATGCCAACGATCAATTTAATTTCTTGGCCCAACATGATGCATTGACTGGTTTGGCCAATCGGCGGCAACTAATGGTTCGTGCTCGCCGGGTATTAGAAACACAAACTGAGTCCGGGGGTGAAGTTGAGCTTGATCGTCATCCGGGTTCGAGTCTGGTACGCCCGGCGGATCGCTTGCGGCGTGATGGCGTCGTGGCAATTCTCAGTATAGATCTTGATAATTTCAAGTTGGTCAACGAATCTCATGGTCGTTTGAACGGTGACGAGGTGCTAACGGTACTCGCCCGTCGGCTTGCTCACGGGGTACGTAGTGAAGATGTTGTGGCGCGAATGGATGGTGATCAGTTTGTGGTCTTGCTGCGGCAGGTCAAGGATCGGCCAGAGGCGGCATTGATCGCCGAAAAGCTGAGAGATTTGCTGAGTGCCGCCGTCGATTTGCACGGACTCAAGGTGCAAGTAGGAGCAAGCATTGGTTTGGCCATCGGGCCGGAAGATGGAGCTACGATTGAAGCTCTGTTAGCACTGGCGGATCGAAACAGGGACTCAAGCAAACAAGCGCTCAAAAGGCATTTGATTGACGATCAACAATATCAAGGTTAGTCTTGCTGGTCATGTAAACACTTGACACAAACACTTGTTTCTCCTGAGGCTGTAAGCCAGCGAGGATCTACCCTGACTCTTGATATGACAGCTTATGATCAGTTCGCCTACAAGGGAGGCGTTTTTTCCCAGACCCATCCACAACGCCTTCAAGCCGTTGCAAAACTTTTTGGTTTAGATGCTCCGGCCTTAGAGACTTGCTCGGTATTGGAGTTGGGTTGTGGGGATGGCGCTAACCTCATTCCTATGGCGGCTCATCTCCCACAAGCGCGCTTTGTTGGGGTCGATCTTGCTGCGACTCCGATTGCCAAAGGGGCAGAGCGAATTGCTCGACTGGGCCTTAACAATATTCGCTTGCTTCAAGCCGATGTCAGTACCGACTGCGACACTCTCGGTAAGTTCGACTATATCCTTGCACATGGTCTGTATTCCTGGGTACCTCCGTTGGTGCGCGATGCCATTCTGAAGCTGGTTCAACATGCGCTGACGGATCAAGGCGTGGCCTATATTAGCTATAACGCCTTGCCGGGTTGTCGGCTGCGCCATTTGGTGCGGGAGATGCTGCAGTTCCGGTTCGGGGCGCGAGCCTTTGAAATCGAAACCATCCCTGAAGCTCGCGCTTTCCTCGCAGCCTATGGCGGCTTATCCTTGGACGCGAACGATCACACCCGAAATGAAGACATGCCAAAAACTCCGTATCTTGATACGCTCAAGGGAGAGATTCAATTTTCCCTGGCGCTGCCCGATTACGTGATGTTTCATGATGATTTATCTGAGTTTGCGACACCTTTCTATCTCCATGAGTTTGCCCAAGCAGCGCAGGCGCACGGCCTTCAGTATCTTGGCGAGCCGGGTATCGAGACGATGTTTCCGAAGGCCGGGAGTGAATCCTTCAAGATTGCCGCCTCTGCATGGACGCCTCTCGATACGGATGATTGGGTGGCGCAGCAACAGTATCTGGACTTTGCGCTCGGGCGTCGTTTTAAGCAATCCTTACTCTGCAAAAATCTACAGCGCGAGGGTGATCTTGCTCCGATACCTGAACTCGAGCGCAATGTTGGCGCGAATACGATCCTCAGCATGCATATTCGCTGTGCGCTACAGCCCGATGCGACGCTTACTCAGGCGAGTCTGGTCAATCGTGATCTGGTCAAGTTTGAATGCCTCGGCCGAGTTGTTTCCGTCGATGAGCCCATTGCCAAGCTGACACTTCAACATTTGGCGCAAGCCTTTCCAAACTCGCTCTCGGTGATGGCGCTCATCGATTTGAGTTGGGCGAAATGCCAGGCGCTGGGTTTGACCTACGATAGAGAGGACTCCCTTCAGGCCATGGCCCGAATGCTTTGGTCCTTGGTGCTTGCGGGTCATGTGGAAATTTTTGGTCAAGCGATCGTGATCGGCGGGTTTTTCACGTCACCTGGACAAGAAGGTCAGGAGCCCCGCCTGGACCTTGAATCGATATGCCCCAAGTTGAGCCCTTTTGTAGCGAGCTCAATGTCTGAGAATTTACCTTTGGTGGGGGGGCTCCATAGCGAAATTCGCTTGGACGATAGCTTTTCTCGTGACCTGGCCTTGCAAATGGATGGCTTACGGACGATTCGGGAGCTCGCCGCTATTGGAGCCAAGAGTGGCGACACGTCCGGGAGCCTTGCGAGAACGCTTGAGTTTGTCAGGTTTTTGGATCGGCAGGGGGCTCTCGCCCGTCCCGCTTACAGCGAATCTTGAGTGCCGACGATCCGCGATGTACAAGGACGGGGGTAAAGACTTTCACCGCCAGCGATCTACCAAGTGGTCTCACGCTCCGCAGTAGACGAGATTCTGTGAATGCTCAAGTCTGCACCATTGAACTCTTCTTCCTGGCTGAGTCGCAAGCCCATCGCCGCTTTCAAGAGGCCATAGACGATCACGCCTGCTAACAAGGCCCAGGCGATGCCCGCTACAGTGCCGATCAACTGTGCGAGGAAGGTCACCCCACCTAGCCCGCCAAGGGCGGTGGTGCCGAAGATGCCACAGGCGATACCACCCCAGGCGCCGCACAGGCCGTGCAGGGGCCAGACGCCGAGCACGTCATCGATTTTCCATTTGTTCTGAGTCCAGGTGAAGAACTGAACAAAAATGAGTCCTGCGATCGCGCCAGTGGCCAGTGCGCCCACCGGATGCATGATGTCTGAACCCGCGCATACAGCGACCAGGCCTGCCAAAGGGCCGTTATAGACAAAGCCTGGATCATTGCGTCCGATAAGGGCCGCCGCCAGTGTGCCGCCCACCATGGCCATTAAAGAATTGACCGCAACCAGACCGGAGATTTTGTCGATAGTCTGCGCGCTCATGACATTGAAGCCGAACCAGCCGACCGCCAGAATCCAAGCACCTAAAGCCAAGAAGGGAATGCTTGAAGGTGGGTGCGCACTGACTTGGCCATCTTTACGATATCGGCCATGGCGGGCTCCCAGCAAAATAACTGCGGGCAAGGCCATCCATCCGCCGAGGGTATGCACCACGATGCTCCCTGCAAAGTCATGCACTTCAGCACCCGCCGAGGCCTTGATCCAGGTCTGGATGCCAAACTTCTGATTCCAGATAATGCCCTCAAAGAAAGGGTAGAAAAAGCCCACAATGACGGCCGTGGCAATCAACTGCGGAATGAACTTGGCACGCTCGGCAATGCCGCCCGAGATAATGGCAGGGATCGCCGCGGCAAAGGTCAGGAGGAAGAAAAACTTGACCAGCTCGTAACCGTTTTTCGCAGCCAGGCCGGTCGCATCACTCATGAAGCTGACGCCATAAGCGACCGAATACCCGATGAAAAAGTACATCACGGTCGATACCGAAAAATCGACCAAGATTTTGACCAGTGCATTGACTTGGTTTTTATGCCGAACCGTGCCGAGCTCAAGAAAAGCGAATCCAGCGTGCATGGCCAAAACCATGATCGCGCCCAGTAAAATAAATAGCGCATCTGCGCCTTGTTTAAGTCCGTCCACTTAGCCCCCTGTTGTCGTTGTTATGCCGCGTCTTGGGGCGAAAAAAGCCCCGGTTGAAATGAGTGCACCAAGTAAGCAAGAATCGTGCCATTTTGGTGCGAGATTAAACGAACTGGTTTGGTGCAAGGAGTGGCCAGTCTTGAAGATTTGCCGTCATTACACGAAGGCCACTGGGGGCTGTCTAATTAATTGCACCAAAAACATGCAATGGTTCGACGATGTCGGATCGCCATTCAGCATTATCGTGCAACACCAGCCCTGTACCAGGTGCCCAGAATGGCCCTTTCCCTCTCCGTGATATTCGTGGAGTTGGCCATCGGCATGAGTTTCAAGGCCACGGCTTGCTGATAGATCGCCTGGGCATTGGCGACGATCAATGCATCGCTGTGGAGCTGTATATTTTTCGAACTCACTTGGGCGTTGTGACAGGCCACGCAACGCTGCTCAATGATGCTCGTGACTTCACTAAAACTTGCTGTGGTGGGGTCGGACGAAGGGTTTTTCGCGGAGGTTCGATCAGGCGCCAGGGCAATGATCACGCCGATGATCAGCACGATGCCCGCGACCCACCACCCCCACTGAATATTTCCCTTGTGACGGGCAATGAAAAACTGGCGAATCAAACCTCCCGCCAACATCAAGATCACGAGTACGACCCAATTGTACTGAGCCTGATACAGCATGCTGTAGTGGTTTGACAGCATCGACAACAGCACGGGTAGGGTGAAATAGGTGTTGTGGACGCTACGCTGCTTGGCCCTCTTGGCGTGAATCGGATCGGGCGCTTGGCCCGCCTTCATCGAGGCGATGACCTTTTTTTGGCCAGGAATAATCCAGATCAGCACGTTGGCGCTCATGAGGGTGGCGATCATGGCGCCGGTCAGCAGAAAGGCGGCACGACCTGAAAACAGATGACAGGCCGCCCAGGCGGCCAGCACCACCCAGAGGCTGACCAAGATGCCGACCGTGAGGTCAGCCCGGCCGCCGAGCTCGCCAAACAGGCGGCAAATCGAGTTGTAAACCAGCCAGCCCGCGAGAAGAAACCCGAGCGACGCCATGATGGCCATGGCTGGCGATAGATCAAAAACCTTTTTGTCGATCAGGTAAACACTGGGGTTAAATAAATAAAGCACGACGAAAAGCGCAAAGCCGCTCATCCAGCTCGAGTAGCTCTCCCAGTAGAACCAATGAAGATGGTCGGGCAGGGCCTTGGGGACGCCGAGATATTTTTGTGGGTTGTAAAAGCCACCTCCATGGACGGCCCATAGCTCACCCATGACCCCCTTGTCTTTGAGGGACTGGTCCTCGGGTGGCTGGAGACTATTGTCGAGCCAAACAAAATAAAACGAAGCACCAATCCATGCAATGCCTACGATCAGATGTAACCAGCGCAACAGCAGATTGGCCCAGTCGATGAGGTATGCATCCATGGTCTTGCTTCGCTAAAGTGAGGCTCTTACCGGCTCAAGAGCCACGATACATGGAGTAGCTCCAGGGGCCCACCAGTAACGGGATATGATAGTTTTGTTGAGTGTCTGCGACTCCAAATTCGATGGGCACGACGTCGAGAAATGCAATTTCAGGAAGTGTCGCTGAGCTCGCTTTAAAATACGGCGCAACATCGAATTCGAGACGATATCGACCAGGTTTGAAATCTGGATGTTGCAAAAGCGCTGGGTCGACCCGTCCGTCTGAATTGGTCACCGCAGTTTTGATCAAGGTCGCCCCCTGCGTGGAAATGCCGTACAGGCGAAGCGTCATGCCGCGAGCGGGCTGGCCGCTCGCGATATCGAGTACATGTGTGGACAATTTTCCCATAGAGCGCTTTCAATCACTGGCTTTTGCACACAGCATTGTATACAATTTCTCTCATGCAAACCGACCGCATCGTATCCAGCCTGATCCAGGCTATTGCCGATCATCAGCTTAAACCTGGCGCGAGGCTCGGCGAGCAGCGCTTGGCCGATCATTTTGGCGTCTCGCGCACGATTGTGCGCCAAGCTTTGTACCGCTTGGCCGAAGGCAAGTTGGTGGACTTGGCTCCGGGCCGTGGCGCTTCGGTGGCCAGCCCTTCGCTTGAAGAAGCCCAGCAAGTGTTTGCTGTGCGGCGCACCCTGGAGGTCCAGTTGGTGAAGGACTTGACCCGAAGCGCTACTGCGAAAGATATTCAAAAGCTGCGCCGTCACCTAAAGGACGAGCTGCAGGCCGTGCGCTCCGGAAAAGTGGGTGAGCGCATTCGTCTGCTGGCTGATTTCCATGGCCTGATGGCGCAATGCAGCGGCAATAGAGTGTTGGCTTCGTTATTGTTCGAGCTTTCTTCGCGCTGTGCGCTGATCACGATGTTGTACCAAAGTGGCGTGGCTGCTCAACATTCCCATGAAGACCATGGTCTCATCATCGATGCCATCGAGGCGGGGGAGGCCAAGCTCGCTGCCCGGCTGATGGAGGGGCACCTGCGAAGCGTGGAAGCCGATCTGGCTTTGGACACTGACCATGCCCATCTGGAACGCAGTCGTTCCATCGCTAAAGCATTGCAGTAAAGGTATGCCATGACAGTCACCCTTAAAGTCCTGAATGAGGCGCCTCTTGGCGCGGCCTTGGACTTGCTCGCAGGCAGCTATGAGCATTCACCTTGGGTGGCCGAGGCCGCCTTGGCGTTGCGTCCCTTCAAAACTCTGAGCCATCTCAAGCAAGTCATGGCCGGAGTGGTGCGCCGTAGTGGCCTCGATCAGAAGCTCGCCTTGCTGCGCGGCCACCCCGAGCTAGCCGGTCGGGCTATGGTGAGCCAAAGTTTGACCCATGAGTCCAATGACGAACAAAGCCGTGCAGGTCTGACCCACTGTTCGCCCAAAGAGTTCGAAACACTTCAATCATTGAATCGCCGTTACAACGAGAAATTCGGTTGGCCGTTTATTCTCGCGGTGCGCGGGCCGCGAGCGTTAGGGTTGAGCCGTGCACAGATTATTGCAAGCTTCGAGCGTCGTTTAGGGCAACAGGCAGAGGCCGAAATGGCGGAATGTCTGCGCAACATTCATCGCATCGTTGAAATCAGGCTGAATGATAAATTTGGCGTGCAGCCGGAGGATGGCAACCTGGTTTGGGATTGGGCCGAAGCCCTGGCAGAGCACAGCGAACCGTCCTACAAGGCTAAAGGTCAACTGGCCACACTCTATATGACCGTGGCGCATCGCAAGGTCGCCGCGCAGCTGTCGAACTGGATGACGGAGTGCGGCTTTGATGAGGTGAATATTGATCCCGTCGGCAATCTCGTCGGACGCTACTTCGGATCGGATTCCGGGCGAAAAGTTGTTATGACGGGCTCGCATTACGACACGGTGAGAAACGCTGGCAAGTACGATGGCCGCCTGGGCATCTTGGCACCTATGGCCTCGGTCAGGCGAATGGTTCGACAAGGCAAACGTTGGCCCTTCACTCTGGAAGTGATTGGCTTTGCTGAGGAAGAGGGTCAGCGCTATAAAGCGACCTTCCTGGGGGCGGAAGCCGTGATCGGACAATTCAATCCGAACTATCTGGACCTGAAAGACAGCGACGGCATCTCCATGCTGGAGGCCATCGGCGCGCCGCATGACAAGGCGGCCCTGCTTTCGGCGATCAATGCTCAGGGTCGGCGCCGTGACAAGGTTGACGGCTTTATCGAAATACATATTGAGCAAGGTCCGGTCCTGCTCGAGGGCGATCACCCCTTGGGAGTGGTGACCTCCATCAACGGTTCGGTTCGATTGATGGTGGAAATTACCGGCGTGGCAAGTCATGCGGGCACGACCCCGATGACGATCCGCAAAGACGCTGCCATGGCCGCTTGCGAACTCGGGATATATCTTGAGAAACGTGCCGCCAGTGAACCTGATTTGGTCGGTACGATGGGTATGCTGAGTGTGCCGGGCGGCTCTATTAATGTCGTGCCCGGTGCCTGCCAGTTCAGTCTCGATCTTCGTGCACCTGGCGATTCGCAACGGGATCGGGCCGTGCAAGATGTCTTGGCCGAATTGAGGTCTATTTGTACCCGGCGAGGACTTGCCGTTTCGATCGAAGAGACGATGCGTGCCGCCGCCGCCCCTAGTGCGCCGGACTGGCAGATCCGCTGGGAAGAGGTGGTTGATGCTTTTGGATTGGATGTGTTTCGTCTGCCCAGCGGTGCCGGTCACGATGCCATGAAAATGGCCGAGCTGTGCCAACAGGCCATGCTGTTCGTGCGATGTGGCCATGGCGGCATTAGCCATAACCCTCTGGAAACCATGACTAACGATGATGCTGAACTCTGTGTTCAGGCCTTCACACACTACTTGAACCTTTTAAGATGATATGAGCCTATTTACCCAACTCGATGCCTGGATTGATTCGCATTTTGACGAGGAGGTCGCTTATTTACAGAAACTGATTCAGATCCCTACCGACTCGCCACCCGGAAACAATACGCCTCACGCCGAGCGTACGGCCGAACTTTTGGAGGAGTTCGGGTTTCAAGTGGAAAAGTATGCCATTCCCGATGCCGAGGTCAAAGCTTACGGCCTGACCTCACTGACTAATCTTATCGTGCGACGCCGATATGGAGAGGGGCTGACGATTGCGCTCAATGCGCACGGGGATGTGGTGCCTCCGGGCGAGGGCTGGACCCAGAACCCTTACGGCGGACACATTGAAGACGGCAAAATTTACGGTCGCGCGGCGGCCGTCAGTAAAAGTGATTTCGCAAGCTACACCTTCGCGGTGCGCGCCCTTGAGTCTCTGAATGTCACCCTGAAGGGCGGGGTAGAACTTCACTTTACTTACGACGAAGAGTTCGGCGGTGAATATGGCCCAGGCTGGTTGCTCAAGAACCAATTAACCAAGCCCGATCTCCTGCTCGCCGCGGGCTTTAGCTATCAGGTGGTTACGGCGCACAATGGTTGTCTTCAAATGGAAGTGACCGTACACGGGAAAATGGCGCATGCCGCGATTCCAGCCAGTGGCGTCGATGCCTTGCAGGGTGCGGTGAAGATTTTAAATGCATTGTTCGCTCAAAACGAACGCTACAAAACGGTGGTGTCGAAGGTTGCAGGGATCACCCATCCGTATTTGAACGTAGGCAGAATCGAAGGCGGTACTCATACCAATGTCGTGCCGGGTCAGGTAATGTTCAAGCTGGATCGACGCATGATCCCGGAAGAAAACCCTGCACAAGTCGAGGCCGACGTGCGCGCAGTGATTGAGCAAGCCGCACGCGGATTCGCAGGGACGGTAGAGATCAAGCGGATTTTGCTGGCGAATGCGCTCAAACCACTGCCAGGCAACAAAGCACTGGTGGAGGCTTTGCAAAAGCATGGCCAGGAAGTGTTCGGCGAACCGATCCCGTGTTCAGGAACACCGCTCTATACCGATGTTCGGCTGTACGGTGAGCAAGGAATTCCGGCCGCCATTTATGGAGCGGGTCCGAGAACCGTGTTGGAATCCCATGCCAAGCGCGCCGACGAGCGCTTGGAATTGGAAGATCTTCGCAAGGCCACCAAGGTGGTGGCGCGGACGCTGCTTGAGCTTTTGAAAGTCTCGTAAATCGCCATATGAGGAGTCTGGGCGGCAGACTCCGAGCGCTCATCCATTCAGATGACGCTCAAGGTCAACCCTCTACCTCGATGCGGGTTCACTTGTAAGAACGGGGTGCAGTCTGTGAAGTACGCGTACAGTTCACGTGGCGCGTGCCAGGTGAAAACCGGTGGCGATGCGACGTCGCAAAGGTTAAATCTTGGAGTTGCGTTAAGCTTCCGTCCCTATGTCAGTCGAATCACCCTGTATCTCTGTATGCCGTATGGACGGTGCCTCCAATCTCTGCGAGGGCTGTTTGCGCACCCTCGATGAAATTGCCTGCTGGGGCGGCATGAGTGACCAAGAAAAACTTTGGGTCTGCGATGAGATCGCTCTGCGTAAGAAGCTGTTTGGGGCGCGCGCGACCGAGCTGACTCCTTTGATTAGTGACAGCAGCGCCAGCGCCACGAGGGAATAATGAAACCTCTCCCAGAGAGCATTCGTTTCATCGAGCGGGACTGGCTATCCTGCAATCAAGTGCTGATGTGTGATTCGACTCCCGCGCTTTGGCAGAGTCATGAAAGTTTTGGCTCCCTCTCAAAAGGGACTGATCCGCAGGGTTTGCCGAGCTATACCTTGATCGACAGTGGTTACACGAAGCACCAGGACTTCACTTTGCAATTGATCACACGATGGATTGGGCAAGGCCGCCTCAGGAGTCTAATCAACACCCATTTGCACGCTGACCATTGTGGGGGTAATGCCCTGCTCGCACAGAGCACCGCTTGCGAGATTGTCGTGCCACAGGCGAGCCTCCAGGACGTTCAAACCTGGGATACGCAAGCCTTAAGTTATGCAGGAACTGGTCAACACTGCCCGCGCTTCAGGGCCGATCGTGCGTTGACACCCGGCGATACCTTTCAGGCGGGAGGCTTGTCCTGGCAAGTTCATGCGGCGCCGGGTCACGACGCCAAGTCTCTCATCTTTTTCGCTCCTCAGGAAGGCATCCTGATTTCTGCCGATGCCTTGTGGGAAAACGGTTTTGGCATCCTCTTCCCTGAGATTCTCGGGGATTCAGGGATGGCTGAGCAAGAGGCCGTGCTTGATTTGATTGAGGTGCTCGATCCTCGCTTGGTTTTGCCTGGCCACGGCAGCATGTTCGCGGATGTAAACGCGGCACTGGGACGGGCGCGTTCTCGTCTGAAAGCGTTGCGCGAAAAACCCGACCGCAATCCGCGTAACGCCATCAAGGCCCTGTTGAAGTTCGCATTGCTAGACCAGGAAAAGCTGCATATTGAAAGCTTCATCGAGACCCAATCCAGGACCTCAATCAATATCGCAAGCGCCAAACTGTTAGGTCAGCCCTTGCCTGATTTACTGCGCACCGCTTTGGTAGAATTGAGTCGCATTGGGGCGGTTCGACTAGAAGGAGAATATGCCTTCAATGCTTAGTGTCAATTGAGTACCAAGTTACCACTACGAATGACATTGGACCACTTGGCCACTTCAGCGCCGACGCGAGCTTGTGCCGCCTCGCTCGTACCCCCTTGGGTGGTGATACCCAAGGTTGCGAGCTTCTCCACCATCGCGGGCGTTTGAATGATGGCGTTGAGCTCACGGTTAAGGAGCGCAACGATATCTGACGGTGTTTTTGCGGGCGCATACACGGTGTAGTTGGTCGCCGTTTCGTAACCCACCAAGCCGGCCTCAATGAAGGTCGGGACATCGGGAAGCGTGGGTGAGCGCACGGTGTTGGCAACCGCCAGTGCGCGAATTTTTCCCGCCTTGATATTGGGTAAATGTGCGGGCAGGCTGTCGATTGAAAGCGGAATGCGTCCAGAGAGCAAATCGGGCATGAACTGGGCCGTGCCGCGATAGGGCACGTGCACCATGTCGACCCCGGCCATTTGTTTGAACATTTCTGCATTGAGATGTTGCAGGCCGCCCAAGCCTGAGGAGGCATAGCTCAAGCTGCCGGGTTTGGCCTTGGCCAAGGCAATCAGCTCTTTGAGATTTTTGACAGGTAGCCCAGCATTGACAATCAACGCGACCGTGCCAAAACCTAACTCAATGATGGGCAATAAATCACGAGCGGGATCGAACGGCAGTTTGTTGGCATGAGGCGCAATCGCGTAGTCTACGATACTGCCGACCATGAGCGTGTAGCCATCGGGTGCGCTACGCGCCAAACCAGCCGCGCCGATGGTTGAACCTGCACCCGGACGATTGTCCACCGTGATCGCTTGGTTGAGTTTGGAGGCTAGGCGCTCGGCAATCAGGCGCGCGACAGTATCGACACCGCCACCGGCGGGATAGGGCGCAATTAAGGTGATCGGGCGAATGGGCCAGGCCTGTGCTTGCGCCGCTTGAGGACCCGCAAGTGCCAGCAGCCCTACAGTACCGAGGAGAAAGTCGCGGCGCTGATCGAATTTGTTAATCATCGTTATTGAAGACTTGCTTAAAACAGCTGCCAAGTGACTGGCGAAAATACATAGCCGGTGCCCACTTGGCGTAGTGCTCCAATGCCCGGGAAGGCCACATGCACCGCGCCCACCAAAATTTTCTCGCGCGCCACTTGCTCGAAAAGCTCCTTTCGAGCGCCACGCGCGGTATTTTGGTTCCAGTCGAACCCTACGGTGATTTCTGGTCGCGGAAATTGTACCGCCGCAACATGCATGAGATCGCCCAGCAGAAGAAGTTTTTGGCCATTGGACTCGACCATGTAGCAACTATGACCGGGCGTGTGGCCCACCGCCGAGACCGAGCGAATGCCAGGGGTGAGTTCCACGCCGAGTTCGAAGGGCTTGATGCGCTCACCATAAGCGGTGATGGCGCGCTTGGCGGCCACAAAGCGCCCTTTCTGACTCTCTGGGGCTGCTGCCTCCACTTGTGGACTCCCCCAATAATCGATGTCAGCCTTGGCGATCCTGATCATGGCGTTAGGAAACAGAGGCCCACCTTCGGGTGTGACCGTACCATGCAAGTGATCGCCATGCATGTGGGTGATGTACACCTCGTCGATCTGCTCCAGGGTGTGACCGGCCGCAGCCAAGCACTGCGAAAAGCGTCCCGCCGTGGGCCCGAGCATCTTGGCGCCACCTGCATCAATCAAGATCAGCTTAGTACCGGTGTTGATTAAAAAAGTATTCACAGGCAAACGAATCGGCGCATCCATCTTTTGTCCAGAAGCTTCAAGATGCTCGCGAATATGGCCCGCATCGCCTTGCAGCACGCCTGTGGGCACATCAAGGTAACCATCCAAAAGTGTGGTGACTTCAAAGTTGCCCAGCTTCATGCGGTGAACACCCAAGTGTTGGCCGCCGATCATGGGCGCAGCAGCCCAGGTGACGGCCGGAGCCGCCAGAAGGGAAAGGGCACCGATAGCCTTGCGGCGCGAGATGGATAGTGTGGACATTGGGGACCCTCGGTTAGATTTTGCTTGTGGGACAGTATAAGTAAAATCCCGAAAGCGGTCCATGCAGGGCCGTCCCGTCATTCCCTGCTAAGCTTGTCCCGAACACTCAAGGCCCGCTATGCTCCTCACGCCAGAACACGAAACGCTTCGCGACACACTCAAACGATTCATCGACAAAGAAATCAATCCTTTCGTGGACGAATGGGAGCAAGCAGAAATTTTTCCCGCGCACCAAGTCTTCAAGCGACTCGGGGATTTAGGCTGTCTCGGCCTGACCAAGCCCACCGAAAATGGCGGCTCAAATTTGGACTATTCTTTTGCAGCGGTCATGGCCGAAACACTTGCCTACATGAATTGCGGTTCGGTGCCGATGGCTATTGGAGTGCAAACCGACATGGCGACACCGGCGCTGGCGCTGCGTGGCAGTCAGGAGCTGCGTGACGAGTTTTTGACTCCAGCCATTTCGGGCGAGTATGTGGCCTGTCTGGGGGTGTCTGAAGTGGGTAGTGGATCCGATGTGGCTTCGATTAAAAGCACAGCGCGCAAAGACGGTGGCGACTACATCATTAACGGAGGAAAGATGTGGACCACCAATGGCACCCAGGCAGACTTTTGCTGTGTATTGGCCAACACCTCGGAGGGCTCCGGCCATCGCAATAAGTCACTCATCATTGTTCCCATGCAAGCCAAGGGTGTGTCAATTGCCCGCAAGCTCCAAAAGATGGGCATGCGGGCCTCCGATACCGCCCAGATCCATTTTGACGACGTACGCGTACCGCAGCGCTTTCGCATCGGTGAAGAGGGTATGGGCTTCATGTATCAGATGGAGCAGTTTCAGATTGAGCGCCTTTGGGGCGCACTCAATAGTGCAGGAATGGCCCAGCGCGCCATTGATATCACGATCAATTACACGCGCGAGCGCAAGGCCTTTGGTCGCTCAATCCTTGACAACCAGTGGGTGCACTATAAATTGGCTGAGCTGCAAACTGAGGTCACCTGTCTTCGCGCGATTTGCTGGCAAGGCGTGCAGGAGGTGGTGGATGGCAAAGATGCAACCCGCACGGCCTCCATGGCCAAACTCAAAGCAGGTCGGGTGGTACGCGAGGTGAGTGACGGCTGTCTCCAGTTCTGGGGCGGCATGGGTTACATGGACGAAAGCCTCATTTCCCGAATGTTCCGCGATGGCCGTCTTACCTCCATTGGGGGTGGAGCGGATGAAGTGATGCTTCAGATCATTAGCAAATTTATGGGCACTTTTCCGTCGCGAGCTTAGGCTTATTGCGGGAAGCCGAGAGTGGCCCAGGAAATTCTCGGGCGACGCTCAGGTATTTCAGTGAGCGCGGTGGTCGGCTGCATCCCCAGGAGGCTTCGGCGCGCCAGCTCGACATAAGACTCACCATTCAGCCGCGACCAATGAATGTCTCTTTCGCTCAACTCGCGAATCACCTTCGCAGGGGTACCGGCTGCCAGTACCCGGGCGGGAATATCTGCTTGCAACTTGACCATTGCTAGCGCCGCGACGATGCTTTCCTCCCCAATCTTGGCCTTGTCTAACACGACACAATTCATTCCGACGAGTGCGGCGCGACCCACATAACAGCCGTGAATCACGGCCCCATGGCCGATTTGGCTACGGGGCTCCATGATGCAATCAAAGTCCGGAATGGAATGCGCCACACAGTTGTCCTGGAAGTTGGCTTCATCGCGCAGCTCGATGCGGCCGAAGTCGCCGCGAAACACGGCGTTGGCACCGACGTAACAACCTGCACCTATGAGGACATCGCCAATCAGCACAGCGCTCGGGTGCACATAAGCGCTTGGGTGAACGATCGGCGAGATGCCTTCAAAGCTAAAAATCTGAGTCATTTCTTTGTCCTCGTTTTGCTGGGCTGGGCCTTGCCCTGACGGGCGATTAGTCGATCGAGTTCGACGATCATGGCGCGGGCTTCGTCACCTTGCGGGATGGGTTTTCCTGAATCACGCCACTGAACCGCAGATTTGAATCCGTGTACTTGGGCATAGCGCCTAAACCACATCCCTTCTGGGTTGTGACGGGTAATGCCGTCAAATACCGTCGCACTCATTTGGCTCTGCAGCAAGCCCATATTTTCAACGGCTTGATTGACGATCATTTTTTGCATCATGAGATGGCTCTTTGGAATGGCTGCCATTTTTGTGGCTAGATCATTCACGGTGGCATCGAGTTGGTCGCTGGGGACCGAATCGATGACCAAGCCCCATTCCTTAGCGGTCTTGCCGTCAATCAAATCGCCTGTGAGCAGCAGACGTTTCGCACGTTCAGGACCCAGCCTGTAGACCCAGTGTGCCGTGGTCGGGCAGCCCCAAACCCGCACAGGCATGTAGCCGATGCGTGCAGAATCCTCCATAATTACTTGATCACAGCACAGAGCAATGTCCGAGCCACCGGCAATGGCGTATTTTTGTACTCGGGCGATGGTCGGCTTATAGGATCGCCAAAGTGACATGAAGTCGTCTGTACATTGCCGCATATATTGATAATCGATCATGGGGTCCCAAGGGTTGCTCTCCTGTTTGCAGGGGTGGTCGTTGAGCTCCTCTCCAAAAAGGCTGATGTCGTAGCCGGCGCAAAAAGCCTCGCCCTCACCTTGCACAATGATCACGTGAATGTCAGAGTCTGCATTGGCGAGTTCTACCGCTTTGCGTATGTCGCCGGGCGTATCGCCGGTGATTGCGTTCAATTTATGAGCTCGAGTAAACGTTATTCGGCCTATCCTTGGGTTGGCTTGATCTTTCGTGACTCTAAGCGTTTTGTAGCGTTTGAGAAGAATTCCTCGCGCGTTTTTTGTGCGCGTTGAAGCATTGGCCATAATCTCTCACTCCAATTAAGTTTGTTTTCGCAAAGGCGATGCGCTTGTCCAGTAAAGAGACCTGGGGGACCCCAGCTTCAAAGCTTGAACCTGGAGTGCAGCGCGCACTGTTTCGTCTAGGGAAGCGCAGATTAAATCTGCGCTTCCCTAGGGTACAAGAATATCCTGGCGAGTGGTGTTGGGGGTTTCGCGGCCTCTCCGATCCGCGTGCCAACCCCTTGATCTTGGTTTGTGTGCTCGCTATTCTTGCTTTTGCAGTATCGAGTTATGGCGGGCACAATATTCAGAGTTTCTTGTTGAGCGCCTTAATCAGTATTCTGATCGTGTTGCTCTTTCTTCGTAACGCTTCTAATCAAAGCGTGCTGCCGATTGGGATTTTGTTTGTGATGTTTGGCGTCGTGTGCATGCTGATCGCTCTGAACGCTCATCGCATGATGATCGAAGCGATTCGCCTCAGGATATCCAATGAACGGTTAGCCGAGCAACGCACACAAGAGGCGCGCCGCGAGGATCGCATCTTGCTGATGAGAATTGTCTATACGCTACGACGAGCTAGAGCTGGGAGTTTGGAGCCCACATTTGATCTTGTGTGATCAACGCCTGCCTAGGCACAGTCGATTCAGCGAGCGCTTGCCTTGCAAACATAAGCAAGCGAGATGAAAAAAGGCCGCTAGAGGCCTTTTTAAATTCGAACCACCAGGGTTCGATGCATTACTTTTTTGTATTAGTCGTTATGATGTAAGACCACAGGAACTCGTACTCTTCCTGCTTGAGATTATCACCCCATGCTGGCATGGCGCGAACGCCATTACGTACTGAGTTCAGAAAGCGAGGCTTCTCCTCCTTGGTGAGCTTACGCAGATCAAAGAAAGAATTTCCCGACACCTGCATATTCAGGCCATGACAGCGTGCGCAAAAACTGGTGTATACCTTCTTGCCTTCGCTGGCCTTACTTGGATCGAAACTGGTGTCATCGGCCGCAAAAGCGGGGGCCTGAGCCCCCGCGATTAGCGCCGCAACAAGTGCTCCTTGGAGCACAGCGGCAAACTTCATATGAGCCCTCTACTTATTTCAGAGCAAAAGTCCAAACCGAACTTCCTGGAGGTACAGGAGGCAGGTTAGGGTCACCGCCGAGCGCTGCGTAAACCGTTGCAGCGCCGCTGGTGACAGTCACGTACTGCTTGCCCTTGTGTTCCCAAACGATGGGCAGGCCAGAGATACCGGAGCCCGTTTGGAACTGCCAGAGCTTTTTGCCGTTCTTGGCGTCATAGGCGAGGAATTCACCGGTTTGAGCGCCGGTAAAGACAATACCGCCTGCGGTGGACACTACACCCGACCAGAAGGGTACTTTTGTAGCCACTTCCCACTTGGTTTTGCCAGTGACTGGATCAATCGCAGACAAGTAGCCGCGATTGCCGTCTTTGGGCTCAACCCAGCCGCCAATGTCTACGCCGAGATACCAAGCACCTTGCTTATACTCAGGTTTGACCGTTTTGTACTTCCAGCCGAAGTTCAGGGTGTTGGCATAAACCAACCCAGTACCAGGGTGAAAGCTAACGGGTTGCCAGTTCTTGGCACCAAAAACGTTAGGCCACACATCGACGTGGTCTTTCATTTCCAAGGTGGCACGAACGTTCTTGGTGAGATCGGTGTCGATCGGACGACCGGTTTTCATGTCGATGCCGCTGGCCCAATTCACTGTCTTGGCATATTGGTTTGCTGCGAGCAGCTTGCCATTAGCACGGTCAAGAACATAGAAGAAGCCATTACGGTTCGCGTTCAGCAGAGCTTTGGTGGGCTTGCCTGCGACATTGATGTCAGCGAGGACCATCTCGTTCACACTGTCGTAATCGTATGGATCACCTGGTGAGAACTGGAAGTGCCACTTGATTTCGCCAGTTTTCGGGCTGATCGCCAGAACCGAGCAAACATAAAGTGAGTCACCACCGCGGAACGCTGCGTTCCATGGACCGGCATTACCTGTACCCCAATAAACGAGGTCAAGCTCAGGATCATAACTGCCAGTAATCCAAGTGGACGCACCACCCTTCAAATACTGATCCTTCTCTTTCCAGGTGTCGCCACCCTTCTCGTCAGGTGCAGCCGTGGTGAAGCGTGTCCACAACTCTTTACCTGTTTTTGGATCCCAGCCTTTAATAAAGCCGCGAGTGCCGAACTCACCACCGGACATGCCGGTTAATACGACGCCATTGGCGACCAAAGGAGCGTGGGTCATTGACACACCGGTCTTGTAGTCACCGGCTTTCATTTTCCAGAGAGTCTTGCCATCCGCAGCGTTGATGGCCATGACATGCGCATCGAGAGCCGTACGGAAAATCACGCCGTCTTGAATGGCCAAGCCACGGGAATGAATACCGCAGCATAGGAAGCCGTTGATGTCCGCAGGCAACTCAACCGGGACTTTCCATTTGACTTTACCTGTGAGCGCGTCGACGGCCATCGTCGAATCATGCACTGCAACATACATCATGCCGTTGTGGACGAGCGGCTGGGTCGAGGCATTCGCCAAGCTACCCATGCTGGCATTCCAAATCGGAGTTAAGCCCTTGATGTTGGCCGGAGTGATTTGCTTGCCAGGGGAATAACGTTGCGCGTTATAGCCCATGCCGTAGGTGAGGACATCGCCGCCATTACCGGCATCTGCCTTCAGTTCGCTGGCTGTTTGGGCATTGATGCTTGAGCTAAAGCTCGCAGCAGCAATCAGGCCCACTAGTGCGCCCAGCCGCACTAATTTACTGGTCTTAGTCATTAAGTCTCCTCGATGAGAACGGTTCAAATTTTGAGTTGATGTTCAAGCCACTACCCTCCGTAGTGTTTGCGTTGATTGGGATAATCGCCAATCGACTTGCGCTTGATGTATCACGAGCGATTGAACATCAGTTTGCTCGCTTTAGCAAGCCTCCATTCCGAAACCTTTATCCTAAGTACGATATTTCTCATCGGAGGGTATTTGATAGCCGATCGCGATTCGGTTCGTCGTGCTGGCTAAAGCGACGACTCGCATGAACTCCCGATGCTGTTCCTCGCTTAGGCCTTTCGCTTTCGCCGCGGCCGTATGTGTGGTGATGCAGTACTCGCAATTGTTGGCAATACTGACCGCGACGTAGATCAGTTCTTTGGTGAGTGCATCCAAAGTGCCCGGAGCCATGACCTGTTTGGCTTGTCCCCAAACATGAGTAAGTTGCTCGGGATCGTTGGCGAGCACCCGCCAAAAGTCGTTGATGTATTCGGTATTGCGCGTGCGGCGAATATCTTCAAAGACTTTCAGAGCCGCGGGACTGACTTCGTGGTCATTTAGCTTGGGTAAGATCGGCATAGTCATTTCCTTGGGGGTGGGTCGAATGCATTTTAAAGGGGGCGTCAGTGAACTCTCCGAAGTGATGCTTCTAAAGCATGCACTATGATGCTGGTCTTAGCAAAAAGGCAGGACATGAACCTATTGATTTTAGGGGCGGGAGCCATTGGCGGCTATTTTGGTGCGCGTCTGATTGAAGCTGGGCAGGACGTTACTTTTCTAGTCCGCCAACCCCGCAAAGCACAACTCGACTCCCAGGGCTTGAAGCTTACGAGCCAGTGTGGTGACTATGCTGCGCCCGTGAATGCGGTGACGAGCGTCGCCGCCGATGATCACTACGATGTCGTCATCCTGAGCTGCAAGGCTTACGACCTGGATTCGGCGATGGCGGCGGTTCGTCCAGCCGTGGGAGCAACGACCGTCGTGCTGCCTCTCCTGAATGGACTCGCGCACATGGAGCGACTCAACGAAACGTTTGGCGCACAGCGCGTGCTGGGCGGACTCGCCAAAATAGTGATCGCGCAATCAAGCGATGGAAGTATTCAACATCTCAATGATTGGCGCACGGTAATTTTTGGCGAGCAAAACGGTGGACTAAGTGCTCGGGTTCAGGCTCTTCAAGAGGCTTTTCCTAAGGATTCAGTGTTAGCCGGGGCCGTTCCAGATATTCAACAAAAAATGTGGGAAAAGCTCGTACACCTTTCAACCGTGGCGACCCTGACCTGTTTGATGCGGGCGAGCGTTGGCGAAATCGCCCGCGTGCCCGGCGGTACCGAGCTGTTTTTGAGAGTGTTGGACTTAAACGCCAAAATTGCGACCTGTGAAGGCCATCCACCGCCGGAAGCCTTTTTGGCTGACTATCGCCAACTGTTTGCAGACCAAAGTGCGCCCTACGTGCCCTCTATCTTGCGCGACATCGAGCGTCATAAACCCATCGAGGGTGATCATATTGTCGGCTTCATGCTCGACAAGGCGCGTCAGCACGGGTTGGATTCGAGTTTGCATGAAATCGCGTATCTACATTTGCGTGCCTATGAAGAAAGGCGCCGCGCCGGTCGGCTTTGAGACTCGTGCTCGAGATCTGTCTCGCCGTGCCTTGGAGCGACCTTACTTAGCTTGAATGCCCGCGGCTTGAGCGACTCGTCTAAATCGTTCGATCTCTGCGATGACGAAAGCCTTTAGATCTTGCGGGCCCAGATCCATGAGTTTGGCGGGCTGACCCGCTTGATAGGTTCTAGCTTCCGGGCTCGCCATAACCTTTTTGAATCCTTCGTAAAGCTTATGGGTGATGTCATCGGGCGTGTCCGAGCGCACGAAGAATGAGGCCCACACGTAGGACTCAAAATCCGCGTAACCACTTTCCTTCATCGTGGGAATGTCGGGAAAGGCCGGGTCGCGCAGGTTACCCGTGATGGCCAAGGCACGAAGTCTGCCGTCGCGGATTCGAGGTGCCGCTCCGGCGAAATCAATGGCACCGGTGGTGAGCTGGCCGCCCATGATGTCGACCATCATGGGCTCGCCACCTTTATAGGGCACAGCATTGATTTGAAGATTGGTGGCGGTGCCTAACCAGGCGCCCATCAATTCATAGCCTGCCGAATAATTGCCAACGTTCAAGGACAGCCCACTTTTCTTGGTTGCGTCGACCATGTCTTTCACGGTCTTGTAAGGGGAGTCTGCGCGCACGATGAATGCGACGGGTGCAATGCTCACCCCTATGACTGGTCTAAAGTCTTTGATCGAGTCATAAGGCAGGTTCTTCATGACCACCGGATTGACGGTCATGGGCGAGTTGGTGGCCATCAGGATGGTGTAACCATCTGCGGCTGCGCTCTTGACGGACTGCACCGCGATGATTCCGCTACCACCCGGCTTGTTTTCGACGAGCACGGGTTGACCCCAAAGCTTGGACAAGAGATCGCCATAAAAGCGCGAGCTGGTATCGGCGCCACTACCGGCGGTAAACGGCACCAAGATTTTGATGGGCCTGTTCGGGTAGTTGGCGACCTGCGGGTAACCCATTGCGGGGGCGAGCGCCAACAACAATGCAAAGATAGTTTTTTTCATGGGTCAAACCTTTTGGACAAGGAAGCGATTTCTGGATAAACGTATGCGCTCGACGATGCCTTCGATGGAACTAGTGAAGGGCGCGCTCACGATGTGGTTAGGGGGTTGAGTTCGAGCTGGCTGACATTTGAGGGAGGTGTTGTTTCAGCACACCTTCTCGCATCAATCGTTCCAAAGTTTCAGGCTTGACGCCAGCTTCGACAAGACATTCAAAACTGTGCTCGCCCAGATGCGGAGCCGCGCATCGAATCGTTGCAGGGGTACGCGCAAAAAGTGTCGTCGGACGCACGGCAATGGTGGCACCTTGCGTGGGATGCGCCAGCGGTTCAAACAAGCCCACCGCTTTGAGATGGGGATGCTCGGGAAGCTCGTCGATGCTGTATATCCTGGTGGCAGGAATGTCTAGTTGATCGCACAGAGCGAGACACTCGATACTCGTCATTTGGCGAGTGACTTCGGCCAGATCAAAGTACAGCTCTTTCACCCGAGCGTTACGCTCCTGGCGATCTTGGAAATTGTACTTGGCGGCGAGATCCTCACGGCCCACCGTTTTAAATAGCACCGTCCAGTGCTCTGCGGTGTAAGGCAGCATGGCGACAAAGCCGTCTTGGGTAGGGGCCGGTTTACGACCCCCTGCCAAAATTCTGGCATAGCCTGCCTTGCTGGGCGGAGGCATGAAGCTCAAGCCACCAAGATGCTCGGCCAGCGTAAAAGCGGCCATCGTTTCCAGCATCGGCACTTCGACATACTGGCCCTGGCCCGTTCGTT
Source organism: Betaproteobacteria bacterium (assembly GCA_043760705.1). Classification (GTDB taxonomy): domain Bacteria; phylum Pseudomonadota; class Gammaproteobacteria; order Burkholderiales; family Burkholderiaceae_E; genus JAPOKJ01. The sequence continues at coordinate 59,038 of JAYUOT010000001.1, forward strand.
CGCGGTGAAACAGCGCGGCCAAGACGGCATTGACCAGCGCCATGCCCGTGGTCTTGTCGGCTATCAAGGACGGTACGTAGTCGGGCTGACCGCTTTCGCGGCCGATTAAAGCGGCGAGACCACAGGCCGCTTGAATCACGTCGTCAAAAGCCGGGCGTCCTGCATCGGGTCCGCTCTGTCCAAAGCCAGTCGCCACACAGTAAACAACATTGGGGTTGAGCTTTTCAACCGCTCCATAGCCTAAACCAAGGCGCTCAATGGCGGGCACCCTCATATTGTGAACCACCACATCGACTGTTTTGACTAACTCCAGTGCGAGCGCTTGACCACCCAAAGTTTTGAGGTCCAAAGCTACCGAGCGCTTGTTGCGATTGATCGCCAAAAAGATCGAACTCATGCCCGGATTCTTTGACACGCCGTTAGAGCGCATGAGATCACCGTCAACACTTTCCAGCTTGATGATGTCCGCCCCAAAGTCGCCGAGAATCTGCGTGGCCAGGGGCCCTAAAACGACCGAGGTCAAGTCCAAAACACGGATCCCCCTCAGAGGTCCAGTGACTGGCCCAGCCCCGGTCTGGCTTGGCCTTGCGTTTAGTGGGGGCATGGTCATTGTTGAAGGCTAGCACGAGTTCGGCGGTGACCCGAGATGACTCCAGTAATAGCGAAACACCTTGCTCGAGACAAACATTGCGAAATGGGTTCTGCGAAACTTCGCGCCGCTCGCATGCCCTCGGCATGGCATCATGGTCGCTCAACGCCTTTGAGGAGTTCCAAATCGAAGCTTTAAGTATTGCCCCTTGTAGTTTGTCGCCCGAGTGCGAAAGTCTCCGCCTCCAGGTGCGTGGTTTTTTGGCTGAGGCGCTCCTCCACTACCCGTCGGCCAAGCGAGTCAGAAATTGGTCTGGCGCGGATGCCGAGTTTAGTCGCAAGCTCGGCGCCAAGGGCTGGATCGGCATGACCTGGCCTAAGCGCTATGGGGGTCAGGAGCGCTCCCTGCTCGAGCGTTATGTGGTCATGGAAGAGATGCTTGCTGCCGGTGCACCGGTTGGCGCACACTGGGTCGCTGAGCGTCAAAGCGCGCTCCTCCTAATGAGATTGTCGCCCGAGTTACTCGCCCCCCGTATCGTCCCTTCGATTGCCCGCGGTGAGACCTATTTTTGTATCGGCATGAGTGAGCCGGATTCGGGCTCGGACCTTGCCTCGATCCGTACTCGAGCCGTTAATACAGCCAAGGGCTGGGTGATTAACGGTCGCAAAGTGTGGACCTCGCGCGCCCACACCTCTCATTACATGATTGCACTGGTGCGCACGGGTGCGCAAAGCGAGCAGCGCCACGCGGGCATGTCGCAATTTTTGGTGGACATGAAAACCCCCGGTCTGACCGTGCGCCCGATTCGAAATCAGTTGGGCGAGCATGACTTCAATGAAGTCACGTTCGATGACGTCTTGGTTCCCCATGAACACTTGATCGGCACCGAAGGCGATGGTTGGAATCAGGTCTCTGGTGAGCTTGCTTTTGAGCGTAGCGGACCCGAGCGCTACTTGAGTAGTAGCCAGCTCTTGCTCGAAATGCTCGACAGTGCGGACGCCAAAGATTCACGCCATGCCGTGCAACTCGGGCGAATCGTCGCGAGTTATGCCACTTTGCGGCAGATGTCACTAGGGGTGTCGGGTATGTTGTCGCGCGGTGAGAATCCCGCACTAGCGGCGGCCTTGGTCAAGGATCAAGGCGCCCTGGTCGAGCAAGCCATGCCCGATATCGCCCATGATCTCTTTGGCGGGATTGCTCCGCCAGATTCCGATCTTGCTGGGGCAATGTCCTACACTGCGCGCGCCGTGCCTTCCTTTTCGCTCCGGGGCGGAACCAGAGAAATTTTACGCGGAATCATCGCGAAAGGCTTGGGGCTACGATGAGCGCTTCCATGATTGAAGAAAGCGCTGCGCGCTTATTTGCAGACAATGTCGACAAAAGCGTTCTTGAGAAGTTCGAAGCCGGAATTTGGCCACACCAGCTTTGGTCCCTGCTCGTTGAAAATGGCCTGACCCTCGCGCTTGCGGCCGAAGGCTCGGGCGGCATTGAGGCTCCTTGGAGTGAGGCCTATCCGATCTTGCGGGGACTTGGGTATTGGCAGGTCCCCTTGCCACTCGCGGAAACTATGGTGGCTGCGCTGATGTTGTCACGAGCGGGCCTGGCGATTCCGGAAGGTGCCATTGCCCTGATCGACGAAACCCAAGCGACTGGCCTGAAGCGCGCCGAAGATGGTAGCTGGAGTGGCAAAGCCAGGAGTGTTCCCTGGGCGCGCTATTGCCGCTGGGCATTGGCCTCCGGACCAGCAGGTCTGGTGCTGTTTGATATTGCGCTCGAAGACCGGGCGGTGGGTACTGGCGTGGTGAGCCTGATTCAGCGCACTAATCCGGCGCTTGAGCCGGTGGACGAGCTTGGTTTTGCCAACGTGAGGGGTGTGGCTCAGGCCAACAATCCTTTCCCGAACCTGGCGAACCCGCTCCTTAGTTTTGGGGCATTGTGCCGCAGTGCGATGATGGTTGGGGCGATGGAGTGGCTACTCGAGCAGTCGGTGCAGTACGCCAAGGACCGAGTCCAATTCGGCAAGCCGATTGGGCGCAATCAGGCTATTCAGCAGAGCTTGGCCTTGATGACAGGCGAGGTGGCCAGCGCCCGCATGGCCGCAATGGTGGCTTGTGCGGATGCGCCAGGCATTGCGAGCCAGGAAGGTGACTCCGCCTTGTTTAGTATTGCGGTGGCCAAGGTGCGGGTCGGTGAAGCCGCTACCCGTTCGGCGTCGATTGCGCACCAGGTGCATGGTGCGATTGGCTTCACCTACGAGCATGCCCTGAATTTTGCAACGCGCCGCCTATGGGCCTGGCGCGAAGCCTACGGTGCCGATGCCTGGTGGGCGCAGAAACTCGGAGAAGCCGCCATACAAAGTGGCGCACCAGGGTTTTGGCCGGGCATCACGGCGCGGCATTTTGCACAACTCTCCTGACCCGCTCCGCTAAACTTGGCGCTCCAAGCGCATTTTCAATCCGATGGGGGACATGACAAAGGCCATGAGTTCTCTGGCCTCTCCTCCATCGGGCGTGTCCACCGCCTTGATTTGAAAGCTGCCCAGTAGCATGGCCATGGCGATTTTGATCTCTAAAATGGCCAGGTAGCGCCCGGGGCAAGTCCTTGGACCGGAGCCAAAAGGCATCGACACCCGGGCGTTTTCATTGGGCCATCGCTCGGGATTGAATTGCATCGGGTTGTGGAAGTATTTTTCGTCGACAGTGTCATGGCGAAACGTATTCCAGACGATGGTGCCCGCGGGTACCCGGACCCCGGCGATGTCGGTGTCCTGGGTGGCCTCGAGGGGCATAAAGGGAGCGACCGGTTTAAGACGCATCGCTTCGCTAATGCAGGCATCCATGTAGTGAAGTGAGTCCATCTGCTCGATCGTGAAGCTCGCGCAGTCGGGCGCCAGGCGTCTGACCTCGTCGCTTGCTTTGGCGAGAGTGTCGGGGTTTTGATGGAGCAAGTAAATCATCCACGAGATGGTGTTGGCCGTGGTGTCTTCTCCTGCCAGGAGCATGGTCGACACATTGCCTGCCACGGCTTCGTCGTTGACGCCGCTCTGGGTAGAATCAGCCGCGACAATCATCGCTTCAAGCAAGTTGCCCGGTTTGGTGCGTCTTTCGGGCTCCGCTTGCAGGCGTGCGCGCGCCTTCAGAATTAAATCATCGACGGCCTCGCGCATGGATTTGACACTGTGGTCCAAACGCCGGTCTCGCGGGAGTTTGAAGTATCTCCAATACGGGAAAAGGGACAGACTGCGTCTCGCCACCGCTGGCAAGATATCGTCTAAATACTGTTGAATGACGTCGTCTCCCGACTCAAGCGTGTTGACCTCGGTACCGAAGGCGAGGCCTGCAATGATGTCGACGGTATAGCGCTTGAGATCCTTGTCGAGGTTAATGCTCTGAGCTTGCTCGGCGGCCGCAAGCCAACGCTTTTGCAGGCGATTGGCCACTTTGACCAGCGCGGGAAAGTAGGCCCGTATCGGACCCGGTGCAAAGCCGGCCATGACCATGCGCCGCTGGTTGCGCCACTCAACACCTTCGGCCAGAAATAGTCCCGGCGTGGCCCCCATTTCACGCGCAATAGCGGCCGACATGGACGGGCGCCGGAAACGCTCTGGGCGATCTTTCAATACCGATGAAATGAGTTGATGGTCGGTCAAAACGAGAATCGGGCGGCGTCCAAAAAAAACTCTAAAGACGCTACCGTAACGCTTCGCCAGGTTTTCAATGTCTTGATGAATGCGCAGGGGCTTGAGGCTGAGGACATTGCCGACCAGCGGCCAGGCTCTGGGGCCAGGAAGCTGTCGAATGTCGCGCAGGGGCGCTACTTGGATGGGTTCGGTGGTCATGGCTCATTTTAGCGTTTCTCGGGTCTGAATGGTGCAGGAAACCTTCAAGGTGTTTAAAACTTGAGAGGTCCGCGCATTGAAATGGTTTCGGACAAGCGCGACCTGCAAGGGGTATTCTCGGGATATGAACACTCAAACGATTTCGAATCAAGAGGCTGCTGCCGTGCAGGTGAGCCGCGTGCATCACGTCGCTGTGGTGGAGCTATGCCGACCGCCGCACAACTTTTTTGATATGCAAATGATCAAGTCGGTCGCCGATGCATTTGAGGCGCTTGAGGCCGACCAGACTTGCCGCAGCATTGTCCTGTGCGGACAAGGCACCTCGTTTTGTGCGGGTGCCAATTTCGGCGATTCAAAACGGGAAGTGGCCGATAGTCCGCGGCGCGTGAACCCCTTGTATTTTGAAGCCATTCGCATGTTCTCCTGTTCGAAGCCGGTGGTCGCTGCCGTGCATGGCCCAGCCATCGGAGGCGGTTTGGGCTTGGCTTTGGTGGGCGATTTTCGGGTCACTTGTCAGGAGGCGAAGTTTTCGGCCAACTTCAACCGCTTGGGGTTTCATCCTGGCTTCGGTTTGTCGGTGACCTTGCCCCGTTTGGTGGGGGTTCAGAAGGCGGCGCTGCTGTTTTACACCGGGCGTCGAGTGTCCGGCGCCGAAGCGCTCGCTATGGGCTTGGCTGATGTGTTGGTGGCACAAGATCAGGTGCGTTCTGAGGCCATCAAACTTGCCACTGAAATTGCTATTTCCGCACCGCTTGCCGTGGTCTCGACCCGGGCCACTCTGAGGCGCGGGCTGGTGGATGCGATCCGGCTGGCTGTCGCTCACGAGAGCACCGAGCAAAACTGGCAGTTTAAAACCGAGGATTTCAAGGAAGGCATTGCCGCCATGAGCGCTCGTCGCGATCCCCAGTTTCAAGCGCGCTAGCACCGCTTCAGCGGCGCCAAAAAATGCGTTTTGGCCCGAATCGAAGTATGATGAAGCAAACAATCACAGGCTTCCCGGCCAGAAAGGTTTTATGACATTGATTCAGCGCATTTCACTGGTATGCTTGCTCGCGGGCTGGGTTTCTTTAACGGGTTGCGGAGATGGCGGGAGTGGTGTGCCGGTCAGCGGACTCATCGTCAGCAATGCCACGCCCTCATCAGCCAATGGCACCTACGCTTTGACGGTGGTCACTTCCAACACGGCGGCAGGGATTACCCAGGTCAAGATTGCAGACCCCAGTAATGCGGGCCGCTCTCTACAGGTTTTTTACAATGCTTCGTCGGCATTGACCTCCGTGATTTACGCCTCGCCAGAATCGCCAGTGAGCCTGATGACTTGCGTTGTGGGTGGCATTTTGGGTGGGGCCACTTCTGCTTGTCCTGCGGCCGCGATATTCTTTGATCTCCCCGGCAAAAAGATCACCTTCACCAATGCGACTTTCACGCAATTGACGATTGGCGTCGGGACTTTGAACGGGACCGTGAGCTGGTAGAAGTAAGCCCAAGTTTGCCAATATGGCCTTGGCGGATCCCGATTACGATATGAAGGGCCCAAGGGCGACTTCGCTGGCCCCGGCGCAAAACGGTATGGACTGCCCTACGGTGCGGTCAAGCCGGTTTCAGATTGCGCGAGATTCTTCGCGCCGCTTGGCCTGATGCCCAACTACGGTGGATAGCCCAAAGCAGGTTGCCCGAACCCTTCCGCGGCACGCCAGCCCGGAGGCTTTAGAAACAGGTTCGCAAGCATCCCACCTGGGTTGTAGGTCAGCGGTTTATCGGGATGCTGCCGATCATAGGCCAGCTTAAATTCCGCCCCCGTGCGATACCACGGTACCTTGCTGATGTAGCCTTGGAGTGAGGCGTGGCGCCAGCCCAGATTGCGAATGCTCGGCCACACTTGGTCGCCATGGCGAATGTGTTCGTCGCGGAACAGTTTCCACATCTCATGACCCAGAATATCTCCGAAAATAAACAAGCGACCATTGACGATTTCAAACTCGCTCGGGTCGGAGCCTAGCTTGACGCCGTAAGCCGCACCATTGGCACAAAAGGCCCCGTATTGAGGCTCGTAGTGAGCCGGATTGGCTAAAAACAATGCGCGATTCTCTAGCGATGAAAAATAGTAGGTGCGCTCGGGATCTTGTAGCCTGTGCGAATGGTTCGCCAGACCTCGAGTGGGTTTGCCCGAAGTAAAGTAGGCGACCGGGTCGTAACCGAGGAGCATCACGGGTTCGCCCTTCGAGTTCAGGTTGGTTGCAAAAATGGTGCCGCAACCGCAGAGTGCGAGAAATACCGTGATCGCAGCCATAAGTCGTGCAAGGCGTGGAATCAGGATGCTAAAGATTGAGATGCAAGTCATAGGTCTCTCTCCAAATATTTACGAGTCTGCCGAGGCTCGTAAGGATAGCAAGACTTCATCTGGCTATTGGTCTGCTTGCAGTGGCCTCCCGGCGTGCGCTGGGGGTTTGGGCTTTCTGAGCCGTATATGGACAGGGTTGCACAGAACGCGGTGATTGGCCGAGTGCTTAATGCTGGCGTTCCGACGCTGTCCGGCTCGGACGGGGTTCGCACGATCGTCGTCGCTGACGATGGTGTCATTCCCATTAGTTTTAAGCCTGTAGTGTTCAGTCCCAGTCGGGCAGCGAGCTTTAGTCATGGCGCGAGGCTGACCCTGATTCCCAGGGCGAATGGATTGCCCTTGTTGAAAGGGCTGAGCCGAGGTGGATCGCCAGTGCAGAGCCTTCCCCCGAAGGCCGCGGTGGAGTGGAACTGCGCAACCGAGTCGTCGACCTTGATGTTCGGCCCACGAGGCACGTTGCCTACTCAGTTCGCTCCACCCGATGGTCGTTAGTGCACAGACCGCTACTTGAGCAATGGCCCCGCAAGATATACTCAGCCACGCACAGCTTCCTGAACAGTGCTCCCTGAAGCTTATGCTCGACTATGCCTTTTCGGGCGTGTTCGGTATATTCGCGTTGACCATTGTCAGAACCCAGGCCAAAACTTAAATCGACGCTTCCGAATGAATCAATCCTCCACTCATACCTTGCGTGATCGTGTAGCACTCGTCACCGGTGCCAATACCGGGATAGGTTTAGTCACCGCACGGGAGCTTGCTCGCGAAGGTGTGCGGGTATTCATTGCGTGCCGTACGCTAGCCAATGCTCAGGCTGCCGTGCAAGAGATCGAGCGGGCCACGGGGAGTCAGCGAGTTGAAGCTTTGCTGTTGGATCTGGGCGACTTCGGATCGATTCGCCGCTGCGCGGCGGAGTTTTTGGCACGTGATCTTCCCTTGCATCTGTTGATTAATAATGCGGGCTTAGCAGGCCAGCGCGGAATAACAGCTTCTGGGTTCGAGTTGGCCTTTGGTGTGAATCATCTCGGCCATTTTTTACTGACTCATTGTTTGCTGGATCGAATGCGCAGAAGCGCGCCAGCGAGAATAGTGACGGTGGCGAGTCGAGCTCACACTCGCTCCAGTGGGCTGGATTGGGACACCTGCCAAAAGTCGACCCGAACTCGCCTAGCCATCAAAGAGTACGCCGATTCGAAACTCGCCAATGTTTTGTTTAGCGCGGAGCTCGCACGCCAGTTAATGGGCAGCGGTGTGAGCACCTATGCTTTGCACCCGGGTGTAGTGGCCTCAGATATTTGGCGATCGATCCCCTGGCCGTTGAGTGTCCTGATCAAAAGAAGAATGATCACCACTGATGAAGGTGCCAGGACCAGTTTGTACTGCGCCACGGCGCCCCAACTGAGCACTGAGAGTGGTTTGTACTACGACCAATGTGCGGTTCGCGCTGCCAGCGCCTTGGGCCAAGACTTGACATTGGCTTGCGAGCTTTGGCGACGCAGCGAGCGTTGGGCGGGTCTTTAATCGCTCTTGCGAGCAGATCGCCAGTCTCGCTGGCGCGCCTTCTGCCGCCCACGCTCCTAGCCTGAGTTGAGTGCACAGCCGCTTTGTGGAAACGCCAGATCAACGCTGGGCGCGATGCTCTTCCCAATCAGCCTCGGACCATAGCAATAGGTCCTCGGCCCCTGAGGTCCGAAGGTGGGCGCCGCCATCGACCGCGACCGTTTCGCCGTTGATGTACCCGGCCTCGGCACAAATTAAAAAGGCAGCGAGGTTGGCGAGCTCTAGCGGACCACCGACCCGGCCCAATGGATTTCGTGCCGATGCGGAAGAGTTTTTTAGTCGTTGCTCGGGCATCAATTGTCGATTGGCTCCGGAAGTGGGGAAGGGACCCGGTGCGATGGCCATTAACCTGATTCCCTTGGGTCCCCACTCGACTGCGAGGCTGCGAGTCATGGCCTGGACACCCGACTTGGCGATGGCCGATGGTACGGTAAAAGCGCGACCGGTGCGAACCGACGTCGACAGAATGCTCAGCACGACGCCGGGCTGCTTGGCCCCGATCCAGCGCTGCCCCGCTGCCATGGTGCAATACATTGCACCATGTAAGGTGCTTGCAAGAATCGCGTCGGCGGCGCGCGCCGAGAGTCGTTCGGTCTGAGCGATAAAGGTTGCGGCCGCATTGTTGATCAATGCATAAAGTGGGCCGTTTAGCCAAATCTGGTTAAACATGGCGTCTACCGCATCCGGCTGGCGTAGGTCGCACACAATTGCCTCCACCTGTGCACCGGTGTTCGAGCGGATTTGATCCGCAGTATCGTTTAGGACGCCCTCACGGCGACCGCACAGCACCAAGGAAGCACCGAGCTCGGCGAAGCGTTGAGCCATTGCGGCACCTAATCCTGAGCCACCACCGGTGATCAATACGCGCTTATTGCTCAGGAGATCCGGGCGAAACATGGTGACAACCTCGATTTACGATTCTTCAGAGACCACCTGCGAATGGCCTTTTTCTATACTCGACTGGACTGTAGTGGCATGGGACGACGGACTTGGCGAGCTGATGGCACTCGTGCGCTCACTCGATGCTTGAGCGCGCTGAGCGCTCGCAGTATGTGGGCTAGCGCCTAGCTTATCAAAGAGTTCGCTGTTCTGAACGCGTGCGTCCCAGTCTTTGTACCAACGTGCCAAGGAGGCCACGGGCATGGGTTTGCCGACCAAAAAGCCCTGCACGACCCGACAGCCGATGCTCTTCACGGTGTTCCATTCTTCGAGGGTTTCAACGCCTTCGGCGACGGTGTTCAAGCCCAAAGTGCCAGCCATGTGGATGCATGCACTGAGCGAGCGCCTTTGAGCAAGGTCTTGATCGACATTCTGCACAAAACTTCGATCAAATTTTAGTTCGGTGATCGCGATGTCGCTCAAATCTGACATCGTGATATCGCCTGCTCCAAAATCGTCGAGAGACAATGGGAATCCTTTGAGAGCCAAGCGAGAACGGGTGGTGTTTGAAAGGGTTCGATCCAGGGTGCTGCGATCTTCTGAGACTTCGAGCATGAGATTTTTTGGGCTCACCCCAAACTGCTGCATCGGCTCAAGAAGTTTTTCAGGCAGGCGTGGATCGAACAAGTTTGAGTCCGCGAGATTGACCGCAACTTTGAATGCTTGGTCGCCTAGGTTGAGTTGCTCACGTAACAGGTTAAGTGCGCCGGTGGGCCCGGTCAGAACATGCATCAGCAGCGCGTCGCCAAAGCCCCCGGCTTCCATCTCCGGTAAAAATCGGGCTGGGCTGAGCAGTCCGTGGACTGGGTGCTCCCACCGAATTAAAGCTTCCCAGCCGACCACCGCACCAGTATCGACGTTCACCTTGGGTTGGTAGAAATTGACAAACTGGCGGGTCTCGAGTCCCGATTGAATTTGCTCGCGTGGTATCTCGGCACGAACCGGGGCTGACGTCTCAGCGTCAGCAGCGCCGGACAGCAAGACACCAAGCGCCTCGATTTTGGTGGGTTTAGGCATGGCGCCGATCAATGACATGCGCATGGCCTCTACGAGTCTTTGGGCCGAGCGAATCACCCTGGGATCTTCGCCGCTCACCCGCAAGATGCGACCCGCGTAGCTTTCCTCGCCGATCTTTTGGATGAGCTCGATGCCGTCCAAGCCCGGCATTTGCAAGTCGCATAGGATCGTTTTGACGTCGCTTTTACGCTCACCTAAATAGTCCAGAGCCTTCAGCGGCTCGGTGATGCCTTCAGCGGCTCGGTGATGCCTTCAGTGTTTTTGTAGCCAAGTTTATGGAGCTGGGACGTGACTACTTTGACTGCGAAGGCATCGTCATCAATAATGAGTATTAGATCATCAGGGTTCATATTGTGCTCAGTTTTCTTGTTTGGCGAGTACGTTCGCGGCATCGGCGCTGGAAGCGCATAAAGGAGTGTTGAATCTCCGCGCTGAGGAGGTCGATATCTTCGCCTGAAGCGACTTCCTGCATGGTCTCGACTTCTGCGAAAATGTCGCCAAGCCTGAGGGCCCCGACCGATCGCGAAGAGGATTTGAGGCGGTGCGCCAGGACTTTCGATGCGCGCAAGTCGCCTGCTTTATAGGCTTCAAACGTTTCCCCAGTGACGGCATTGGCCGTAAGCGCGATGATTGGTATGTGTTCATTGCCGGTCTCTTCGCCGCGAATGCAGCGCGTGAGTTCGTAACCGTCCATTTCCGGCATATGCAGATCGGTGAGCACAAGGGAGTACTGTCGATGGGCCAGCCACAACTCCAGGGCCTCGACGCCATTGTTGGCGAAGTCTGCCTGCACCCCAATGTGGGCCAATTGCTTGGAGATCACTCGTTGACCGGTTCGATCCGTGGTGGATGGAGGCCGACGTTCAGGCCGACGGAGCGTGGAAGTCGTCACAAAAATGCCCGTCTTTGCATGGCTTTGCAGTACCAGGCAGGTGATCCAAGCCTGATTGGGGTCAGCGTCCGCTTTGTAAAATATGTTAAATTATCCCATCGATTGATTTCTCGACGAACTTGGATTATGCGGACGATGGATCCTCGCTCGGCTATAATGATCGGGCGCTTTCAATGGCGCATTCGCTAGGGGTGTTGCACCGTGTGGTGCATCTGAGAAAGTCCCTTTGAACCTGATTGAGTTAATGCTCGCGCAGGGAAGCCAGTCTGATGAACGCCCTCGTTCCCTCGCCAACTTCCCTAAGCTTTTGAACGGACATGGGACCATGGCACCTGCAATTTCAGATCCCGAAGGGCTGATACCGACTTTGTTGGAGTTTTTGGCGCGCTCTGCCGTCAGCGATCAGGCGTTTAATCTTTTGGCGCTTCGCCTTTTTGCCTATCAGTTCAAACAGAATCTGGCCTATCAGCGTTTTTGTCAAAGGCGAGGCAAAACACCTCGGCTCGTAAAGCACTGGCACGACATTCCGGCGGTGCCGATCAATGCCTTTAAAGATTTTACGCTCAGTTGTATTGCGCATCACGAGTGTGCGCGCGTGTTTATGACGAGCGGTACCACACGCGGTGAAGTCAAGGGCCGAAATTTCCACCCGAGCCTTGAAGTTTATGACGCCTCGATGCGGAGTCACTTTCAGCCCAGTTTCATGCCAGACATTGAGCGCATTCGGATGGGGATTCTTTTTCCAACCGAGTCGATGTTGCCGAACTCATCCCTAGCGCATTACCTGGCGCTCGCCGTTGAACACTTTGGCTTATCCAAGAGTGCCTATTTCCTGAATGAGACGGGCTTGCAAGTCGATGCGCTTTGTACTGTGCTTGAGGAGGTACAAAGCAACGGTGAGCCGTTTGCCTTGCTGGGCGCCAGCTATGCGTTTGTGCATTTGTTCGATGCGCTCGACGAGCGCGGTGTGACCTACAAGCTGCCTGCCGGGAGTCGTATTCTCGATACCGGCGGGTTCAAGGGACAGTCCCGCGAAGTGCCTATGGAGGTCTTTTACGAGAAACTGTCCGCAACCTTCGGTGTAGAACGCAGGCATTGCATCAACATGTACGGCATGACTGAGCTGAGCACTCAATTCTATGACCTTGGCAATGAGACGATTCCCTCCGTCAAACGGGGGCCGCACTGGATTCGATCTCGCCTAGTCGACCCTCTCACGGGCCGGGACGTGGCCTTGGGCGAGCGCGGAATTCTTGCTCACACGGATCTCGCCAATTTTAATTCGGTCACCACGATCCTGACGGAGGATGTTGGCGTGGCGACTCAGGACGGTTTTGTACTGCTCGGGCGCGCGCAAGGCGTGGAGGCCAAGGGTTGCTCGATGGCCGTCGACGAATTCTTAAGATCGGCTTCGACATGACGTCGACTGCATTCAGAGCGGCTTATCTGCCGGGCGTACAGCCGGAAGAGGTCACCTGGCAGGCACTGGAGTTTCTGACGCCGGGCGTTGACGCTGGCGTCGGCACTTTACCTGGGTCAACCCTCAAGGTGGAGGTTCCTCAGCTGAGCCCGGCTCAGATGGTTGCTTTAGCGCACAGAGTACGCCAAGCCAGCCGCGCGCAGCTCAAAGAGATGACCGTATCAGACATCGTACGGGTGATTGATGCGGCAATCGCGCGCTTGCTTGATGTCCATGATGAGTATCGCAAGCTCCTGGAAGAGCTGTTGCCAAAGATTACTGGTTTTGATGAGGAGATGGTGCGTCTCGGGCTGAACGGCTTTCTGCTCTCGTTTCGAGCTCTGCAATTGCACCGCTTCGTGGCTGAGGATTTTGCGAATCCAAAAATCTTGGATGAATTTCAGCCGCAGACGAAACAAGGCTGGTCTAAAGCCCAGGGTGCAGATTTGACGGTCCATGTTTGGGCCGGTAATGTGCCGGCGCTACCGTTGTGGAGCATGGTGTCGGCGCTCCTGGTGAAAGCCGGTGTGATCGGAAAGGTGTCGAGTGCCGAGCCGGTATTTGCAAGTCTTTTTGCTAGGCTTCTCGTTGAGATTGAACCGCGCTGGCGTGATTGCCTGGCCGTCGTATGGTGGAAGGGTGGCGAGGAGGACCTTGAGTCCTGTCTTTTTCCCCTGGCGGATGTGGTGCTTGCTTACGGAGGCACCTCCGCGCTCAATGGCATTCAATCGCGGGTCCCATCCTCAACACGCTTCCTGGCCTACGGCCATAAGATCAGCTTGAGTGTGGTGTCCAAGGCCGCGTTGACAACGCGAAAAGGGCAGGCCTGTGCGCGCTTGGCCGCACTGGATGTGGCGCGTTGGGATCAGCAGGGCTGCTATTCACCCCATGTCATTTATGTTCAAAGAGGCGCGGCGCTTTCACCCCTGGGCTTCGCGCAACTGCTCGCCGGCGAGTTGGCCTCACTCGAACCCAAAATGGCTCGACGCCTTTTGTCACTAGAAGAGGCGAGCCGCTTAGCGAACTGGCGTGAGTCGCATGAATTTAAAATGTTGAAGTCTTCAGCCGCCGCCCCGGCCCGTATCGTCTTGGGGGATCAAGGCCATGCCTGGTGCGTGGTCTATTCTGATGAGGCGATACCCCTCGAACCTGGCCCGCTGAATCGAAGTGTATTGGTGGTCGCTGTGGATCGCTTGGAAGATGTCTGCGGTTTGATTCAATCGCAATCTGCTTTCCTGCAGACCGTAGGTTTGGCGGTTTCGCCTGAAGAATTGTTACCTTTTGCTGGGCGCTTAGGGCAGTTTGGTGCCACACGAATTTGCGCGCTTGGCGCAATGACCTCGCCTGAAGCTGGATGGCATCACGACGGGCGATTCAGTTTGCTTGACTTGGTGCGCATGGTCGACGTTGAACACTCAGCCGAAGTACTCGCCGAGAACTTCACAAGTTATGAGTCCTGAGATGAATCATTTTCTGGACATGCGGTCGGTCACTTACGGTTACGTCGACCAAGCAGCGGTGGTGAACAATGTCAGCCTGCAGATAGCTCCCGCCAGGATTCACAGCCTGATTGGCCGGAGTGGCTGCGGCAAGAGCACCTTGCTCAAGTTGGCGGCCGGGCTACTCATGCCCCGCTTGGGGGAGGTTGTTTTTCAAGCTCAGGAGGTCACCGGTCCGCTGTCTGATATGGGGTATGTGTTCCAGTCGCCGACCTTACTCTCCTGGATCGACGTAATTCATAATGTCTTGCTGCCGATTTCGCTCCATCGTTCGGTGACCCCGGCGGATCGGGCGCGCGCCGAACAATTACTCGGGCAAATGGGGTTAACCGGCCTGGAGCGGCGTCTCCCGCAACATCTCTCGGGTGGACAGCAGAGCCGGGTGGCCATTGCTCGCGCCCTGATCGCTGCACCTCGTATTTTATTGATGGATGAGCCTTTCTCTGCACTCGATGCAATTACGCGCGAGGAATTGCAGCACGACTTTTTAAGCCTGTGCCGGCACCAAGGGATGGCGGTGTTCTTTGTCACCCACGACATTGCCGAGGCCGTGTACTTAGGCGATACCGTGAGCGTCATGCGTGCGGGCCGCATGGTTCTCGATCGCCACAGCCATCTGGCTTTTCCGAGGCCACCCGGGATTCGATACAGCCCTGCCTTTAATGCGCTGTGTGCTGAACTGCGCGAGGCGATGGAAGGCGAGGTGAGAGAGGGTGAGGCTAAAGATCACCAGGCCAACAAAGAGCAAAAAGTGGAGGCCGCTTGATACGCCGCGACGATGCAGCCGCAGTCTTGCTCGGCCTCCTGTGCCTACTGGCCTGGGAAGTGATCGTCGCGCTGTTTCATCCCTCGCCTTTGGTTTTACCAGCTCCCTCGGTCATTGCAGCCTCACTTTGGAAAGGCCTCACCAGCGGATTTCTCTGGCCACACATTGTCTTGACGACGATCGAGGCCTTGTTAGGGCTGATGCTGGGCGCATGTATGGGCTTCATCGGTGGAGTGACGCTCGGTGAGTCGGCTAGCTTGCGCCGAATTTTCATGCCTTTTGTATTGGTGAGTCAGGTGATTCCAAAGTTGGCCCTGGCCCCCTTGTTTATCGTGTGGTTCGGCTTTGGCACCTTGCCGACGGTGATTATGACGGCGCTGATTTGTTTCTTTCCTTTGCTGGAGAACACGGCCACCGCCATGCAGCAAGTTGATCCTCAACGCCTTGAGTTGTTTCGCATGTTGCGGGCGAATTCGTGGCAGACACTATTACGCTTAAAAATCCCCTCGGGATTGCCGAGCATCATGGCCGGCTTTCGGGTGGCCGTGGTGCTTGCCTGGGTGGGTGCCGTCGTGGCCGAGTTTATCGGAGCCAGTCGTGGCCTGGGCGCCTTGATTATTGGGGCTCAAGGTTCGATGGATACCTCCCTGATGTTTGCCGTATTGGTGGTGATTACGGTGCTGGGTCTGGCGTCATATAAAGCGGCGCTATGGTTGGAACTGCGCATGTTGCGTGCGCAGTTTTTTGGGTTTTAGAAGGGTTAAGCGATGTTGAACAAGTTATGCCGAAGTTTTATTGCGCCTGTTGTCCTTGGTCTATGGGCAATGCAAGCGCCCGGGCTTGCACAAGCGCAGTCTGCGCCCAAGGCAGATCGAGTGACTGTCGCGGGGTGGAGTAAACCGATCACCGAAATTACCAACTTGCTGGTGGAGGAACAGAAGGGATTCTTTAGAGCTAAGAGTATCGACTTTGCCTATGTGCCTGGCGCGGGTGGCGGTGATGCCTTGCGCAATTTGCTGAGCGGACAGGCTGATGTCGCGTTCACTGATCCAGGCTCGCTCTTTGCCGCACTCGACAAGGGTGAAAAGCTGCGAGTGATTTATGACATCTATCCGCAAAACGTGTTCAACGTGGTCTCACTCAAATCTAAAAACATTACCAAGCCCGCCGATTTGAAGGGCAAGCGCATTGGTGTCTACAGTCTAGCGAGCGGCACCCGACAAAATCTGCAAGTTCTCTTGCACCAGGCTGGCCTGACTGAAAGTGACGTCACGGTCGTCGTCACTGGCCTTTTGAATTTTGCGCCTTTGATGCAGGGGCAGGTCGATGCCACCGCGGCAACGGACACCGGTTTGTTGGTGGGGCGCCAGCGCGGACTTGGCGAAGTCAATGTGATGGAGGTTAAAAACCATCTGAATATCTCCAGTGATTTTTTTGTGGTTCGCGAAGAAACCTACCAGAAACGGAAGGACGTTCTGAAACGATTCTTGCAGGCCTATCAAGACAGCGCGGCCTGGATGATTCGAGCGCCTAATGAAGCCGCAACCCTGGCGATTAAATATGCGATTGATGGGCAAAATCCAGAAGTCAATATCGAGATCATCAAGCTGCGCAATCTATCGAGTGTCTCTAGTCTTACTCAAAAATCCGGGCTGGGTACGCTTGACGTGGAAGCCTTGCAAAGAGCCGCTCAAGCCTATAAGGCGATTGGTGTGCTTCAACGTGACATCAAGGTTTCTGAGCTCCTGGGGCAGGACCTTTTGCCGGGTAAGCGATGAACGCCTTAAACCCCTCGAGCGGCGCGGCAAGCAAGAGCGAGCGCACAGTGCACAGGCTGCCCGGGAAGTTTGACGGCAAGGTGGTTTTGGTGACCGGTGCGAGTCGAGGCATCGGCGCGGCCATTGCCAAGGCGTTCGCGGCGGAAGGTGCGATGGTCTTGGTCAACTATCTTCGTAATAGCGTCGCCGCGAATGAGGTGGTTGCGCACTGTCAAGCTCTCGGTGGCGAGGCCTGGGCACTGCAAGCAGATGTACGCTCGCGCGAGGCTGTAGAGGCCATGGTGGCTGAGGCATTGAGTGAGGTGGGCCAGATCGATGTGTTGGTCAATAACGCCTTGAGTCCTTACGCGTTTGACCCCGAGCAGCGCCCGCGTTTTGGTGATATCCCCTGGGCCGCGTATCAAGAACAGTTTGAGGCTTCGGTGCAGGCCGCCTATCACACCTGTCAGGCTTTGCTCGAACACTTCAAGCGGCGCGGGCAAGGCAGTATTGTGAATTTGGTCAGTGACTTGGTCGAGCATCCCGTGATCGCTTATCACGACTACAGCACGGCAAAATCTGCCCTGGTCGGTTTTAGTCGCAACCTCGCCGCCGATCTAGGACCGCTCGGCATTCGGGTGAATTGCGTGGCGCCGGGCCTAGTGTTTCCGACAGAGTCTAGTCGTCACACCCAGGAGGCCGTCAAAGACGCGATTATTTCGCAAACCCCCTTGGGGCGAATTGCCAATCCAGACGATATCGCAGGACCCGTGTTGTTCCTGGCCTCGTCGTGGAGCCGCTTTATGACCGGTCAGGTACTGGTGGTTGACGGCGGCTTGGTGATGAAATGAAGCGGCATCGGAGCAAAGCCATGATTCAGGGGGCCATGGCCGTGGCCGGTGGTGATGTTGGCGCCGTGGCTGATCGCGCTCAGAATAAAGCTGCGTGCCAAGGAGATGGCTTCCTGGAGCGGATGCCCCAAGGCCAGATAAGCGGCAATCGCCGAGGACAAGGTGCAGCCGGTGCCGTGGACATTGCGGCTCGCGATGCGCACCGAGGACAAATGGACCGGTCGCGAATATCCCTGTCGCGAATATCCCGGTTTCGTAGGTCCCAAGCTAGAGTCGGTGGGGCTGGCTTGCGGCGGAGCCGCTTGCAGCAGCACATCCACGACCTCTTCGCCGACCAGGTGACCGCCCTTGAGCAACACGGCACGTGCACCCAGGTCCAAGAGATCTCGTGCCGCTTGATCCAGCTCATCGACAGCCGTAAGGTCTCTTCCCAAGAGAAGTCCTGCTTCGTCCAGATTCGGCGTGATCACACGGGCGCGAGGAAACAACTCGCGCACCAGAATCTCAACGGTTTCTTGGGCGATCAGCGCATCACCACTGGTCGCGACCATGACCGGATCCAGCACAACGTTGGGCAGTCGGTAATGATCGATCGCCCAGGCCACGACTTCGACGATGCCGGGTGCGTGCAACATGCCAATTTTGACCGCATCAACCCCAATGTCTTCCACGACGGCCTGAATTTGAGCCTTGAGAAATTCGGGTGGCACGGCGTGAATGCCGCGTACACCCAGGGTGTTTTGCGCCGTCAGTGCGGTGATCGCACTCATGCCATAGCATCCCAGGGCCGCAAAGGTTTTGAGATCGGCCTGGATGCCGGCACCGCCGCCACTATCAGAGCCTGCGATGGTCAGGACGCGTGCATAGCTAAGAGTTTTCCCCATGCCGGGCATTATCCACAAATCAGCGAGGCGCTCGCCCAATGAGCTCAAAACCCAAGAGTGCTGTGCTGGGCGCTGGCCTGATGGGTCGGCTACTGGCTCATCGCCTGGCCGAATTGGGGCATCAGGTTGAGGTGTTTGAGGCGCAGGGGCCGGACGCGCAAGGGGCCGCAGCAAGAGTCGCTGCGGCGATGCTTGCACCCTTGGCAGAATCGGCGATCACGGAATTCCCCGTGGTGCGTATGGGTCAACATTCATTGCTGCGCTGGCCGCAACTGATTGCGGGCCTTGCTGAGCCCGTGTTTTTTCAGCAGAACGGTACCTTGATCGTCTGGCATCGGCAGGATGCGGCGGAGGCGCGCCGCTTTGAGGAATGCCTCAAGCAAACCCAGCTTAAGCTCTCCGATTTGCCTGCGCCGGCTCATCTTGTCGAAGCTTCACTCGCCGACCTCGAGCCCGCTCTCAGCGGCCGCTTTTCGCAGGCGCTCTACCTACCCGGCGAAGGTCAACTCGACAATCGCCAGTTGCTCGCCGCACTTTTACAAAGCTTGCAGCGGCAAGGTGTGACGCTGCACTGGCATAGCCCACGTTCCTTGGAAGATTTCCCGGTCTCTAGGGATCGTCATTCAAGAAAGGGCCCGGATGCTACTGATTTTGACTGGGTCTTTGATTGTCGAGGCTTGGGCGCTCGCGCTCAATGGCCCGCCTTGCGCGGGGTCCGTGGCGAGGTGATCCGGCTCTATGCGCCAGAGGTGACTTTGCAAAGACCCACCCGCTTGATTCACCCTCGTTACCCACTCTATATTGCGCCCAAAGAAAACCATGTGTTTGTGGTCGGTGCGACCGAAATTGAGAGTGATGATTTGTCACCTGCCAGTGTGCGCTCGACCCTTGAACTTTTGAGCGCTGCGTACACCGTTCACAGCGGTTTTGCCGAAGCGCGCATTTTGGAGATCGCGACCCAGGCTCGGCCGACCCTGCCTGATAATTTACCGGCCGTGCGTTGCCTGGACGAGCGTCGCCTGCAAATCAACGGACTGTATCGCCACGGCTTTCTCATCGCTCCGGCGCTGCTGGATGTGGTGCTGGAATGGGTGCAACATCAAACAAAGATCCTGGCGGGTGCATTGGAGTTGAAATTTGAACATGACTGATTCGTTAACACTGACCGTGCAGATCAATAAGCTGCCCTACGCCTTGCCGCAGAATGCAACCCTGGCCGATGCGGTCGCT
Source organism: Betaproteobacteria bacterium (assembly GCA_043760705.1). Classification (GTDB taxonomy): domain Bacteria; phylum Pseudomonadota; class Gammaproteobacteria; order Burkholderiales; family Burkholderiaceae_E; genus JAPOKJ01. The sequence goes on from JAYUOT010000001.1 coordinate 78,657, forward strand.
CTGGCAGGAGTCAAGCCGCCTTTTGCCGCCGCCGTAAACCTGCGCTTTGTGCCGCGAGGCACCTATGACCAGTGCAAACTTCAACCCAATGATCAGATCGAGCTGATTGCACCGATTACCGGAGGCTGACCGCGAATGACTCAACACTCTCAACCTACCCTTAGTGCGGCACCAGACGGCATGATTTTGTACGGGCAGCACTTTGCCAGTCGTTTGCTGCTGGGCACCTCACGCTATCCCTCACCGGCCGTGTTGTTGAAAGCCATTGAACGGTCGCGCCCCGCCATGCTGACAGCTTCCTTACGACGTCAGTCGGCGCAGGGTGATGCCTCACAGAGCTTTTGGAATCTACTCAAGGAGTCCAAGGTACCCGTGCTGCCTAACACGGCTGGCTGCCATAGTATTCAAGAAGTGATCACCACCGCCGAAATGGCGCGCGAAGTCTTTGAAACCGACTGGATCAAGCTCGAGCTGATCGGTGACGATTACAGTTTGCAGCCGGATATTCTTAATTTGCCTGAGGCCGCTGCTCTTCTGATCAAGGCCGGCTTCAAGGTCTTGCCCTATGCGACCGACGATCTGGTGCTGTGTCGTCGCCTGGTCGATGTGGGTTGTCAAGCGGTCATGCCCTGGGCGGCTCCGATTGGCACGGGTAAAGGCCCGATCAATCCCTATGCGCTACGCATGTTGCGTGAGCGTTTGGAAGTTCCGCTCATCGTGGACGCCGGTCTTGGATTGCCCTCGCACGCTTGCCAGGTGATGGAGTGGGGCTACGATGCGGTCTTGCTCAATACGGCCGTGGCCCTGGCCCAAGACCCGGTCGCGATGGCGGGGGCTTTTGCCGACGCAGTCCAGGCCGGCCATGCTGCGTTTCGTGCGGGTGCCATGCAGGCCCAGGAAAGCGCTCAACCCAGTACGCCTGTGATGGGCACTCCTTTTTGGCATCAGTCATGAAAGACCCAAATCAAATGAACCCCTTAGACAGCTCGCAAGACCTTGCCGAAGCGATCGCTCGAACCCATGTGTCGATGCTGGCTGGGGATGCCAGGCCTTACGCGGATGCGGTTCAAGCGCAGGACCGGGGCCTGTCGCCTCAGGCGGCTGGCGTTGTGCAAGGCGCTCGCATGCTTGGCTTCGTCGAGCATGATGCTCAGTGTTTGAGTCAGGCCTGGCAGGCTCAGACGCTTAGAACCGGACAGTTCTCACTGCCAGCATGGCCGGACCATCCGCAAGACTTTGGAATGGTCCCCTGGCCGAGAAATAATGGCTTTCCGAGTTGTCCAACAGGCCTCGGGTTGTACGCCGTGCTGCCCGATGCCCAGTGGGTGGCGCGCATGGCGCAAGCGGGTGTGCCGACGCTGCAATTGCGGTTTAAGTCTGACGACCCTGAAGCTGTGAAGCGCGAGGTGCGTGCAGCCGTCAAGGCGGTACAGGGCACTCAGTCTTTACTTTTCATTAACGATCATTGGCAAATCGCGATGGACGAGGGAGCCTACGGTGTACATCTCGGGCAGGAAGATATGGAGATCGCCCCCATCGAGACTCTTCGTGCTTCGGGCCTGCGCTTGGGCTTGAGCACCCATGGCTATGTCGAGATGTTGCGGGCCGAAGCGCATGGCCCCAGCTACCTGGCCCTCGGCGCGGTGTTCCCAACCACCTTGAAGCGCATGCAAACGGCACCGCAAGGCACGGGCCGCCTAGCCGCCTATGCCAAGCTGTTGGCCGGCCGATCCCTGGTGGCCATAGGCGGCATTGATTTGGATCGGGTGCCGCTGGTGATGAAGTGCGGCGTCGGGTCCATTGCGGTGGTGCGTGCGATTACGGGAGCGAGCGATCCGGAAAAGAGTGCGGCGCAACTGACCGAATTAATGACAAGAGTTTAGTCGTACTTCCTGGCGTCCTCAATGACTCTGCCGTCATTGGCTAATCCGCCAGGAGCGGTCCAGCGGACTTCTCCGCGTAGTTTGGTGACATCGCGAATAGTATGGGTCACTTTCTCGGCAAGAGTGTCGGCCGCCGCGCCGCCCACCATGGCTTCAGCACTTTCGCAGTGAAGGGTCATCGCATCATTGGCCATCTCGCCCGAGACCACCAGTCTTGCCTTGCTGATTTGCGGATGGCGCTTGATGATCTCTGCGATTTGACCGGGATGCACAAACATGCCGCGCACCTTGGTGGTTTGATCGGCACGTCCCATCCAGCCCTTGATGCGAACATTGGTGCGACCGCAAGGCGAGGCGCCTGCCAGCACGGCGGAAAGATCGCCGGTGCCAAAACGAATCATGGGATAAGTCAGGTTGAAATTGGTAATTACTATCTCGCCCACTTCACCGTCCGGCACCGGATCGCCCGTGCCGGGGCGAACAATTTCGAGAATGCAATCCTCGTCGAGAATCATGCCCTCAACCGCCTCGGACTCGTAGGCCACCATGCCCAGTTCGGCCGTGCCGTACCACTGCAATACCGTCGGCACGCCATTGTCTTTGAACCAGGTTCGTAGGCTCGGCGGCAGGGCTTCAGCCGCACATAGGGCGCGCTTGAGTTGGCTAATGTCGAGTTGAAGCTCTTGCGCCTTTTCGATGATGATGCGCAGAAACGAAGGTGTGCCAACATAGGCATCCGGCTTCAGCGCTCGCACCACATCAATCTGCTGCTCAGTCTGGCCACTGCCTGCGGCGATGATGGAGCAACCCAGCTTTCTCGCGCCGGAGTCGACCATCCATGCACCCGGTGTCATGTGATAAGCAAAACAGTTCTGGAGAATATGCCCCTTGCGGATGCCCGCCGCGTGAAGCGCGCGAGCGGTGCGCCAAGGATCATCGCCCGTGGCCTCGGGCTCGAAGATCGGCCCAGGTGACATAAAGAGGCGAGCTACGGCACCGGGCGATTCAGTATTAAGGCCGCCGAAAGGGGGCAGGGCTTCTTGCATTGCCTTAAGTTCGGGCTTGCGCAGCACGGGCAATTGAGCCAGAGCCTTGCGACTATTAATGTCCTGAGGCTTGATCGCAGCGAGCATCTTGCCCCAGGCAGGCGACTTGATTTGTGCATGGGCAATGTATTTGGGCAGTGCGTTAAACAGCTCGCCTTCGCGTTGTTCTGGTGTGCGGACTTCCTTGTCGTCGTAATACTGGCTCATCAAAACTTCCTTTACAGCCAGCGCTTGCGACGGCGATATGACTTCACGTCGGCGAAGGACTTGCGGCCTTCCTGTGCAACGCCGAGATAGAACTCTTTGACGTCCTCGTTCTCGGCGAGATCTTTGGCCGCTCCGTCCATCACGATACGACCGTTCTCAAGGATGTAGCCGTAATCGGAGTTCCGTAGGGCGACATTTGTGTTTTGCTCGGCGAGCAAGAAGCTCACATTCTCTTTTTGGTTGAGGTCGCGTACGATCTCGAAAATTTCGGCAACGATCTGTGGGGCCAGGCCCATCGAAGGCTCATCCAGAAGGATCATTTTCGGGTTGGCCATGAGCGCGCGACCGACAGCGGTCATTTGCTGTTCGCCACCCGAGGTATAGCCCGACTGAGAAGTGCGACGGGTTTTAAGTCTAGGAAAATAGTGATAGACCTTATCGAGGGCGACCGCTGTGTCGGCACGATTAAGCTTTCGCGTATAGGCACCCGTCAGCAGGTTTTCTTCGACGGTGAGGTGGCCGAAACAGTGACGACCTTCCATCACCTGGATGACGCCCCGATTGACCAGATCGGCCGGCGTGAGGCGCTCGATGGCCTCACCTTTGTAGGAGATCGTGCCCTTGGTGACTTCGCCGCGCTCGCCTTTGAGAAGGTTCGAGACCGCTCGCAAGGTCGTGGTCTTGCCCGCACCGTTCGCGCCAAGAAGGGACACAATCTTGCCCTCTTCGACAGTAAGAGACACGCCCTTGAGCACGAGGATCACGTGGTTATAAATAACCTCGATGCCGTTGACAGATAAAAGTGCTGTGGCCATGAGAGCTTTGCTAGTAACAGGGTTTTACAGTAGGTTTTCGGAGATGCTTGAGTTCGCGGATGCTTGAAATAGTCCAGATAGAGATCCTCGACAGAAGATCTCTATCAAGACCTTGAGAGCCCGCCAACGGCGAGCGCTCAAGGAGTCATTGATTAAATTTCAATCAATGAAACGTGGGCCAGATTAGCCCGCATCCTTAGCGCAATCACGCATTTCGATTTTCTTCTCGGCGGCGTACTTCTTGGCATAGCTGTCGACCATCGGCTTGATGATTTGCATGTCGGCAGCGATGGTCTCCGAAGTGTAGTTCCACTTCTTGCCATCCCAGGTATGAACACGGGCTGAGTTGGCGCCCATATGGTCCGCACAGGAGGTGGACAATGGGGTCATCTGACCTTCGAAGCCCAGGGCCTTGATCCGTGCACCATCGATGGCCAGGTTTTCGAATCCCCAGCGCACTTGCTCGCCGGTCAATGGCTTCTTGCCATATTTGGACTGCGCACGTGTTACCGCCTCAACCGTCCAGGCCGCAGCGATCATGCCGCGGTTGTACAGTACGGAGCCGACTTCTTCCTTGGGACCGGTGCCTTGGTTCTTGTCATGCAAGAGCTTGAGCACGTCCTGATGGACCTTGCTCATGCCTTGGCCAGCCATGAAGTTCAAGCCGTTGTAGCCCTTGGCACCGTCGCCCACGGGAGTGACATCGGGCTCAGCCGCCGACCACCACACGCCATACATCTTCTCGCGTGGATAGCCCGTGGCCACAGCTTCTTTCAGCGCCGTAGAATTCATCACACCCCAGCCCCACAGGAACACGTAGTCGGGCTTACTTTGGCGTACTTGTAACCAAGCTGCCTTTTGCTCAACCCCAGGATGGGTGACGGCGATGAGCTGGAGCTCGAAGCCGTTTAACTTGGCTCGCTCTTGCAACAGCGGGATAGGCTCTTTGCCGAAAGGCGAATCATGATAAATCAGAGCGATCTTCTTGCCCTTGAGTTTATCCAGGCCGCCTTCTTTATTGCCAACGTGCTGAACCAGGATGTCCGCCGCCGTCCAGTAAGAACCCCCAAGGATAAAGTTCCATTTGAAAATACGTCCTTCCATCGATTCACTGCGGCCATAACCGCCGGTGATCAAGGGAATTTTGTCGCCGGGAACTTTGTCGGTGAGAGCAAAGGTGATGCCGGTTGAGAGTGGATGGAATGCAGTGGCGCCGGTGGGGCCTTTGCCTTTCAAACGCTCATAGCACTCAACACCCTTGTCGGTCGCGTAGCCAGTCTCGCATTCTTCGTAAGTGATTTTGACCCCGCCGATGCCACCGTCACGAGCGTTGATCATCTTGAGATAGTCAACATAGCCGTTCGCGAAAGGCACACCATTCGGTGCGTAAGCGCCGGTGCGATACACCAGCACAGGGAAGAACTGCTCCTTCGCTTGCGCAAAGGCGGGTACTTGCGGTACCAGCGCTGCGGCCAAGCCTGCTGCCAAGGCAGCGGCAGCCATCTTCATTTTGGAAATTTTCATACCTTGTCTCCTATTAACCGTAGCAAGTGCTACTACAACCGAATTAAACCAACAACTTTTGCTGCCTTAGTGAGGGAAAGGCCACAGACGCAGCTTTTCCTTCCCAATCGACCAGAGCCTCGCCAGACCGTGAGGTTCAACGATCAGGAAGAACACGATCAGCGCACCGAAAATCATGAATTCGAGATGAGTAACCGCGGCTGTGGATAGCGGTATACCCAGCCAGGCAGGCAACTGATTCAGCAGGATCGGCAAGAGCACAATAAACGCCGCGCCAAAGAAGCTACCCATGATCGAACCGAGACCTCCGATAATGATCATAAACAGTAAATTCAAAGATCGGTTGACGTCAAAGGCGGCCGGCTCCCAGGAACCGAGATGAATAAAGCCCCAAAGCGCACCGGCGACTCCGATAAAAAACGAGCTGACGGCGAATGCGCTGAGCTTGGCTTGCAGCGGACGAATGCCGATCACGGCCGCGGCAACGTCCATGTCGCGCATGGCCATCCAGGAGCGACCGATGTGACCACGGACTAGATTCTTGGCGAGTAGAGCGAAAACGACCACAAAGAGAAGGACGAACCAATACTTTTGAACGGGAGAGACCACCGGCAGCCCGAATACTTCCAGGGATGGTACGGATACGGAACCTGAGGCCGAATCGTTGGTGAGCCATTTCACCCGTGAGAAGATCCAGTCCGAGAAGAACTGTGCGGCTAAGGTCGCCACCGATAGGTAGAGACCTTTGATGCGCAGACTGGGAATGCCGAAGAGTAACCCGACGGCCATCGTGACTAGGCCTGCCAGGATAAATGCGACGACCAGGTTCAAGCCCGGAATGCGCACGAACAGGTTATAGGCGGCGTAGGCGCCAACTGCCATGAAGGCGCCTGCACCAAGGGAGATTTGTCCGCAATAACCGACCAGGAGGTTTAAGCCGATCGCGGCCAAAGCGAGGATCAGGAAGGGAATGAGCAGCGCTCTGAACACATAGTCAGAGGTGAAGAGAGGGACTGCAAAAAAGGCGAAGGCGACCAGGGCAAGAATCACCCAGCGGTCTTGCAGAATCGGAAAGATCTGTTGATCTTTGCGGTACGAGGTCTTGAATTGACCATTTTCTCTGTAAAACATCGTGTGGGGTCTCTAATCTTTTTCTGGCTAAATATTGCGGATACTAGTGAATAGGCGGGGGTGCCTGAGCCTCAAACTCGGTCAATGATTTTTTCACCGAACAAACCTTGCGGACGGACTAGCAAGAAGCCCAGAGCCAAAACATAAGCAAACCAGTTTTCGATGCCGCCACCGATGACCGGGCCAAGATAGACTTCGGCCACTTTTTCCCCAAGTCCGATAATCAGGCCGCCGATGATCGCGCCCGGCACTGAGGTAAAGCCGCCCAAAATCACGACCGGCAGGGCTTTAAGGGCCAGCACTTGCAATGAGAACTGAACACCTAGCTTACTACCCCAGACCATGCCGGCGACCAGTGCAACGAAGCCCGCCACGGTCCAGACAATGACCCAGATTTTGTTCAGAGGAATACCAATCGATTGAGCGGCTTGATGATCGTCGGCAACCGCCCGCAGTGCTCGACCGGTCGAGGTCTTCTGGAAGAATAGGGCCAGGACCACCACGAGAATGGTGGCGATGACGGTGGCAACGAGATCGTCCCGGTTGAGCAAAATTCCGCCCTGAAAAGTGTTCTCAAACATCAACAGGGGATCTTTCGAGATGCCCAGATCAATTTTGTAAATATTGGAGCCCCAGATGGACTGACCAAATCCGTCGAGGAAATAGGTGATCCCGAGCGTCGCCATGAGCAGCACAATCGGTTCCTGATTGACGAGCTTGCGCAGGACCAAGCGCTCAATCACCCAGGCCAGGGCCCACATGATGATCGATGCCAATATAAAAGCGAGGACGGTGGCCACAAACTGGTTGCTGAAACCGAACCATTTCGGCAGCCACTCCGCCAAGCGCGCCATGGCCAAGGCCGCAAACAACACCATACCGCCCTGAGCAAAGTTGAACACGCCAGAGGCTTTGAAGATCAGCACAATACCGAGAGCGACCAAGGAGTACAACACTCCCGCCATGAGGCCCCCAAGGACCACTTCTAGAAAAAATCCCATAGCTTCGTTTTACCTATTCGCTGCTGTTCTTAGTGAGCCACGCCAAGATAGGCGCTGATCACATCTTGGTTATTGCGTACTTCATGTGGCGTGCCATCGCCAATCTTTTTACCGTAGTCCAGGACCACGACCCGGTCTGAGATGTCCATCACCACACCCATGTCGTGCTCGATCAGGACGATCGTCGTGCCGAACTCATCATTGACATCCATGACGAAGCGACACATGTCCTGCTTTTCTTCCATGTTCATACCGGCCATGGGCTCATCGAGCAGCAAGAGGCTGGGCTCCATGGCGAGCGAGCGGCCCAGGTCGACGCGTTTTTGGAGGCCATAGGGCAACTGGCCTACCGGAGTTTTGCGGAAGCTTTGGATCTCGAGAAAATCAATGATGTGCTCGACGTATTCGCGGTGGGCGATTTCTTCGCGCTCGGCGGGACCGATTCTGAACATTTGGGCCAGCACGCCGGTCTTCATCTTGAGGTTGCGGCCGGTCATGATGTTATCCAGGACGCTCATGCCCTTGAACAGCGCCAGGTTCTGGAAGGTGCGAGCCACACCCATCTCGGCGACTTGGCGCGAATTCATCTTGTCAAAGTTCTGGCCGCGAAACACAATGCGCCCCTGCTGGGGTGTGTATACCCCGTTAATCACATTGAGCATCGAACTCTTACCCGCACCGTTGGGACCAATGATGGCGCGAATCTCGTGCTCGCGCACGTCGAACGAAATATCCGTGAGGGCTTTGACGCCGCCAAAGGAGAGCGAAATGTTCTCCAGGCTGAGGACGACGTCACCAATTTTTCGAGTCATTGTGTCTTACCTAAATCCTTGGAAGGCTGATTGACGAGGCTTCATTACGGGTTTGTATGTTGTGCGAGTGATTTTTGAACGGGCGTCTCTTGGGAGCTTACGAGTTGCTGGTAGCGTTCACTAAGCCGCTTGTTTGGCTGCGGAAGCGCTATAAGTTTTTGCATCCTCAATCACCAGATCTGCAGACACCGAGCCGGTGCGACCGTCTTCGAACTTGACTTGTGTTTCGATGAATTGATTCTTTTTGCCGCTATAAAGGGCTTCCACAAGGAGCTTGTATTTATCGGCGATGGCCCCCCGGCGTACTTTGCGGGTACGGGTGAGTTCGCCATCATCGGCATCCAGCTCTTTGTGCAAGATCAGGAAGCGGTGGACCTGGGAGTCGCTCATCATCGGGTCGGTCGCAAGATCGGCGTTAACTTTTTCTACGCAATCTTTGACTAAGTCATAGATTTCCTTGCGCCCGGCCAGGTCAACATAACCCGCATAGGAAAGATTACGACGTTCTGCGAAGTTGCCACAGGCCTCGAAATCAATATTGATGAAAGTCATGGCCTTGTCGCGACCGTCGCCAAAAGTAACGGCCTCCTTGATGTAGGGAAAGAATTTGAGTTTATTCTCGATGTATTTGGGCGCGAACATATTGCCGTTGGCCATCTTGCCCACATCTTTGGCGCGGTCGATTATTTTAAGATGGCCGTCCTTGTCGAAGTAACCGGCGTCACCCGTGTGGTACCAGCCCTCAGAGTCTTTCACCTCAGCGGTGGCGACCGGGTTCTTGTAATACTCGCGCAGCAAACCGGGAGAACGGATCAGAATTTCACCCAGCTCGGAGACTTTGATTTCGACGCCTTTGACGGCAGGGCCGACGGTGTCGGCCTTGACCTGACCGTTCGGTTGCACGCATACAAATACAGCAGTTTCGGTCGAGCCGTAGAGTTGCTTGAGATTGATGCCGAGCGAGCGGTAGAAGACAAAGAGGTCCGGGCCAATTGCCTCGCCTGCGGTATAAGCGACGCGGATCTTACTCATCCCCAAGGTGTTACGCAGCGGGCCGTAAACGAGAATCTTGCCGAGCTTGTACTTTAGGCGGTCCGCCAAACCGACGGAGCGATCACCGTCGAGCAGTCGGCCACCCACGTCGCGCGCAACGTCCATAAAGTACTTGAACATTTTGCGCTTGAAAGGCGCCGCATCTTCCATGCGGATGGTCACTTGCGTCAGCAGCGCCTCGAGCACGCGCGGTGGTGCAAAGTAGTAGGTGGGTCCAATCTCGCGCATATCGGAGGAGACGGTATCGGAGGACTCGGGGCAGTTGACCGTGAAGCCGTTGACCAGCCACTGTGAGTAAGAGAAGATATTTTGACCGATCCAGGCCATGGGGAGATAGGCGAGGATTTCCTCGGTGGGCTGTAGGTCTTCCATCTGACTGGCCACGGACGACATGGAAATCAAATTGCGATTGCCGTGAATCACCCCTTTGGGGTGGCCCGTCGTGCCCGAGGTATAGAACATCGCAGCCGTATCGTCGGGTGAGCCTTCGGAAAGTTTTTTCTCGAAAAATCCGGGCTTGGCTTTGAGAGCTTCGCGGCCCAACTCCACAAGTTTGTCGAAGGACTGCATGCGCGTGTCGGTGTAGCCGCGCAGCCCCCTCGGGTCGTCAAAGAAGATGTGCTGTAACAGCGGGCACTGGGGGCTGATCTCACGCATCTTGTCGACTTGCTCTTGATCCTCGACCAAGGCAAAGGCAATTTCTGCGTTTTGAAAGACAAAGACCATCTCCTGGGCGACGGCGTCCTGATACATCGGTACAGGAATACCCCCGAGCGTTTGAATGGCGATCATGGAGGCGTAAAGGCGCGGGCGGTTTTCCCCAATAAGAGCGAAATTCATGCCGCGCTTAAAGCCTGCGGCGTCCATGCCTGCTGCCAGGGCTTCTACTTGCGACTTTAGCTCGGCCCAGCTAATCGCTTGCCAGATGCCCAGGTTTTTTTCGCGCAGAGCGGGTGCGCTCGGACGCTCGCTAGCGTGTTTGGCCAATAAGCGAGGGAAGGTGGTGTCACCCATCTTCGCCACTTCTGCAGCTTGTTCAGCCGTTACCACGCCAAATGCGGCCTGTGTCATTGTCTCGCTCTCCACCAGTCAACTGGGTTTAATGGGTCTTCTAAAATTTTAGCCCAAGCATTTTTTGAAACACTAGCTTTGTAGGCTTACAAGAAGCTGACCTCGAGATTTTATGGTGTTTTTGTTGTGCTCGTGGCAGGCAATTTTAACCAAGCTTATCTTTGAAGTTGTCAGTTGAGCGACAATTGCAGATTCTTTTTTGACATTTCGTCGGTACGTTCATTCTTGACTATGCGATCACTCCAGCAATTCCTCAATACAGCACCCTGGATGCGTTCGCTTGATGCAGCGCAGCAAGCACGAGTGAGTAGCGATATTCTGGTCCGTGACTTCGATGCCAATGCGCTGGTCTGTAGAAAAAACGAGGAAGTGCTTTATTGGGTCGGAGTGATTGATGGGCTGGTCAAAATCTCCAGCGTCTCCCTGGAGGGCAAGCCGGTGAGTTTTACAGGCGTACCGACCGGGGGTTGGTTGGGCGAGGGCTCTTTGTTGAAAGACGAGCCGCGCCGCTATGACGTGGTTGCTCTTCGTGAGACCCGCATCGCCTTCATGCCCAAAAACACCTTTAATTATCTGTTGGCCAGCGGGATTGCCTTCAATCGCTTCTTGCTGGAGCAAATCAACGAGCGACTCGGCCAATTTATTGGCACGGTGGAGTTTGATCGTCTGCTCGGGCCTAACGCCCGCTTAGCGCGTTGCGTTGCGCAATTGTTCAACCCGCTCTTGTATCCTGGGCAAGGCAACCGTCTCGAGATATCTCAAGTCGAACTGGGGTATCTCACAGGACTGTCGCGCCAACGGACCAATCAAGCCCTGCAGGTCTTACAGGATGCGGGCTTACTAAGAGTAGATTACGGCTTGATTGATGTCCTGGATTTAGAGGCCTTGCGCCGTTTCGAAGCGGGGTAGAGCTCATCACGCTCGGAGGGTAGCGCTGGTTCTATAGCTCCGGCGCTTGCAGAGCCGGGTCAGGGCGCCTGGAACGAGGGAACCATGCGAAGCGGGCCTTAGGAAAGCAATAGTTGATCAAGGGCACCGCGAAGCTGGCAAAGAAAAGCATCACGATCAGGCCCTGCGGACGATACAAAATCCATTGCCAGACAAAGGCCGCAAGTGCTACAAATGCCGCGTAAACGAGGCGCGCGACCCGGTGTTGAGGGGTCGTCATGGGGTCGGAAATCATGAAGAAAGCGAACAGCAGGACGGTACCGTTACTGATTTGTTGACGCCACATGCTCAGGGCGACTTCGGCCTCGTACTCTAGCCACCAAAGGCGGGCAGCGAGCAGGCAGGACCAACTCACGAGAAAGCTGAGGCTCACGTCCCATCGGGAGATGCGTTGCGTCACCAAGCCGCCCAGAGCAAAAATCCACAGCGCGGCCAGGCTTTCAGATCCCCATTGGCCGGGGCTTAGCCAAGCGCCTGGCATCCATGCCCAAGCGGCGAAGGCGGCGCAATTCGCCGGATTGAGAACGTGGCTGCGACTGTCTGGCGGACCGGCTCGAAACAAGTACTTGCTGCTCATGGCCAGCGCGGCGAGAACTGGATGCACCCAAAGATTTTCTGCGCGGACGAGAATCGCGATACCTAAACTTGAAACCAGTGCACTGAGATAGCCCTGCCATGAGTTCTTGGTGGGGAGGGCCAGTCCGTGCTGCCAAATCGCTTGGGTAAAAAGGGCCGCTAGAAACGTGAGCGCGACCTGGGTCGGGCTCAGAGCAAAGTCGCGGGCCCAGGCGCCAAACACCAACAGGCTGGTGAGGAAGGCGATTTGGAACCAGCGGGCGTCCATACCCTACGCTGACTAACGAAGCGCGCCGGGCATCTTGTCGATCTCCGCTAAACCCCAGCCGGTCAGTCGACTCAGGGTTTGCTTTTCCTGATCCAGGCGCTCAGGCAATTCGGACGCGTAGTAGCGCTGCACACGGTCTAGAGTCAGCCGTTTCGCATTGCCACAGGCAACGGTGCATTCGCTCAGCAGGGCTTCGCGGTTGCGACCACTGAAGGGGCCCGTAGCGGTTTGCCAGTTGCTGTGATCGCCAACCAAAGTTTTGACGCGGCTGGAGCAATAGGCCTCGCAACTATTGCCTGTAAGCTTGGCAATGCATTGCTCAGAAGAGCCACTATACGGGTTTTGAATTACATATCGGGTTTGCCAGTTCTGGCGGTCTTGAGTTTGGGTAAACATCAAGTCTTCCGGAAAGCTGTTGGGGGTGTAGCGCACATGCATTCGTGTCACCATGGCGGGCCGAGCGTCGCCGCCAGGACTGGGCCTTGGCATGACTGGCCTAAGTGAGGGGCGGCTTGCGATGGCGGGCTGACTTCCTGAGGCAGGCTGACTTCCTGAGGCAGGCTGACTTCCCAACATTTGAGCAAAGCCTTCATCGGCATTGCCATTCACCCAGAAGACGCCCGCGTTGCGAAGCTCTTGGGGGCTCAGAGGGTTGTCTGCACAGGGGTCGCACCAGGACATATCCCAGAAGTATTCAGTGAATACCACCCTATGGTCTTCCTTGGTCGCGGCATTCTCAAACATCGCCTTATAAAAATCGGCGAACTTGGGCTTGATAAAGGGTGGGAGATTCTGGTTGGCGGGCAGTTTGACGGTGCGGTAATTGCTGCTTTCTACGCGCCCATGACGAGTCAGCATATAAATGATCAGGTCTTGCGGCTTGTCGGGCGCCGCATTGATCATGCCTAGTCGAATGGGCAGCATGAATTTTTCACTTTCGAAAGCAAACTGCAAGGGTCGCAAATAGGTGTAGCCGGTTTTTTCCTGTTCCTTGAGATTAACCTTGGCGACAAAAAATTTCATGCCCTGGTTGATATAGGGTTTGAAGGCCGCACTAGCGCCTTTAGGAATCTTGTAGCCGTTCTCGCGTAACCAAATTTCCAGGCCGCCCGATTGTTTCGCGGAAAGGCTGACAATGTCATATTCCTCGAGGGTGTACTTGGCCTCGACGGTGACTCCTAAAGCCTTGGAGCGCTCGGCGGATATGGCTTTGGAGGCTGGCGCCGCAGCGGGCGATGGAACTAGGGGCCCTCTGCGACGCAAGTCTTCTCCCCAGTGAAAATTAAACGTACAAGGATCGTTGTCGAAATATTCGGCCAGCCTGGGGCTGGAATACGCATCAATGCGCTCGAAACTGAGTTTTTCAGCGATGCGAACCTGACCCTGTTTCAGTGCGACCGGCGTCGGAATAATCAGTGCAAACTCTTTGAGTGGGCCTTTGTAGTCGTTCAATAATGAAAGCACCGTCCGATTGCCATCGCGGGCCATAATCACTTTGCTGGCTTCGTTAAAGAGTGAAGCGTCCGCCTTGCCCGCGAAGAAACCGCAGAACGCTTGCGCGGGCAGGCTAGCGAGAAGGCCTACGAACAGGCTAGCAACGCTGAGCAAACTGTTGCGCCATAAGGCGCCGCGGGTGAGTCCGGCGCGAAATCGGAAGGGACTGGGCCGGGTGGCACTGAGCAGGGTGGTGCTGGGCAGGGTGGTGACGAGCAAGCCGTCAAGGAATAGGTGTCGCATCGTCGAGATCCTGGATGACTTGGAGTGGAGGGATGAAAGCCTGGATGCCTATTGAGTCTAGCCAGATAGCGCGCCATGACCTTGGGTTTTCCCTAGTGAGTTGTAACTCTTTGCAAGTGAAGCGGGCGAATGGCGATGATGATTTCGCATCAACGCAGACCCTGTCGGCTTACAGACCGAGCATTTTTGCGAGGGGGCCGAACAGGGCCTTCCACCAGCCATTCGGTACCCACATCAAGGCACTGGTCATCACTGCGTAGCGGATCACCCGCCCTAAGGCGATCCAGGCCAGGCAAGACCAAAAATGCAGCTTCAGCCATCCCGCCATGGCGCACATCGGATCGCCAATAGCGGGTAGGAAAGAAAACAGCAAGGCCTTGGGCCCAAGTTTTTCGAACCAAAGCAAGTAGCGCGTTTGCTTGTCTTTTGCGACCGCTTCTTTGGCGCCATAGCCCATCCAATAATTGATCACTCCTCCTAAGGTATTGCCGAGTGCCGCAACAAGAATAGCGATCCAAAACTGGTCCGGGTTCAGTTTGACGAAGCCAAAGACGGCGGGCTCAGAGGCCAAGGGCAACAAGGTCGCGGAGATCAAGGCAACCACAAAGACCGAGCTCAAGCCGTTTTTCGGCAGTGCAAACCAGTCGATCAGTTGAGCTAAGAGTTCTTCCATGAATGGGGTCTTGGTGCTACGACAGCTAGAATCCTGACATGGCTATCGATTATCTAAAAAAAATCCTCAATGCAAAAGTTTATGAGGTGGCGCAAGAAACTCCCTTGGAGCTCGCACCTTTGCTTTCAGCACGCCTGAAGAATGATATTTATTTCAAGCGTGAAGACTTGCAGCAGGTGTTTTCCTTCAAGTTGCGTGGAGCTTACAACAAGATGGCCCAGCTCACAGCGGCTCAACGCGCCAAGGGTGTGATCGCAGCCTCGGCAGGAAACCATGCACAGGGCGTGGCGCTAGCCGCACAAAGAATGAAATGCCAGGCCGTGATTGTCATGCCGGTCACTACGCCCCAGGTGAAAGTCGACGCGGTCAAGGCCCGGGGGGCCGAAGTGGTGTTGCATGGCGAGTCGTATAGTGATGCCTATGCTCAGGCCCTCACGCTGCAAAAAAAGCAAGGTTTGAGCTTCGTGCATCCTTTTGACGACCCTGATGTGATTGCTGGACAAGGCACGATTGGCATGGAGATTTTGCGCCAACATCAAGGGCCGATCCACGCGATTTTTGTGGCGATTGGTGGCGGCGGGCTGATCTCTGGCATCGCTGCTTTTGTGAAACAAGTGCGACCAGAAATTAAAATCATCGGTGTGCAAACCGTCGACTCGGACGCCATGGCCCGCTCGATCAAGGCCGGCCGCCGCGTTGAGCTCAAGGACGTTGGTCTGTTCGCCGACGGCACCGCGGTGAAGAAAGTCGGGGTGGAGACTTTTCGTCTCACCAAGAAGTATGTCGATGAAATACTGCTCGTCGATACCGATGCAACTTGTGCGGCGATTAAGGATGTATTTCAGGATACCCGTTCTATCCTGGAGCCTTCGGGCGCGTTGGCCATTGCGGGCGCCAAGCGCTATGTTGAGCGAACTGGCATCAAGGGGCAAACCCTGGTGGCCATCGCCTGTGGTGCCAATATGAACTTTGATCGGCTGCGTTTTGTCTCTGAGCGTGCCGAGATCGGTGAGCAAAGAGAGGCCGTCTTCGCGGTGACCATTCCCGAACAGCCGGGCAGTTTTCGACGCTTTTGCGAATTGGTCGGGCCGCGCAACGTCACGGAATTTAATTACCGAATCAGCGACGCCAAGGTCGCCCATGTTTTTGTGGGGCTTCAAATTTCAAAAAGCTCGGAGGTAACGCGCATTGCCAAGGCCTTCACTCGGGCAGGTTTTGCCACACTTGACTTGACCGACGATGAGCTTGCCAAATTACACGTGCGTCATTTGGTGGGTGGGCGCTCACCTCTGGCAAAGAATGAACGGCTTTATCGCTTCCAGTTTCCTGAGCGTCCAGGTGCGCTGATGCGCTTTTTGACCCGCATGAGCCCCTCATGGAACATCTCGTTGTTCCACTATCGTAATCATGGCGCCGATTACGGCCGGATTTTGGTCGGTTTACAGGTGCCGACTGAAGAAAAACCAAGGCTTGCCGCCTTTCTGGCGGAGTTGGACTATCCCTATATTGACGAGAGCCAGCATCCGGCGTACAAGATGTTTTTATCGGCTTAGGGCGCAAGCACATCGCCTAGGGGCAGATCGATTCGCTTGCGTGGAATCGCTTCAGTACCGGCCCACTTAACGGGACGCTAGGACAAGGCGCAAGGTGCTGCCCTACCTCTATTGCGTGCGCAACACCCAAAATGATGGGAAAATTGTGTCTTAAGCGTTAAATATAGTCTCATCCCGCCTTTTTTGCGTATTTTGCGCGCCGCATCATTTGGCCTGGATGGTACATTCGGGCGCCTTAATCCGCACTTTCTCGTCAACACTTGTGAATAACCGACTATGATCGCTCGCATTGCTTTAGTAGAAGACGATGTCACCCAACGCCAAGCAGCCATGCTGCAATTGGAAGAAGCGGGGATGATGGTGAAACCCTTCGGGACACCCAAGGAGTTTTTCTTCGCCTTGGAGCGTGAAAGCTTCGATTTGGCGATTCTAGATTGGGGTTTGCCCGAAATGAGTGGCCCGGAAGTGCTCGCCAAGATGCGTGCCAGCGGGAATACACTGCCCGTATTGTTCGTGACGGCCCGTGACGCTGAAGAAGATGTGGTTCGTGCCCTCGATACCGGCGCTGACGATTACTTAGTCAAGCCGCTACGGGGTAAAGAGCTGGTGGCCAGAATCATGGCCGTATTAAGGCGTTCCAACCCGGGTGCGGCGGAATCTCGCTATTTTGAATTTGATCGCTTTAAATTCGATTTGAAAGGCATGATTTTGATCGATGATTCGCTCGTCGAAGCCCAGCAAGAAATCGAGTTAACCCATAAAGAATTCAATTTAGCTCTGATTTTCCTGAGAAATGTGGGCAAGCCACTATCGCGTAGTCACATTCGCGAAGCCGTTTGGGGTCGTGGCAGTGAAGTTCCCTCTCGCACCATGGATACGCATGTGTCGCGAGTCCGTACCAAGCTCCGGTTGCGCCCAGAGGCTGGCTACTTATTAGCGCCTGTTTACAGCTATGGCTACCGTCTTGA
Organism: Betaproteobacteria bacterium; assembly: GCA_043760705.1. GTDB lineage: Bacteria > Pseudomonadota > Gammaproteobacteria > Burkholderiales > Burkholderiaceae_E > JAPOKJ01. The sequence goes on from JAYUOT010000001.1 coordinate 95,923, forward strand.
GCATGTCACGGTCGAACAAGCCGCATAATTTGAAGATAACCTCTGCAGCGACCCTATCGCTAGCAGTTTTCATTACGCTATCTTCTTTGGCGGCGAGGCCACAGGCGCGAAGCTTGGCCAAGCAGAGTTCTCCCCAACCCCCCGTAATGGCGGCGGGGGATTTACTCGTCGAGATTTCCCCCGGCGATACCTTGATTGAACTAGCTTCTCGAGAGTTGGCCTACCCTCATGACTGGCGCTCTTTGGCTAAAATCAACGGCCTGCGTAATCCCTTGGCGTTGCCGGTCGGGCTCAAGATTTTTGTTCCGCGGGCCTGGCGTAAACCTGTGCTCACCCAGGCCGCAGTGCAGTCTGTGGAAGGGCTCGCCAACACTACTGCGGGAGCTTTGCGGGTCGGACACTCATTAGGCGAGGCCGATGTCGTCGAGACCGGTGCGAATGCAGTCGTGATATTACGTTTGCCGGACGGCTCCACCGTCAGAATCCCACCGGGCAGCAAAGTGCGCATTGACCGCCTGCGCGGGTATCACGGCTCAGAGGCCATTGATGCTCGCTTGAATCTTGAGCAAGGTGGGTTGGAGCTGCAGAGTGAGTCCAGCCGTCTAGGCAAAGCACCCACGCCAGGCAGAAGCATCGAAGTTGTGACACCAAAAGCGACGGCTTCGGTGAGAGGGACTTCGTTTCGCATTGGTGCGCAACAAGACAAGAGCGTTGCCGAGATTCTCGACGGATCGATTGAGTGGGCGGGGGCGACGGAGCGACGACCTTTGCCGGGTGGTTTCGGAGTCGCGGTGAATCGAGCGGGGAGCCTTGGACCCACCGAGAAACTCTTGCCTGCTTCGGGAAAGCTAGTCTCCGAGGCCAGGCTTGAAGTGGTCGAAGGGGAGATTGAATTTGAAGCGGTCGCCGGAGCACAAAAATATTTGCTCGAGTTGGCGACTGATCCAAGCTTTGGCGCTCTGGTTTCAAGCGCTACGCAGTCCGAAACTAAGGTTGTCATCCGAAGCGAACGTGACGGCCAACACTATTTTAAGGTTCGTGCAATCGGGCCTTCTGGGGTGGCCGGTTTCGATGCCAATTTCGCACTCAGTATTGCCGCTCGGCCGGTGGCGCCTCCGGTCGTGGCGACCGAGCCTGCGGGAGTGAATTTTGGTGAGCGCACCATGCTGGGTTGGGCGCCCGTGGTGCAAGCCGAGCGTTACCGAGTTCAGGTCGCAAGTGATGAGGGTTTCAAAGACATTCTTTCCGATGAGCTCGCAGCAAACCCCCGATATTTCTTTGGGCCGAAAACGCCGCCGAGTGATGTGACCCCCTTTTTCTGGCGGGTAGCCACGCTTGACGCTGCGAAACAAGGCCCCTGGGGGAGTACTCGCAAGATGGAATTCGCGCCGGCCATGGGTGCTGTAACACCGCAAGTGCAGGGTGATTCCGTGGTGTTTGAATGGTCTGGCAAACCTGAGCAAAATTTCGAAGCTCAGCTGGGTCGGGATCTGGCTTTTTTGAACTTGGTGAGTTCCAAGCAAATCAAAGGTGTAAGCTGGAAGCTTGACTCACTTCCTCCAGGGCAATACCAAATGCGTGTCCGCCAAATCTTTTTTAATGGCTCAAAAGGGCCCTTTAGCGCGGTTCTGGCGCTAGAGATTCCGGTTCTACTACGAGACAGCTTCGGCCAGCCAATTCGCAGCGGAAGCGGCCAACTGATTGAGATGCCACGCTAGCGCACCTCAGCGCCTGCCCGCGGCCTGCCCGCCATTGTCTGTACACGATCTCTTGAATTCGGCCCATGCCTAGTCGACGCTTGGCGTTTGAATGGTGGGGTCTGCTCGCCCTGGTCCTTAGTGGGGCGGTGCTGCTGGGTGCAGGCCCTTTGGATCAGGCCTCTGGGACCTTGTCGAGACTCGACCTCGCCATGTTTGATTTTGGCAAGCGTCTGGTGGCCATCGAGCCGACCAAAGATTTAGTCCTCGTCGAAATTGACGAAACCAGCTTAGGTCAGCTCGGTCGCTGGCCTTGGCCACGTCAACTACATGCCAGCCTAATCGCCAAACTGAAAGACGAAGGGGTTTCCAGTATAGGTTTGGACTTATTGCTCAGTGAGCCTTCCGCTGATGATGCAATTTTGGCAAGGAGTTTCCAAGGCCTTTCGGTGCAATTGCCGGTCAGTCGCAGTATTGAGTCGAACCAAAGTATTTGGCCGGTCTATCCGGTCATCACCTTGGGCGCGCAAGCGAGCATTGCCCACCCTCACTTCAGGGTCGATTCGGACGGAAATGTTCGCGGGCTGTATCTTAACGAAGCGGGCTTTCCGGCGTTTGCCTTGGGCCTACTCCGGGCTAAGGAGTCTGCGGCCGAGCCGTTCGCCGACCTGCCGATTGCGCGACAAGCCTGGACTGATGCCACCCAGGCGCGCCGCAACGAGGCCTTGGTTTCGAAGTCCTGGCCGAGCCAAAACTTTGCCTGGTTATTTCCGCTGAAAAGCCCTGTGCAGCGCTATTCGTACGGCGATGTCTTGCGCGGGGAATTTCCTAAAGACGCCTTTAAGGGTAAAGCGGTGTTGATCGGGGCCAATGCGGAAGGTTTGGGAGATCGCTACTCAAGCAGTTTGTTGGGTCAGCCGGGTCTTGTTGTCGGCGTTCAATTGCACGCCGTCGCCTATGCAGGATTAATTCAGAAGAACCTGATCCAAAGAGTTCCGATCTTTCACGAGATTCTCTTTTCCGTTCTAAGCCTCACGGGGCTCTTGATTCTGCTGTATGGGACCAGCCCACGCGCGGGTCTGGTCATTACCCTCGTGTTTGTGATGTTGTGGGTGGGTGCCGGTTGGGTAGTTCTCTCGCTAGGCCACTGGCTGCCGCCTGCAGCGGTCATGGCGGCAGCCTTGGCCGCCTACCCACTTTGGAGTTGGCGCAGGCTTGAAGCGGCCGTTTCTAATTTGCGTCGACAGTCGACCGCCATGGCCGCGCAACCCGCCTGGTTAAGCGGCTTTGTGCCGGAGTCGCGCTCGCTTGAACCGATTGCACGAGACCTTTCTGCCTTAGACCGTGCCGCAGATCGCCTGATGCAGCTCAAACGCTTCCTGTCCTCGGTGCTCGACAAGTTACCGCATCCGGCCTTTGTTGCGGATGCCGACGGCTCGATTCGACTCGCCAATCCCACCGCCTATGAGGCGTTCAGCGATTTACCCCGTGCGCGCGATGAACTCGCGCCCAGCCAGCCGCAAGACTCTGCTGTGCAATGGTTGCGCAATTTCTTCGAAGGTCAGCCAGGCATCGCGGCACTGACCATTGACCCGCTTAAAACGGAGAAGCAGATGGAGGCGACCGATAAGCTTGGCCGAGAATGGTTGATTGAAGCCAAGCCTCTCGGTGATCCTTGGAAATTGTGGCTGGTACAGTTCGTGGACATTACCCGGATCAAAGCGGTGCAGCGCGAGCGCGAGCAGATGCTGGCTTTTTTGACCCATGACATCCGCTCGCCTCAGGTCACGATTTTGAGTGCTTTAACGCAAGCGGGTGAAACTAAGCACGAAGCCTGGGCGCAAACCATCGAACTTGAGGCAAGGCGCGGCCTGAATCTCGCCGAGAGCTACGTGCAGTGGGCTCGCGCTGAACATAAGGACTTGCGCCGCGACGATACCGATATGTTCGAGCTTTGTACGGAGGTCATCGATAGTTTTTGGCTCAAGGCTGAGCCTCAAAAAATCCGTATCGAACTGATGGGTCAAGGCCCCTTCTGGGCGCAGGTGGATCAAACCCTTTACCGACGAGCCCTCGCTAATTTGGTCGAGAATGCTCTAAGGTATAGCCCGGCCGGGACGAGCATTACGATCAATATATTTGCGCAAGCAAGCGACTGGCGCATCGAAGTGAGCGATCAAGGTCCAGGCGTCTTAGCGCAAGATCTCGACAAGATTTTCGAACCCTATGTACGTGGCTCTGGTGCCATGATTCCGGGCAGTGACGTGATCGGAGCGGGTCTCGGCCTGGCGTTCGTTCGCCTCGTGGTGGCACGGCACGGAGGCAGCATTGCAGTGAGAAATCTTACGCCCCGCGGCGCGTGTTTCACCTTTACTGTGCCCGCCTCGATATAATTCGCCCTCTAACATCACATTGGCCTGTGCCCGCATTGGGGCCTTTCATCCGTTGAATATTTTTGCGCTCGGTCTTAACCATAGCACCGCACCGCTCGCGTTGCGCGAGAAGGTGGCGTTTCCAATGGAAACGATCAATGACGCTCTGATCGACTTACGGCGCAAGTTGCCGCGTCTCGTTCCTGAAGGCGCGATCTTGTCGACCTGCAATCGCACCGAGATTTACACGGCCAGCCCAGATGAGCAAGCACTTACCAGGGCGGTCGAAGATTGGCTGTGCGGCCACCACGGCGTGAGCCGTGACTTGCTTCAGAATCATCTTTATATTCTTCCGGGCAACCTTGCGGTTCGGCACGCTTTTCGGGTCGCCTCGGGCCTTGATTCCATGGTGCTTGGCGAGCCTCAAATTCTGGGTCAGATGAAAGACGCTGCGCGCATGGCGCAACAGGCGGGTGCCTTGGGCACCCATCTTCATCAGCTCTTTCAGCGTACTTTTGCCGTGGCCAAAGAAGTCCGCACCACGACCGAGATCGGCTCTCAATCGGTGTCTTTGGCCGCCGCCGCGGTTAAACAAGCCAAGCGAATCTTCGAGAATATTGAGGCTTGCCGAGTATTGTTTGTCGGGGCGGGCGAGATGATTGACCTGAGCGCAACCCACTTTGCGGCGCAAAAGCCAAAGTCGATGACCATTGCCAACCGCAGCACCGAACGCGGTCACAAGCTTGCGCAAAAGATCGGAGGCGACTCGATTCACCTTTCTGAGTTGTCAGATCGCTTGGGCGATTTCGATATTGTGGTGTCTTGTACGGCGAGCTCTTTACCCATTATCGGTCTAGGAATGGTGGCGCGTGCCTTGAAGGTTCGTAAGCATCGCCCGATGCTCATGGTCGATCTGGCTGTCCCGCGCGACATAGAACCCGAGGTTGCGAAGCTCGATGATGTGTTTCTGAGCACCGTGGACGATTTGGGCCGTATTGTTCGCGCTGGCGTCGAACAAAGACAAGCCGCCGTGATCCAAGCAGAGGCCATCATTGATCAAAGAGTGTCGGGCTTTATGCAATGGCTAACTGCCCGGGAGAGCGTGCCCGCCATTCGGCTGTTGCATGAGCGCGCCCAAAGCCTGCGGGCCAGCGAGGTGCTCAAGGCCAAAAAGCTGCTGGAGCAGGGTGCCGACCCTGGGGCAGTTCTTGAACAAATGGCTCAGACACTCAGCGCTAAATTCCTTCATGGCCCATCCCTGATGCTCCAGCAACCCGACCAGGCGGACCCCCATGCCTTGGTCGAACAATTGCTCCCTGAAAAAATCTCCCCAAAGAAGAACTAAAGTTTTCTATGAAAGACTCCATGCGGGCTAGGCTCGAGCAGTACGAGCTGCGCCTAGCCGAAGTTAATCAGCTTCTATCCAGCGAGCATGCCGCCAAAGACATGACGATGTTTCGTCAGCTCAATCAGGAGCACACTGAACTCACCCAGTATGTGGATCATTTGATCACTTGGCGAAGCGCCGCGGCTGATCTCAATGAAGCGCAGAAAATGCGCTCGGATCCAGAAATGTTGGAGTTTGCCGAGGAAGAAATGGCGCGCTCCCAAACCATTATGGAGCGTGAAGTTGTGGTACTTGAGCGCTTACTTCTCCCGAAAGATCCTGATGATCATCGCAATGTCATTGTTGAAATCCGAGCCGGCACCGGAGGTGATGAATCTGCCATTTTTGCGGGCGACTTGCTGCGCATGTACTTGCGTTATGCCGAGCATAAGAAGTGGCGTACTGAGTTGCTATCAGAAAGTGTGTCCGATCTTGGCGGCTATCGGGAGGTGATATTTCGGGTGGAAGGCGAGAATGTTTTTGCCCAGCTCAAGTTCGAATCAGGCGGCCATCGGGTGCAGCGCGTTCCAGTGACTGAAACACAGGGGCGAATACACACTTCGGCGTGCACCCTTGCTGTACTTGCGGAGGCTGATGAGCAGGCAGTGCTCGCTATCAATCCTGATGAGCTCCGTATTGACGTTTATCGTGCCTCTGGAGCCGGCGGGCAGCACGTTAACAAGACCGAATCGGCGGTGCGAATTACCCACCTGCCGACGGGCATTGTGGCCGAATGTCAGGATGATCGCTCCCAGCATCGCAATAAAGATAAAGCCATGAAAGTGTTGGTGGCAAGGATCAAAGACAAGATTGATAGTGAGCGCTCAGCTAAAGAATCCGCCCACCGAAAATCACTCATCGGATCGGGAGATCGGTCAGAGCGAGTGCGCACTTACAATTTCCCTCAAGGACGTGTGTCCGATCACCGAATCAATCTCACTCTCTACAAGATCGAGCGCATTATGGACGGGGAAATGGACGACATTATCGACGCTTTGGTGGCTGCTCGTCAGGCCGAACAGTTGGCGGCCTTGGCGGACGCCTAAAGCTTCTCAGACAATGTCCCGCGCCAGATCCTATGATGCGCTCATCGCCGACAGTCGGCTGGCGCGCTCCGAAGCTCGTATTCTACTGGCTGGAGTACTTCAGAAGGAATACACTTGGCTGCTAGCCCATGGCGACGAAAATGCCCCCGACGAGGTTGCGGTAAAGGCCTTGGCGCTTTTCCACCGGCGCCAAAAAGGTGAACCCATTGCGTACCTGACGGGTTCCAAGGAATTCTATGGGCGAAGCTTCAGGGTGGGTCCGGGTGTTCTCATTCCAAGACCTGAAACCGAACTATTGGTCGACTGGGGGCTTGAGGTATTGCGAACCGAGGTCTCGAGTCCTGCCTTGACGGCGCTTGACCTGGGCTGCGGTAGCGGCTGTGTCGGACTCTCACTGGCACTTGAAGCCCGGCAACTCGGGCTCGCGCTTGCTCAAATGACGCTCGTCGATCTAACGCCCGAAGCCATCATTTGCACGCAGCGTAACGCCAGCCAACTGGGCGTCCTTCAGCTTGCCGGGACGACCCTGAACATCCTGCAAGGAAACTGGTTTGACCCAATCCACCCGAGCCAACGCTTTGATCTGATTATCAGCAATCCACCGTACATTCCCCTCAGCGATCCCCATTTGTCTCAAGGCGATCTTCGTTTCGAGCCATCGCAGGCTTTGAGCAGTGGCGAGACTGGCCTCCAGGCCATGACGCAAATCATCAGCGGGGCGACCCGCTTTCTGAAGCCGTCGGGCCGCTTGTTATTGGAGCATGGATACGATCAAGCCAGGGCCATTCAAACCCTGTTACGAGAGCATGGCTATCTCAACCTTGAGACACGAGCCGACCTCGCTGGGCATGCGCGAGTCAGCGCCGGATTCCGACCCCTGAAATAGGTTGCTTCGTTAAACAAAGTTTCGTGGAGGGGGGTACACCGTCCAGGCCTTGCAGGGTGCCGTCTGGCCGCTTGGTGACCGACTGCTTTTGCCTTGCCCCCGAGCCGTTCGGCACGCTCACCCCACGACGATTCATCTCACACCAATGCACGCTGCCAAAGACAAGCTCATCGGCCTGGCGGCCCCTGTTCGTGCGGCTTTAGCTCATGAAAGCGCTAGCGCAAAGCAGTGACTAAATCCAGACCCTTGGCGACTGTTTCTTGACTATGTCATCGCCAAAATCATGCTTACCTTGCCGAAAAATCCAAACCCTTCCCTGCTTAAACTCCCTGGCTCACTGATCTTTTCGCGTTAATGCGAGCTCGCTTTGTCATAAAGCGACGATGCCCCGCTGAGCGGTCCAATCCAGCCGACAGACCAAGCCCACAAAAAGTCGAAACAAACCTACATTCACCCATAGGTCTCCTGGCCCAAATTTCGTGCAACAAGCGATTCGAGATTTGAAGGGTGGACTGAAGCGACAGCGAATCAGAGAACGATCACTGTCATGTTCGACAGCTCAGTGTGGATTAAAAATGAAACTAGATCAAATCAAAAGGGCAGCGATTGCATCGGTACTCAGTGCTGCAATGGTTTTTGCAAGTGCTAGCAGCTTCGCAAAAACAGAGGACTCCCAGGTGGAGGGCACCCTCGAACAAAACCGTATCGTCATGGTCGACGGCAAAGAGTCCCTAGTCTCTGCCGATAAGGTCAGCCCCGGCGACACCCTGATTTACCGGGTGCGCTATAGCAACAAAGGCACCACACCAGCAAACAATCTGGTGGTCACCCTTCCTATTCCCAAGGGCCTGGAATACCTCCCTTCGGCTGATCTCCCTAAAGCGGCAGCCGCCAGTCTGGACGGTGATCGCTTCGAGGCAATGCCCATCAAGCGCCTCGTCAAGTCCGTCGATGGCCAGGAAGCCCTCAGGGAAGTCCCCTTATCCCAATACCGCGCCCTGCGCTGGACTGTTGAGCAGCTCCAAGGCGGTAAGTCAGTGACGTTTTCAGCCCGGGCAAGGGTCGAGCGCGTCAATGAAAAAGTAGCAGGCAAGTAAAAAACCCGAAGAGCAATTCGATCCCATCTCCTTTCTAAGAATCGACCATGTTTACACCAAGAAACTTCAAAAGACTCACCCTAGGGCTGGCTACTTTTGCCACGAGCGCATTCCTTGCGAGCTCTCTGGCGATCGCGGCTCCCCCGGCCGGCACACCCATCGGTAACCAAGCGGCCGCGACTTATACGGACGCCTCGGCGGTGACCCGTACGGCAACCTCCAACACGGTGACCACCATCGTGCAACAGGTGGCTGCCCTTACCCTGACCAACACCCAAACCAAGGTCGGAACACCCGGCTCACCGGTAACGTTCTCTCACACCTTGACCAATACCGGTAACGGTACCGATACCTTTACGGTAGGCGTCGCCAATACCAGTGGTCTCACGCTTTCGTCATTGGTGATCTACCCCGACGCGAATTGCGACGGTGTTGCCGATAACACCACCGCCATCACCACGGTTGGTCCGCTGGCCTCAGGCGCAAACTTCTGCGTGGTTGTTCAAGGCACTGTACCGGGTTCCGCAACTGCGGGCCAAACCTCCTCGGTCACTTTGACAGCGGCCAGCCAATTCACACCAGCAGTAACGGTCAATAACGTCGATACAGTGAATGTGACCGGAAATGCCGTGGTGAACATCTCCAAGGGTATTAGCCTACCCAGTGGCAACCCAGGCAGTGGCCCCTACACTTACACCATCACCTACTCCAACACGGGTAACGCGACAGCGACCAACGTCGTCATCGCTGACGTGGTTCCAGCGGGGATGGTTTACCTCGGTGGAAGTGCACGTTGGAGCGGCTCAGGCGTCACAGCGTTGTCCGACGGTGCTGCTCCCGCAGATCCCGCAGGGATCAACTACGATATGGGCGTCACCACGGTGGGCGCGATGACTGCTGTCATCGCTGCGGTACCGGCGGCAAACTCTGGCACCTTGACTTTTCAGGTCAATGTGGCAGCGAACGCCGCTCCGACCACCATCAATAACATTGCCAAGCTTTGTTATAACGATGGCGTGGCGCAAGTGCCGTTGGGATGTACACCGGCTAATGCAACGGCCACTGGAAGTTCGTCGAATACCGCTCCCTTCGCTGTGAACCAAATTGCAGCAGTGAACGGTAATGGTTCGGCCACGGACAGTGTGGTCACTACGGATCCCGCTGCGATTGCCTCCGCGACTCAAGGTTCGACTGTCTCGTTCAACAACTATGTGTGGAACCGTGGAAACGGCTCAGATAGCTTTGACATGACCGTGCCCACCGCTGGCTCGGCTGGAAATAATTTCCCGGCCGGAACCACCTTCCAACTGTTCAAGTCCAACGGTACCACCCCGCTGGTGGACACCAATGGCAATGGCACCGTGGACACTGGCCTGATCCCGGCGACTAACGATGCGACTTGTACTCCAGCGAATGGCTTTGTCGCTGATACGGTCAACGCTCGATGCGGTTACTTGGTGGTGTTGAAGGCCACCTTGCCGGCTGGCGCAGTAGGGGGTCCTTTCGCGGCGACCAAGACTGCCACGTCGAAACTGAACCCGCTCATTTCAGATGGTATTACTGACAGTCTGTCCCTGATCACCAGCAGCACGGTGGACTTGCGTAACGGTGTGGCCAATACTGCCGGTACGGGTATCGGTCCAGAAGGCTCGCCTGTCACCACTCAGTCGGTCAATCCTGGTGCCACAACAAACTTTGTTTTGAAAGTCAATAACACCAGCGGCGTATCCGACACTTACAACCTCACAGCCAGTACCGACAGCAGCTTTGGCACAGTCGTCTTGCCAGCAGGGTGGGCAGTAACCTTCCGTACCGATGGCGGTGCAGGCGATTGCTCAAGTCTGGGTTCGGCGATCACCAATACAGGTTTGGTCTTAGCCGGTGCGAACTTCACAGCCTGCGCCGTGGTGAGCGTACCGGCCGGTGCGGCTGCCTTGCCAGCACCTGGTCTGAACTTGTACTTCCGTGCCATGTCACCGACGACCGGTGCACTGGACCGTAAGACCGACGCGGTCATTGTCAACACTTTGCGCAGCCTCAGTATCAGCCCGAACAACACGGGTCAGGTGTTTCCAGGCGGTTCAGTGGTTTACACGCATCAAGTGACCAACAACGGTAACGTGACGGAGGGCGCCACCCTGGGCCAAGTCGCATTGACCGATGCACTGAGCGGTGCCACGTCCGGTTGGAGCGTGATCATTTATTGGGATAAGAACAACGACGGCATTCTCGATGTGAATGACCCCGTTGTGTCAGACCTCTCCCAGTTGACGGGTGGAACTGCAGGCGCCTCAAGCGCTGCTGGTTTGGACGCTGGTGAAACGGCCCGCTTGTTTGTCAAGATCATCGCCCCTGCTTCGGCAGCCTTGGGTGCGGTCGATACAAGCTCGCTGACGGTGACCACGACCGGTGCGGTAAATGGCGCGGCGGCTCCTGCCGCGGTCACTGCAACCGACACCACCACCGTGATTGCTGGCCAGGTTCGCTTGGTGAAAGAGCAAGCCCTGGATGCAAACTGTGACGGCACACCGGAGACCGCCTTTACCCAGTCAAACATCGTTGCTGGCGCAGTGCCTGGTGCCTGTATTCGCTACCGTATCACTGGTACGAACGATGGCACTGCATCGGTCTCAGGACTGATCATTTCGGACTCGACCCCTGCCGCGACGGTCTACAACAACGGTGCCGGTACGGCGCCTGCTGCGACCACCGTAGGCACGATCACCGCGCCTATCAACGGTACTTCAGGCTCGGTGCAGGCTACGGTGGGCAATCTTGCTCCTCTGGCGACCGTAGTGGTGAGCTTCGGTGTGCGGATTAACCCTTAACTTGCATCGTACCCAGCGGCTCGCCCCAAAAAGAAGCGAGCCCTGGGTGTTTCGGTTCCCAGGTTCGAAAAAAGAAAAATAGGCCGTGAAAGCCCTTCTCTCAATCTTCCTTAAACATAGCGCTTGCCTCCGCCTTATCGGGGGGGCACAGTGCTTGCTGAGAGGCTTTGTACCCAGACATGTCAAAGCACTATCTTTCGCAGTGGGATTCACGGCCGCCCTATCCCTGCCGCAGGCCAATGCCGGACCGGTCCTCGGATTTCCGATTAATAATCAAGCCAGTGCCAGCTATGTGGATACTGCCAGTGGCCGTATTGAAAAGCTTGATTCCAACTTAGTGAGCGCACCGGTTGCAAAATCGGTCGCCTTCACGCTCCAAAATTCTCAAAATCTGGCGTCCGCTCAAGGAGCGAGCGTCCGATTCCAACACTCTATCAACAATACCGGCAACTCGGCAGAGAGTTTTGCGCTGTTGCTGCAAGACAGCTACTCCGGCACCTTCGCATTTACGTCGGTACAAATGTTTGCCGATGCCAATAGTGATGGCGTGCCCGACTCCGCCACTCCGCTCAGTGTTTCACCGGTGTTGCAGCCTGGAGAAACCTTCCAGTTTTTGGTGATCGCTAAAGTTCCGTCGAGCGCGGGTCTGTCACAAGAGGATCGCTTTACGATCGTCGCTGCGCCCACCTCGGGTGGCGCACCCCAGCAAACCAATGTCGACACCGTCACGATCACCAACAATGCGGTCATGGTGGTCAACAAATCCTTTTCTCTGTCTGCGGGCCCCTCGCCCAATGCCGGACTGACCGTAACCCTAACGTATAGCAATATTGGAAACTCCACTGCGACGGCCGTGACGCTCACCGATGTCATTGGCGCACCGAACGGCGCGCCCGTTTACGACACCAGCGGTATGCAATATGTCGCGGGCTCAGCGAGCTGGCAAGGTATTAGCTTGAGTGATGCACCTGGCGGCGATGCTGCGGGCATAAGCTATGCGGCGACGACCGCTGGAGCGGCCACGACTGTGACTGCCGTGCTCGCCGCCGTTCCCCCGGGTAGTTCGGGCGTTCTAAAGTTCAATGTCGATGTCAAGGCGGGCTTAGTGCCCGGTGTCGCCAAGACTACCAATGCCGTCGCCGTGAACTATCAGGACGGGATTGGTCCGCAATCGAGCGCGAGCAACAACACCACCTATTACCGGGTTCTCGCCGACGGACCCGATCTGGTCATGGTCAAGCGCAACAGCGGTGCGTTTTCGGTGGGCGTACGCGGTCGATATTTGTTTGACATTAGCAATCTTGGTAGCGGACCGACGACAGACCCGGTAGTGGTCACGGACACACTACCTTTTGGAATGTTAATTGAAGCGGCCTTGCTTCCCGCCGGCGGCTCGAACGGCTGGGCTTGTACCATTGCATCGCCTGCTAACCCGGCCACCTTGACGGGTGAGACGGTGCGCTGCCAAAACCCTTCCTTAATCCCTAGCGGCCAGCAAATCATCAATCCTTTGGTGATTGCTGTACGCCCCCAGGCCTCTCTCGGCGGCCTCGCTGTGACGAACCGCGCGACGGTTTCGGGCGGGGGTGAACTTGTAACATCAGCCAACAACAACCTTGCCAGCGACACTGTACAGGTCAGCGCGAGCGCGTCGATCTCAGGCTTCGCATGGTTTGATCTTAATCACAACAATACCCGTGATTCCAACGAGCCCCCCGGCGTAGGCATGATTGTTGAGCTCATTGATCTCTCAGGCAATATCGTTGCACGAACTACGACGGCCTCTGACGGCGGCTATATCCTGAGTAACCTTGCGCCTGGCCCGTCCTACAAAATTATTTTTCGTTATCCCGATGGCAGCACACCGATCGCCGGTTCTCCAATGAATGGTGAAATGGGCCAGCCCAACCCGACCTCGAATGGCATCGTATCCAAGGGCGCCATCATTGGTCTGACACTTACTCCAGGGTTGAATGTCGTCCGCCAAAATCTGCGCTTAGATCCGTCCGGCGTGGTCTATGACTCGGTGACGCGCCTGCCGGTTGCCGGTGCTATCGTAAGGTTTGAAGGTCCACCGGGCTTCAATCCCTCCGAGCATCTGCTTGGCGGCGTCGGAAATGTGGAGCAAACCACCGGGCTTGCCGGAATTTATCAATATATTCTTCTTGAAGGTGCTCCCAGCGGCGTCTATCGCCTGCTGGTTACCTCCCCTGCCAACTATTCGCCTGGAACATCCAGGGTCCTCACGCCTTTAGCCTCGCTCAATTGCGGCGCACCGGCCTGCCTAGACCCAACGGGATTGGCGCCTAGAGGCACGGCTTATTCAATTCAACCCGCCAATATCGCGTCCGCACCTGCGATTGGGCAAGACACAAGCTACTACCTTGCGTTTAATTTGGATGTCACCACCGATCCCGAGATTGTCAATAACCACATTCCGCTGGATCCAGTCGCCATGTCCCGTCCGGGCTTGCTGGTTGAAAAAATTGCGAATCGCGGCACGGCGGAACTCGGTGATTCTGTGCTCTTTACGGTCAAGGTCAGAAATAGCGGCAAAGCGGTGTTCCCGCAGGTGCAATTGCTAGATCAGTTCCCGACAGGCTTTAGTTTTATACCTGGCTCGGCCCAATTGGACGGCCAAAAGATTGCCGATCCGCTGCGTGACGGGTCTAAGTTGCTGCGTTTTCCGAATATTGGCGACCTCGCGGCCGAGGCCAGCCGCACGGTGAGCTATTTGGCCGTGCTCGGGCCAGGTGCTCAACTAGGCGATGGTATTAATCGTGCCTATGCTCGCAGTGGCAACACGGTATCCAATACAGCAACGGCAAAAGTCGCGGTTAACGGGGGGGTGTTCAGCTCCAGAGGCATTGTGCTCGGCAAATTCTATGTCGATTGCAACAACAATCATGTACAGGACCTCGAAGAGCTCGGCATTCCTGGTGTGCGGCTCTATTTAGAGAATGGGTCTTATGTAGTGACCGACTCTGAGGGCAAATATAGCTTTGCAGGCTTGTCGGCACGTACCCATGTGCTCAAAGTTGATCGCCTGACTTTGCCAAAGGCCGCGCGCTTGACCTCAATTTCCAATCGCCATGCGCTGGACGGACAAAGTCGCTTTATCGACTTGAAAAATGGTGAATTGCATCGCGCAGATTTTGCAGAATTTAGTTGCTCGCCCGAAGTTCTTGCTGACGTCAAGGCGCGTCGCGCCAAAGGCGAGATTTTCTCGATTGAAGTGGATCGTGCGCTTCTGTTGAAGCTTGATCCTGAAGGCAAAGTCCTGGCGCCCACCGACCCAAGAGCACTACCGGCCAGTGGACTGCTCGGCGTGCCGCTCGCTCCGACCGGCGGTCTTGGCGCTACGGGCGCGATCCCACTGTTTCCTTCGAGTGTCGGCAACCCGAGCTTGCCGGGTCTTACTACTGCGCCGTTGACTGCGCTCAGTGCGACCGTCCCTCAGCCCCAATCGCCGTCTGTCGTGTCGGAAAGCCTACAGGATCGCCTCAATACCATCGATAACAGCCTGGGCCTCCTCGATCTTAAAGAGGGCGACACGCTGCCCATTGCGCAGACCAACATACGCATCAAGGGCACCCTAGGGGCGACCCTAAAGCTCTGGGTCAACAGCAAGGAAGTACCCGACGCCCGGATCGGTGTTCGCTCCGAGGTTGTTGAGAAACAACTTATCTACCGCGAGTACATTGGTGTGCCATTGAATGCGGGTAAGAACCTGATCGAACTCAAGCAAACTGACGGTTTTGGCAACGCCCGCGGCGAGCAAAGTTTGAGCGTCATCGCGCCCGATCAGCCAGGCCGCATTGAGATCGATTTACCCAGTGCCGGTGTCGCGATTGCCGACGGCGTAACTCCGGCCAAGATCGTTGTACGAATTACCGATAGCAAGGGGGTGCCGGTCACCGCGCGTACCCCCATCACACTTGAGGCCACGACTGGCCGATGGAAAGTGCAAGACGCTAACCCCAATGAGCCGGGTGTGCAAACTTTCGTACAGGGTGGACGAGCTGAATTTGAGTTGCTGCCACCGCTCTCTCCAATGGATGCAACGCTGCGCGTGACGAGTGGTATTTTGGGTGCGGATCGCCGCTTGGCCTTCTTGCCAGAGCTACGCCCTTTGATCGGTTCTGGCGTGATCGAAGGCATCTTGAATTTGCGCAATTTGAAGCCCGGCAGCATCCAGCCGGTTCGGGCGCGCGACGGCTTTGAACAGGAGCTTCGCCAATTCTCGCGTGAAAGCGCAAATGGCAAAACTTTCGCGGCCGCACGCGCTGCGTTCTTCCTGAAGGGTAAGGTCAAAGGCGAGTATTTATTGACCTTGGCCTACGACTCCGACAAAGAAGTCGGTGAGCGCTTGTTCCGTGATATTCGCCCCGACGAGTTTTATCCGGTATACGGCGACTCCTCGATCAAGGGCTTCGATGCGCAGTCCACCAGCCGCCTTTATTTGCGGGTCGACAAGAATCGATCCTACCTACTCTGGGGGGACTACACCACCAGCAACTTCAATCCAGCTCAGCGTCTCACGCAGTACCAGCGCTCCTTGACTGGCGTCAAGCATCACTATGAGAGTAATGGCGTCACGATCGATAGTTTTGCGAGCCGCGACACCACTCGCCAAGTGATCAAAGAGTTCAGTGCCGACGGCACTTCGGGCCCGTTTGATTTGGGTCTGACCACAGCGCTGTACAACAGCGAGAAAGTTGAGCTTCTCACCCGTGATCGCAATCAACCCGGCATTGTGTTGCGCGCGACGGTGTTGTCTCGGTTTGTGGACTACGCCTTTGAGCCGCTCAGTGGCCGCCTGCTGCTGCGCGGGCCACAGGCCAGTGTCGACCCGTTCTTGAATCCGAACAGCATTCGAGTCACCATCGAGGTTGATCAAGGTGGACAGGCCTTCTGGGTGTACGGCTCGAGCGCCAGTGTGAAGTTAACTCCAGCATTGACGGTCGGCGCCAATTTCGTGCGTAATATGAACCCTATTCCCGAGACGTTCACTCGCATGGAAGGGCTTAACCTAAGCTACCAATTTGCCGAGCGCTCGATTGTGACGGCCGAGCTCGCCACCACCACGAAGGCCGACGGCACGCGTGGTATCGCTGAGCGTATCGAGTACAGCCATGATGGCTCTCAGCTTAAGGTAAGGCTCGTCGCGGCCAAGTCGAATGTTGGTTTTGATAACCCGGGTTCAATCCTTCGGCCGGGGCGTGAAGAACTATCCGCCCGTGCTGCCTACACTTTCAAGCCAGGCCTACTGTTCGCGGCCGAAGCACTGCATACCAAGGATGTCGCCACCGAGGCCCGTCGCGACGGTGTGTTGCTTAACTTTGAGAAAGCCATTGGAACGACTGCCAAGATCGAGATCGGTGTGCGCCGCGTGACCGAGCAAGTACCGACCAATAGCGCTGCCACCAACACGGCGGCCTCCGGCAGTACCGGTGCAGCGCCGGCAACGACCACGCCAGCAAGCACATCTTCAGCGTCCGCGAGTAGCGCGATTCCGTCCAGAACCGATTTAACGAGTGTGCGCATCAAAGCCACTTCGCAGTTGCCTGGCTTGCCGACCGCCAGTGTGTACGGCGAGGCTGAGCAGGATCTGAGCGATCACAGTAAACGACTGGTCGCAGTTGGTGGTGAATATCAGTTCGCTGGCCGTGGCAAGGTGTATGCGAGACATGAATTTCAGTCGACCCTTCAAGGCGCCTTTGCCTTGAACAATATTCAGCGAACCAATGCGACGGTGCTGGGCATTAGTAGTGAATACATGACTAACGGTACTTTGTTTAGTGAGTATCGCGGGCGCGACTCGTTCGGTGAACGCACCACCGAGGCCGCGATAGGCCTGCGTAACGTATTTGCTGTGGCGCCAGGGCTACGTTTGAATACCAATGTCGAGCGCATCAAATCACTCAGTGGAGCCAAAGATCTCGAGGCGCAAGCCCTAGGTCTGGGGCTGGACTACACTGCCAGCGAACTCTGGAAGGGCAGCACAAGGCTTGAGCTGCGCGATGCTTATGCCAGCCGCTCCTTTTTGCATACCGCCGATGCCGCCGTTAAGGTGAACCGAAACTGGACTTTGTTGGGTCGCCATGTCTGGAATCACATTGAAGCCAAAGCAGTGACAACCGCAACCAGTTCGTCGACGGCCAGTGATCGCCTCTTGCAGCGTCTACGCGTGGGGCTCGCCTATCGTCAAACCGATACTAATCAGTTTGATGCGCTGGCCATGATTGAGAAAAAACGCGAAAGTGATACTGCGCTCACGGCGGTCAATGCCTACCGGAACGTCTGGATTGGTTCGGCTCATTTCAACTATCAACCGCAACGCAGCTTGGTGATTAACGGCCAGTACGCAACCAAGTGGGCCCAAGAAACCATCACGGGTGTCCCCACCAGCAGCCATACTAGTTTGCTGGGTGCCCGAGCCACTTGGGATCTATCTGAGCGCTGGGATGTGAGCGCCATTGCTTCCACTCTGAGAAGCCATGAAACCGGTGTGTCGCAACGGGGTCTTGGTCTTGAAGTGGGTTATCTCATGCGCAGCAACACCTGGCTCTCAGTCGGTTACAACTTCTTGGGTTACCGAGATCCAGACCTGGCACCCAATTCGCAGAGCGACAAGGGATTCTTCTTGCGACTGCGTTTCAAATTTGATGAAGATACCTTTAAGAAAAACTAACAATGAATAGCTCCGAACGATCTCTGAGACTTAAGGTCATGAATCCTAGCCACGCTAGAATCATTCTTTTGAGCGTACTTCTTTGGTGTGTAACAGCATGCTCATCGTCGAGCCCGGTGCGACTCGGCAAAGACCAATTGCCCAGCGCTCATGCCGAGCAAAACCGCATGACAGATGGTGTGATTCGCGCTGATCGAAACTACATGGCCAGCTTGCAGGCTCGTCTTGGCGCAATTAATGCCAAGGGCCGAGCTGCGGACGACTATTTTCTAAGCAAGGCCACGGCTTGGCTGGATTTTGCCACGGAAGAATACAGTGACAATGATCGCGGCGGCATTGTTGAGCAGGCCCTATCGCAGGCTTTGTCGCTCATCAAGAACATGGAGACCAACGAAAGCACGATGGAGCGCAGCACGGTTATTGTGCCAGCGGCCAAGAAAATCCGTCCAGATCTATGGGCAAAATTTTCTGAGTTTCAAGCCCATCGCGAATTTCCTTGCGTTGCGGGCAAGGTGGCGCAAGGCGAAGTGCAATTGGTTTGGGCGGGCCATGAAGAGTTAGAAGGGGGCTGGCGACATGCCATGCCGTATATTGAGATTGTTGAGTCGATGGTCCAGAAAATCGATGTGGAGCTGGAGCGTTGTGTTCAGGTGGCCGCCGCAGCAAAAGCGCACCCCGCGGTTGCCGCCCTCACGCCTGAGCCGGCGGTGACTGGGACGCTCCGCGTGGAGGCTGAACCGCCCAAGCCGATCACAGCGGAGCCTGCTGAGCTATTGAGCCTGGCGACCGATGCCCTGTTCGCCTTCGATAAATCCACCCTGGAGAGTGTGTTACCGGAGGCCCGAACCTTGTTGAGCGAGTTTGTTGCAAAGCTGCGTCAATTCAAGACCATCCAGCGGATACTCATTACGGGCCATACTGATCGACTGGGTAGTTCGGCTTACAATTCGCGCCTATCCGAGTCGCGCGCTCAGGCGATTCGCCAGTTCTTGATCCAAGAGGGGTTTGCGGCTTCCCTGGTTCAGGTGGCCGGCGCGGGCGAAAGTGATCCTTTAGTGACTTGTTCCGGGGACCGGGCAACCCCCGAGTTGCGTGCCTGCCTACAGGTGAATCGCCGGGTCGAGGTTCGGGTAAAAGCGAGCCGTTAAGAAGTATTAGTAAGTATTAATGAGATAGAGACCGAAGTTGCTGGATCAAGCTTAGGCGAACAAGACAGAACGGTGCAAGATCACCGTCATTAGCGGGTGGAAAATGTTGGTTGCGTCAGTAATAAGAAGATTGCTTAGTCGGTTGAACGCACGCTCGCTTGCGGGCACCTGCGGACTCGTCCTCGTCTTGTTCACCTTGCTCTCGCCTTGGCAGCATGCCGAGGCGGTCTACATTAACCGCTACACCACGACCACCAATGGCGCCATTACCTTCGTTGGAAACACTCTGGGTTTGGATGGTAGTGCGATTGCAGGGGTGCCGGGGAACCAGGGGTCGATTGGCGCATTCACGAGCACCAATACGGCGCTGACCTTCGGTAGCTATCCGGCGGGGACCACCAACGATTGGACCAAGAATGGGTCGACTGCTTCCTTGGCAGTGCCGCCGGGTAGCACAATTCTCTATGCGGAGCTCATCTGGGGGGGCAGCTACTCCTATGGTGGCGAAGATGTCTCCGCCTCGATTAATAATTCCATCACCTTCAAAACCCCAGGGGGTAATTACACGGTGGCACCCACTGCGGCCACCGCGCAAACCTTGGGCACACCGATTGTTGGAGGCACTTGTACCGCCAATACTTACTGCCGTTACGTGCGCTCGGCCAACGTCACTGGCCTGGTGCAAATTGGTCAGTCGGGCACCTACGAAGTCGGCGGTGTACCAGCCACTATCGCTATTGAGCCGAACTATAATGGCGCGGGTTGGACGCTTGCCGTTGTGTATAGCAATCCCACCATGCCGCCGCGCAATCTCACGGTATTTGTCGGCGCTGAGGTGGGCGGTGCGGCCCCGACCGGGGTGAGCGGATTTTGTACGAACCTGTCAGGCCCGGTGAAAGGCCGACTTCTTGTCAGCGCGCAGGAAGGCGACGCCTTCATTGCCGGAGATACGATGCGTTTTGGCCCGAACGTCGGCTCAATGACGACTTTGTCTGGTCCCAATAACCCCGTCGGTAACTTTTTCGGCGGGCAAATCAATGGCGATACCGGTGCGCTCAATTTGGGCGGAACCTTCGGGGGTAGTAACCACAATATTACGACCAGCACGGGTGTCGTTGGCGCGCGCCAAGGTTTTGATATTACGAATGTGGATATCTCATCGTCGCTGCTCAATAGTCAAACAGCAGCGGTCGCGCAGGGCACCACCACTCAAGATCAATACATCATCAATGCGCTTGGCATTCAAATTGATGTGGGCTCTCCAAAGTTCCCGCTCACGGTGAAGACTGCCAACCGAACGGTGACCTATGTTGGCGACATTGTTACTTATAGTATTAACCTGGACAACACAGCGGGCACCGCAAATGCCACTAATGTGTTCTTCACCGATACACCTCCGCCAGGGATGAGTTTCATCCCTGGCTCGGTGATCTTCAACGGTACTTCGCAGCCGAGTTTCAATCCTGTTGCAGGTTTTTCCCTGGGAACGATTAATACGGGTGCCATTGGCACCGTGAGTTTTCAAGTTCAGGTCAATACGATTCCCGCAGCGCCCGCGCCCGCCCAGTATGCGAACAAAGCGAAATGGACCTTCGATTTCGTCAGTTGCGCAGGCTTTGCACCCGAGGCAGGAGTGGTGGAGACCAATGCCAACATTATTACGGCCATTCGTATCGAGCCCGCCAAGACAGTCTCGCCGACCGGGCCAGTCGGTGTTGGGCAGACCTTGACTTATACGATTACCGTACCGAATACCGGTGCCGCCAACTCCTCCGGTACAACTCTCACCGATCTCATTCCTACGGGAACTAGTTATATCGCAGGCACTACCACTCTGAATGGCGTCAGCGTTCCCGATGTTGCGGGGAGCATGCCCTATGCGGCGGGCGCCTTAATCAATTCACCTTCGGTTGCAGCCGGAGTTATTGCTGCCGGTGCCAACGCGCTCATTCGATTCCAAGTGCTCGTCAATCCCAGCCCTCCTGCCATCATTACAAACACCGCAGCGATTGATCCGGATGGCAGCGCTGGCCCTGCCTTGCCGATGAATGTGGCGGCGGTGAATACGCCACTTGCGCCGCCGGTCGCGGCGAAGTCGTTTAGTCCCTCAACAATTACCGCCAACACACCCTCAACCTTAACCATTCAAGTGAATAATCCAAATGGTCAAGCGCTTACCGTGTTGGCTTTTTCGGATACTCTGCCTGCGGGGGTGGTCATCGCCAATCCTTCCAATGTGACGACCACTTGTTCGGGGGCGACGCCTTTAGCGGTCCCGGGTGGCATTACCTTGGGCTTGTCTAACGGTACGGTGGTGGCCTCGGGATCATGTACGGTCAGTGCTAGTGTGACCTCCGCGACCCCCGGTGTCTACACTAATATTATTCCTGTTGGCGCCGTATCCACCTCAAATGCGGGCAGCAACGTGGCGATTGCCAGCGCACAATTGACCGTGTTGCAAGGCCCTACGTTAAGCAAGTCTTTTTCCCCGTCGTCGATTGCAACAGGCGGTATCTCAACCCTGACGATATCGCTGGTCAACCCATCGGTTACGCCGATTTCAGGCGCAAACTTGACGGATAACCTCCCGCCTGGCGTCGTAGTGGCTGCCGTGCCCGCAGCGACGAATAGTTGCGCCGGTACGTTTACTCCCGTCGCGGGTGCCACCTCGGTGTCTTTGTTGGGCGGCCTCGTTTCCGGCTCAAATGTTTGCTCGGTGACGGTCAACGTGACCTCAAGCGCGGTGGGCAACTACAACAACATTATCCCGGTGGGTTCACTGGTCAGTAGTGCCGGTAGTAATTCCACCGCGGCTAGCGCTGATTTAACGGTCGCTTCGCCGACGATCAGTAAGTCTTTCCTGCCGAGCGTGGTGGGCTCCAACGTCAATAGCGTGCTGACCTTTAGTTTGTCTAATCCCACTAATGTAGGGGCTACCGGTGTTTCATTTACCGATATTTTCCCGACCACGCCGGGCGCGATGAGCCTGACGAACACGACCCTTACCAATACCTGTACCGGCACGGTCAGCAATCAGACCGGGGGTGCTCTGGCGACTGGAAGCACTGGCGTACGGTTGGTGGGCGGAGTGATTCCGGCTGGCGGCACCTGTACTCTGACATTTAACGTACGCGCCAGTACGGGCGGTAACTATGTCAACACCGTTCCTGTGGGCGGACTCACAACTACGAATATTGGTAACAATAGCGCGCTTGCCACCGCCACACTGTCGGTGGGCTTACCTGGTTTGGTGAAAGCTTTTGGCACGATCGCTGCACCAATACCTTCCTTTGCTGCGGGTACATCGGTACCCTTGACCTTCCAGATCACCAACCCCAATGGTGCGGTGATGACCCTGACGACGCTCACGGATTTGTTCCCGGCGGGCATGCAGTTATTCAACACGACGACGGCCAACTCTTGCGGGGGCAGCATTAGCAATGCGACCGGTGGGCTATTGGCGGTGGGAGATACTGGCATTCGCCTGAACGGGGGGTCGATCCCTGCCAATAGCACTTGTACCTTCAGTGTGAATGTCACGTCGAACGTCGCAAATACCTACTTAAACATCGTTCCACCCGGTGGTTTGGTGAGCGCTTCCGGCGACAACGCCTTTGCGGCTTCGGCGACGGTCAACGTGTTGTCCAGGCCGACGATCACCAAGGGTTTTTCGCCCGCGGCGATTAGCCCGACCGGGACCTCGACGCTCACGTTTACGTTGACCAATAGTAATGCTGAAACGCTCACCTCGGCGAACTTCATCGATACGTTCCCGATTGCCCCCGGTGCAATGACCTTGGCCAGTGTGGTCAACACCAACACCTGCGGCGGCACACTGACCAAGCCAGACAACACGGCGCTGGCCGCTGGCGCACCCGGAGTGCGTCTCAGCGGCGGCAGCATTCCTGGCAACGGTAGTTGCCAGATCACCGTGAGCGTCACGGCAAGCGTGGTGGGCACCTATAACAATACGGTCCCGGTTGGCGGCTTGTCGAGCGCGAACGGTGGTGCGAGTTTGGTTGCGGCCAACGCTAGCCTCGTGGTCGCGGTACAAGCACCGCTGATCAGCAAAGCCTTTGCGGCGAGCCCGGTAGGCCGCAACGTGCCCACTCGCCTGACCTTTAGCATTAACAATCCTAACGTGGCGCTGGTGATGAACGGGGTCTCCTTTACAGATGCACTTCCGGGCATCCCCGGTGCGATGACAGTCGCCCCTACGCCCAACATTTTGGTCAGTGGTTGTGGCGCGGGATTTACCTTTAATCCAGCGGCGGGCGCAAGTAACCTGAGCTTCACTGGCGGCACGATTCCTAGCGGCTCAACCTGTCAAGTGTCGGTTGATATTGTGGCTCCGGTGGCGGGTACTTACAACAATACCTCCGGCAGCGTGACCTCGACGAATGCCGGTACCGGCAACGTCGCAACCGCGTCGATCAGAGTGTTAGCCTCGCCGTTGGTATCTAAGTTCTTTGCGTCCAGCCCGATTAGCCTGGGTGGCGTTAGTGCCATGACGGTGACGATCAGCAATCCTAACGCGAGCGATAACTTGTCTGGCGTGACGGTGACGGATGCTTACCCTCCTGGCTTACAGAATGCCCTATCGCCGAACCCACAACTGACCTGTAGTGGTGGCAGCAGTGCCGCTTTTACAGGAGGTGCGGCTAGTGGAACGTCGGTTGGTTTGACCAGCGGTTCACTCGCGCCAGGTGGTTTTTGTAGTGTGACGGTGAATGTCACAGCGACTCAAACCGGTAATCTGGATAATACGACCGGAATCGTCACCTCGACGAATGCGGGCAGTGGCAACACGGCCTTGGCACGTTTGGTAGTGGGCGTGGATGTCTCGGGCTTTGTCTATGGCGATAGCAACACGAATAGCGTAAAAGACGGTGCCGAGGCGGGAACCGGCCTAGGGCTCTATGCCAAGCTGGTCTCGGGTGGTACCAGTGTTCAGGTCGTACCGGTGAATGCGACGACGGGTGCCTATGCCTTCAGCGCCGTTCTGACCGGTAGCTATTCAATCGTGATCGATAACAACAATACGGCCTCCGACATCACGCCGACGATTCCGGCGGGTTGGACCGGTACCGAGGTGCCCACCCAGGTACGCTCGGTGAGTGTTGCGGCCGCTAACCTCACTAATCTGAATTTTGGCCTGAATAGCGCAACCCGTATCAGCGGCCGTATCTTTACTGATAACGGTATCGGCGCGGGCACGCCTAATGATGGCGTCCCCAATGGTGGGGAGATCGGCATTGCCGGAGCAAGTGTCCGGCTGACTAACTGTGCGGGAACGGTCTATGCCACAACAACCAGCGATGGTTCTGGCAATTACAGCTTGCAGGTACCCGTTGCGGTGGTCAGTGGAGCTACGCTCTGCGTGACGCAAACGGCGCCCTCGGGCTATCTCGAAACCGGCGGAGCATTAGGGACTGCGGCGGGCGCCTCAGGCGTGTATACCCGCACCACAAGCACTATCAGCTTTAACTATACGACGGGTAACTCGCTTACCGGATTAAGCTTCGGGAATGTACCGGTTAATACTTTGTCCACCGATGGGGCGCAGACCGCACTGCCGGGTACTGTGGTGACTTACCCTCACACCTTTGTTGCAGGTAGTGGCGGGCAGGTGACATTCTCCACGACCGCTCTGGCCTCTCCAGCCATCTCGGGCTGGAGTCAGGTGATTTATCGCGATAATAATTGTAATGGCCAGATTGACGCTGGCGAGCCCACAATATCTGCGCCTGTTGCGGTTAATGCAGGCGATCAGGTATGCGTCTTGGTGCGCGAGTTTGTACCCGGCGGTGCTCCTGTCGGCGCGCAGGACATGGTCACCCTGACGGCTAGTTTTTCATACACCAACGCTTCGCCGTCCCTGAACGCAATCCTCACGCGCGTCGATACAACGACGGTGGGCACACCGACCAGTTCGGGACTTCGACTGCTGAAAAGTGTGAACCTAGCGAGTGCCCTGCCGGGCTCAGTGTTGATCTACACGATCACTTATCGCAATGACAGTACGGGGCCGTTATCGACCATCTCGATTAACGATACAACCCCTGCGTTTACAACTTTTGTCAGTGCAAGTTGTGCGACGACTCCGGCGAATTTGACGGCGTGCATGGTGAGCGCTGCCCCAAGCCCAGGGGGTGTGGGTGCATTAATCTGGACATTTACCGGGACGCTCGCGCCTGCGGCTCAAGGTACGGTAAGCTTTAGTGTGCAGGTGAATAACTAAGCAACGCGCTGACATACACTTCGTGAGCTCGCTGGATAGGCGCTACACTTGCCAGCATGATTTCCGCGACCTCTCGTCTTGCACTTCTATTCCTAACCGGTATGGCGCCGCTTTGGCCTTCATGGCGGCTAAATCAGTGAGCGCACAGACTCTGGCCCAAAAACTGATTGCCCGGGCGGCGGGGCGCGCTACTGTGTCGCCCGGCGAGATCGTGATCTGCCGGGTGGACCTGGCCATGTTTCATGACTCCAGCGGCCCAAGACGTTTAAAGCCGATGCTGGATTCTCTCGGCGCGCCAATTTGGGACAAAGACAAGGTGGTTCTTGTCATTGATCACTATGTCCCCGAGAAAGACGAAGAATCTCGAAAAATTGTTCGGATCGCGCGCGACTGGGCGCTTGAACAGGCCCTGCCTACGGTGCGCGATAGCGAAGGGATATGCCATGTGGTGCTTCCTCAAACCGGCAAGTTGCAGCCGGGAATGTTTTGCGTGGGCGGAGATTCGCACTCGCCGACCGGAGGTGCCTTTGGTGCCTATATGTTTGGAATCGGCAGTACTGAAATGCTCAGTGTGATGGTGACTGGCAAGATATGGCTAAAGGTGCCCGAAACGATTCTGATGAATTGGTCGGGTCGCCTCAGTGCGGGGGTCATGGCGAAGGACATGATCTTGCATATGCTCGGTCGCTTTGGCATGAATGGGGGAGAGTATCAGGCGATAGAGTTTGCCGGAGAGGCCGTGCGTGCGCTCTCGATGCAAGAGCGCATGACGCTTTGTAATATGAGTGCAGAGCTTGGCTCCCAAGTTGGCTTGATCGCTCCGGATGCAACGACCTTGGGCTGGTTGCAGTCCCAAACCTCAAGGCCTCCGCTCGAACCAGCGGCGAATCCAATAGGGCTTCAAGCCGCACTGCTTGTTGATGATCATTGGCGCACGGATACTGATTCGACCCTCCTGGCCCGTTACGAGTTTGATGCGGCCGCGCTATCCCCCCTAGTTGCACGACCGCATAGCCCGGCCAATGTATCGCCGGTGGGTGATCTGGGTGAACAAGGTATTGATCTCGCTTATGTGGGTGCCTGCACAGGCGCCAAGCTGGAAGACTTGGCCGCGGCTGCCGAGATCTTGAAGGGTAGAAAAATCGCTTCTGGCGTGAGCTTGTTGGTAGCGCCTGCCAGCCGACAAGATCTTGATCATGCGACCCGTGCTGGCCACGTACGAACACTGAGCGAGGCGGGTGCGCAGTGGCTTGGCCTGGGCTGTGGCGCCTGCGCAGGCTATGGCAGTAGTATCCCGGATCATGCTCGTGTGATTGCCACGACCGCCCGTAACTTCAAAGGCCGCATGGGTTCGGAGTCAGCCCTTGTGTGGTTGGCCTCGCCCTATACCGTGGCGGCCAGTGCGCTGACCGGCCGCATTACTGATCCACGCGAGTTCTTGTCATGAGGATTTGGAGGTTCGGTGACAATGTGGATACCGATGCGCTGGCACCCGGAGCGTATATGCAATTTGGCGTGGAGGTTTTAGCTCAGCACTGTCTTAAGCGTCTGCGGCCAGAGTTTTGCCAAGAGGTTCGGCGCGGCGACGTGATTGTGGCTGGAGCCGGCTTCGGTATCGGTTCTTCGCGCGAGCAAGCGGCGGCCGTTCTAGTGCACCTCGGCGTGGCAGCAGTGATCGCGCCAAGTTTTGGTGGCTTGTTCTTTCGCAACGCCTTTAATCTTGGCTTGCTGGCCTTAGTCAGTCCGCAAGCCGACGAGATTCAAGAGACGGGGTCAAGCAAGCTTGCTGACACTGATCTGAAGGTAAGCGCTGAGGAAGCTTATGTCGAGCAAGACGGACGCAAAATTCAAGTGGAGCCGATCCCTGGGTTTCTGCTCGACATGGTGCGGTGCGGAGGATTGATGGAAGTACTCAGAAAGAAAATGCAATGAACTCGAATGCCGTAGCTCTCGATCCCGTCACGCTCGCTGTGCTGAAAGGTCGGCTGGAGCAGATCGCCGATGAAATGGATGCGACGCTTTTTAGAGGAGCCTTTAACCCCATCATTGCTGAAGCCCATGATGCCTCGCATGGTATTTACGATCCGCTCAACGGCGACACCCTGATTCAAGGGAAAGCCGGACTGCCGGTTTTTGTGGGTGCGATGGCCTTCGCGGTGAAAGCAGCGATTGATAAAGCCGCTCGGCGTGGCGGTTTCAAAGACGGCGATGTTTGGATTTTTAATGACCCCTATCAGGGTGGCACGCATCTCAACGACTTTAAACTGGTACGGCCTTTCTACTACCAAGGTGAATTGTTTTGCTGCCTCGCTTCGGTAGGGCACTGGCATGATGTGGGCGGCGCGGTACCCGGCAACTACAACCCTTCAGCAACCGAGTGCTGGCAGGAGGGGGTGCTGATTCCACCGGTGCGTTTATATGACGGGGGAGAGTTTCGGCCTGATGTCCTGGATATTTTGCAGTCCAATTCTCGACTGCCGCTTTCAGTGTACGGTGACATGAACGCTCAAGTCGCGGCCCTGGCCCTGGGCTGCGAGCGTTTGACTCAGGTGTTAGATCATTACGGCGTCGCACTGGTTCAACAAGCTCTGCTCGAACTTCGACGCCGCGCGGCGCTTTTGATGCGCCAACAAATCTTGGCCTTGCCGGAAGGCGTCTGGTCTTGTGATGATTTTCTGGACAACGATGGCGTTGCCGATGAACCCTTGCGCATCGCAGTCGACCTGAAAATTGCACACCATCCCGAACCGACGCTGACCCTGGATTTTTCGCGTTGCGCGCCCAGTTGTGCGGGACCGGTGAACATCGCGCGTTCAACCGCCATAGCAGCCTGCTATGTGGCGATCAAGCATTTGTTTCCTGAGGTGCCCGCCAACGCAGGCGTCATGGACCCCTTACGCTTTGTGATTTTGGAAGGCAGCATCATCAGTGCCGAGGCGCCTAAACCCGTGGGTGGCTACACCGAAACCATTTTGCGCATGATCGATGTCATGTTTGGCGCCATGGCCAAGCTTGCTCCGGGGCGTGCCACGGCGATGGCTTACGGTACGATCAATGCACTCTCGATCACCGGCACGCGCAACTCGGGGGCGGCCAAAGGCAAGCCCTGGGTGATGTTTAGTTTCTTTGGAGGTGGCCACGGCGCCCATCCCGAAGGCGATGGTTTGAACCATGGCAACGCACCCATCTCGATGGCCACGATCCCTCCCTTGGAAATTCTGGAGGCCGCTTATCCGGTACGCTTTACGGAGTGGGCGCTGCGATCCGGTTCGGGCGGTCTGGGCAGGCATCGCGGCGGACTGGGAGCGATTTACGAAATCGAACTCCTTGAAGAGCAGGCTCAAGCCTATCTCTTTGGCGAGCGGGCGCGCTTTGCTCCGCAAGGTGTCTTGGGCGGCGGAGCCGCCAAAATGAATACATTCTCATATCGCCAGGCCATGGCCTGGCACCAATTGCCCATGGCAAGTAAGGGCGAAGGTATTGCCCTGAAAAAGGGAGACCGTATTAGGCTTGAGACCCCCGGCGGCGGCGGATACGGCAATGCAGCCGAGCGGCCCGAGGCACTTCTGCTCAAGGATCGGAGCCAGGGCTATGTCTGAAGTTAGCGCTGAGACGAGGAATGATCCCAGCTTGGTGATCGGCGTCGATGTCGGGGGCACCTTTACGGATGTGTTTGTGCTTGACGAAGCCTTGGGCACGATCCTGGTATTGAAGGTGCCTTCTACGACGGGCCGAGTGTCGGGCGATCAGTCGCAAGGTTTCCTGGCCGGTATTCGTGAGGCTTTGAAGCTCGCGAATTCGCACCGCCACTGCGCGGCTTCACCAAGCGATGCAGTTGCGGGCGCCTTGGGCTTGCCCTACTCCGCGATTGCGACCATTGTGCACGGCACCACCGCTGGCACCAATGCGCTACTCGAGCGCAAGATCGCACGCACAGGATTAATTACGACCCGGGGTTTTCGCGACGTCCTGGAAATGCGTCGTCGAGATCGACCGAGTACTTGGGGGCTGTGGGGTCAGTTTGAACCCATCATCGAACGACGTTTACGCGCTGAGGTGGATGAACGAGTCTTAGCCGACGGGACGGTGCTTGAGGCCGTGAACCTTGAGCAGGTGCGAAACGAGACGAAGCGCTTAAAGGCCTTGGGTTGTGAGGCCTTGGTCATTGCCTTTATCAATGCCTATGCGAATCCGATCAATGAACAACAAGCCTTGACGGCCGCACTCGAGGCCTGGCGTGGTGAGCGCTCAGGGGAAACAGAGCGCGCTGCGCCCGACCCAAGTAAAGCAAGCGTCAATGAATCAAACTTGAGCGAAACCAAGGCGCCTGCCCATGCAGATTATGTGAGCGCCTCGCATCAGATATTGCCTGAGATCCGCGAGTTTGAGCGCACGTCAACGGCGGCGCTTAACGCCGCTTTGCAACCCGTCGTGGGCCAGTATGTGCAACGCCTGGATGACGGTCTTAAGCAAGCCGGTTTTCGCGGCCAGTTGCTCATTGTGCAAAGTAATGGCGGGGTCATGGATGTCGCCACAACTTGTCAGTCCCCGGTGAAAACTGCGCTTTCAGGGCCTGCGGCGGGTGTGATGGCCTGCGCGTTTTTGGCGCGTGAGTCGGGCTATCCGAATGTGATCACCGGAGACATGGGGGGCACTAGTTTTGACGTGTCTTTGGTCGCGAACGGTGAGCCCGCCTTGGCCAGTCAAACCTCCATTGAGTTCGGTATGGTTATTCGCAGTCCCATGATTGAGATCACCACGATTGGCGCCGGTGGTGGCTCGGTCGCTTCGGTCGATACCTCGGGCCTGTTGCAAATCGGGCCGCAATCAGCAGGCTCTTATCCCGGTCCGGTGTGTTATGGCCTGCGTGATCAGGACGCCGAAAAAAACGCTGGGTTCGGGCCCTGTGTGACCGATGCCAATGTCGTGCTGGGTCGCATCAATGCACAAAAGCCAATGGGCAAACTCCCTGCTTTGGATGTCGAAGCTGCGCGTCGTGCGATTGCCCGGCATGTCGGGACTCCTCTAGGGCTAAGTGTTGAAGTCGCTGCGCAGGCCATCCTCGACGTCGCCAACGCCAAAATGGCGGGAGCGATTCGCCTGGTGTCGATCGAGCGAGGGCACGACCCCAAGCAGTTTGCCTACATGCCGTTTGGCGGAGGTGGGGCGCTTCATGTGTGCGCGATGATGAAGGAAGTCGGCGTGACGCAAGGGATCGTGCCGCGCTATCCCGGCGTGACCTCCGCACTGGGGTGTGTGATCGCCGACATGCGCCGTGACTATGTGCGCACGTTGAATCAAGCGCTTGCCCTAGTAGCTCAGGATAGCTTGCGCGAATCCATAGGAAGCTTTGTTGCCCAAGGCCGTCAAGCCCTTAGGGATTCACGAGTCAGGTTCGCCGGCGAGCAAATCAGTGTGGAACTGGATATGCTTTATCAAGGTCAAAGCCACACAATTTCAGTGCCCCTCGACTCAGAGACTGCCCTTTCCGCGAGCTTAGGGTTGGCCGAGATTGAAGCCGCCTTTGTGCGGGCCTATCGCGCCAGCTTTGGGCAGGCCTTGGAGGCGGTACCCATGCGCCTGATGAATTTGCGAGTCGCGGTGATTGGCGTTCGCCCCAAATTTGATTTGAGCCTGATGTCACCCAAGCCCCGCGGGGCCAACGACTCAAGGAGTCATGCCACTAGTATGGAGGCGAATATCATTGCAAATGCAGTTGACGAGCCAAGCACGTACGCGCAGTGGAGGCGACGGGTGTTTCACGCAGGTGATTGGCTTGAATCTCCGGTCTTTGCCAGAATGGATTTGCCGGTCGGATTTGAGGTGGAAGGCCCTGCGCTATTTGAGCAGTCCGATACAACATTGTGGTTGGAGCCTGGATTTCAGGCAAAGGTGGATCGCTTGGGGAACCTGCTGATTCGAGCAAGCGGAGCGCTTGCATGAGCGAGATCGCCAAGACGAGGAGTGAGGCTGCGGCTGGCGGGATTCCCGTCGCTCTGGCAAGTGACCCCACTCTTAAACTCAACCCCGCCCATTGCGCCCTGATTCTGATTGATCTCCAACAAGACTTTTTGTCGCCGGAAGGTGCCTACGGACGCGCCGGTGCGGCCTCTAGCGCCGCGCAAGTGTTGCCTGCCAAGGTATTGCCCATCGCGCAGAGCTTGAAGCGTCGCGGCGGGTATGTTGCGGCCAGCTTGTTCACGCTCTGGCCCGCAGCGAACGGTGAGCCGGTGGTGTCGGCGCACCTCAAAAAACTTCGACCCTTCTTGGCGAAAGGAGATTTTGCGCCAGGCTCAAAGGGGCAGTCTTTGATGCCTGAGCTTGTCGCCTGGGTGGACATGCAGGTATGCAAAGTAGCCTACTCCGCTTTCTTCAACACGCAGCTTGATTGGGTCTTGCGCAAGAATGGCATCGATACCGTGATGATTGCAGGCATTGTCACCAACGGTGGTGTAGCGAGTAGCGCGCGAGACGCGCATATGAGGGACTATCAGGTTCTGGTCCTGGAAGATGGATGCGCGGCGTTTAGCGAGGCGGCTCATCTTGCTAGCCTGCAAGACTTACGTAGCGTCGCCCAGGTACTGAGCTGCGAGCAGGTACTGCTTGCGCTTGGTTAGTGGCTCCCTGACGGTATGAAGCCGAAACCCATGCCCGCTGATCCGGTCGTGATTGTGGGTGCCGGGGCCTGTGGCTTAATCTGTGCCCTGCGGATGAAAACACTTGGTGTTGAGGCGATTGTGATCGAGCGCGATTCGACGCCAAGTGGGTCGACGGCCTTGTCTTCGGGCTTCGTGCCAGCGGCGGCAACAAGAGTGCAGCGTGGCTTAGGGATACCCGATAGCTTTGAGATGTTTGAGCAAGACATTCAGCACAAGGCTTGCGAGCAAGCGCCAAGTCATCTAGTGCATGCCTATGTTCAGGCGGTCGCCTCGGCGATCGATTGGTTAGAAGCTGTCCATGGCTTTGATTTTGAAGTGCTCGACGGTTTTTTGTACCCGGGCCACCGTGTGCGGCGCATGCATACTTTGCCGCAACGCACCGGTGCCGCGCTCATGGCGCGCTTGTTGAATACAGCCGCGCAAGAACAAATTGTTATTTTGAGCGAGACTCGCGTGGATTCTCTGATCGCGAGGGATGACTCGGTCATCGGGTTGCGTTACCAGAGCCCTGCGGGGCGCATCGAAACCTTGCATACCAGAGCAGTGATGCTGGCTTGCAATGGTTATGGTGGCAATACCGACTTGGTGAGACGCTACATTCCTGAAATGGCCGAGGCTGTATTTGCAGGGCATGTTGGCAATGACGGGAGTGCATTGCGCTGGGGAGAAAGTCTCGGTGCTGCCGCTGCCGATCTCTCGGCCTACCAAGGTCATGGTTCTTGGGCCGTACCGCAGGGGGCGCTCATTTCCTGGGCGCTCATGATGGAGGGCGGCGTTCAAGTCAATGTGAAGGGCGAGCGCTTTCATGACGAGACGCGCGGCTATTCCGAGGCCGCTGTCGCCGTGCTTGCCCAACCTGGCGGCGTCGCTTGGAATGTTATTGATGAGCAGGGTTTGCAGCTTGCACGCAGCTTCCCGGACTTCGTCGCGGCGGAGAAGGCCGGGGCCGTCAAACCACTGGACGGACATCGCGAGCTTGATGTGACCCGCGTGTTTCAGACCATTGAAGGGTGCTCCAGGGCTACCCGATCAGCGAGCAGCGCGGCGCCAGACACCTCCGATGACATGGGTTTCAGTCGGGCCTGTAAACGCCCGTTGAAAGCCCCCTTTTATGTCGTCAAAGTGACGGGTGCCTTGTTTCACACCCAGGGGGGCCTTGAAGTTGATGGTGAATGTCGCGTGTTGCGTGCCGCCTCAAAGCGGCTCGCTGGTGCGCAGGAATTTATTCCTGGCCTCTGGGCGGGCGGCGGTGCCGCACGCGGTGTGTCTGGCCGAACCGTGGAAGGCTATTTGTCGGGGAACGGCCTGCTGTCTGCCGTCGCCGGAGGGTGGATTGCTGCGCAATCCATTGCCGCTCAGCACTAAATTAGGGCGAGCCTTACGCCCGCATAAGCGAGAAGTATTGACAATCCGCCGCGCACCCAGCGTTCCGACACGCGCTTAAAGCTGTGAGTTCCCAGCCAAATGCCCGGCAACGATCCGACCAAGAGCCATGCAAGCATGAGCCAGTCGACGGTGCCAAGCCATGCGTGTCCCATGCCAGCGACAAGGGTCAAAGGAATGGCATGAGCGATGTCATTGCCTACAATACGAGCCAGCGGCATGGCCGGAAAGAGTGCGATGAGTACGGCAGTGCCGATTGCGCCCGCACCCACGGAAGTCAGGGTAACCATCAAGCCGAGGGCTAAACCCAGTGCTATACAGGCAAGGGTTTTCGAGTATGTTAGTGGGCGCCTGCTGTTAGCCGAAGCCCCTTCAGTGAATGACACTGAATCCCCGAGTTTGTGGATCAGTAATTTTGGCTGAGAACGGGTGCGCCAGACTTTAAAGAGCATTGAAATGGCTGTAAGCACCAACATTGCACCAAGTAAGTGACAACTCAGAGTTTGCCAGGACTCACTTGCGGGACCCAGCGCTTGCATTAATTTCATGGTCACGAGACTGGCTGAGACGCTGCCTAGCCCTAATAGTCCAACGATGGGCCAATCAATGCGGCGTTGGCGCATTAGATTGGGGAGCGCTCCCGATTTGGTGATGGCGGCAAACAGGAGATCGGTACCTATCGCCAAATGGGGTTTAATGCCAAACAGCAGAATCAGAAGCGGAGTCATGAGTGAGCCCCCGCCAACGCCTGTCAGGCCAACGATGAAGCCGACGACCAAACCTCCGCAGGCGAGTGCGATGCCGCTACCTAGGGTGATATGTCCTACAGCAAAATTAAATAATTCGGTGTTCATAAGGCGAAAAGATAGCGGTGACCAGAGCCTCAGGGAAGGACCTGTTTTCATGGCGGATAGAACCCGCCGATATAAATCAGTGATTCCCAAATATTTGGCTAATTCAGGACGGGTTAAGGGGCATGTTCAGGAGGTCAATCGCGATATGCCGTAAAATCAGCGTGAAAGGAAATGAATATGGAAGCTAAAGACTTTATTGATCAGACCGTCAAACAACACCCAGTGGTGCTGTTTATGAAAGGCACGGCCCAATTTCCACAATGTGGATTTTCTGGCAAGGCTGTTCAGATGCTGAAAAGCGCAGGCGTCAAGAATATGGTCACGGTGAACGTGCTCGAAGACGACGACGTTCGCCAGGCCATCAAGGATTACTCCAACTGGCCCACGATTCCTCAGCTCTACATTAAAGGTGAGTTTGTAGGTGGCTCAGACATCATGACCGAGATGTCTCAAAGCGGGGAGTTGCAAAAACTGATCGACGCGCCAGCTCCAGATGCCTAAAGTGGATAAATGATCGAATTCGGAATCAAATCCGAATCGAACACCACCAGCTTATGGGATAGCTTCCAGCCTGATTCAGTGAAGCACCAGGTGTCTAAGAAGCGTCCCACATTAAACACTTCGGGCAAGTGATTCAGCTTCACTCGAAACACCGCATAGTTGCATTCGATACTGAGTTTCTCGTTCGGCGTCGCGCTCAGAAAGCGTAGAGGCCCAAGCACGTGGCGTTGGGTGTAGGGTTGGTGAATTAAGGTTTCCACGACGCCGTACACCCGGTCTTGCAACATCCCACGGCTCTCGAAAGCCATGGTTGCCAAAGGCAGGCCGCGTGCGTGATTCTCGCGCGATTGAATCTTGTACTCGCAATTGTCGGTGAAAAACCTCAACCAGTCCTGATAGCGGGCTTGGTCAAGGGCGGCTGCGTAGTCCGCGTAAAGAGCGTCCATCTCGCTGCGCAGCGCCGGGTCGACTCTCAGGCTGCGCCAGGATTGGGAGTCGACACTTTGATTGTCAGTGGGATTGGTTGGCATCTCGCTTAAATCTCCATCACTTTGCGCCAGTACTGTGCCATGCCGCGGATCAGGGTTTCGGTCACCATATGATCCGCATCGCCCACCTCCTTGCCGCCCAGCTCAGCCACAATATGCCCCTTGCGATCTTGCTCAAAGCCCTGCTGGGACATTTCAATAATTTCCCCGTCATCGGCAGACACATAACCGGCCGGGCCAAACAGGTTTGCCTGCCGCAAGCGCCGCTTGGTCATCTCGGGCGAGTCGCCCTCGAAGCCGAAATGAGTCCACACGAAATCAAACTCTCCAGCACCGTGCGGAACAATTTGGCGGGTGGACAAGGAGTTCACCTGCTGCTGCAAAATCACCGTAGGATATATCGTCATCATCGTGACGGTGGGGCCATTCCACCAAGGCTCGGGCACCACGTCCAACAGCCTATCGTCGCGTAAAGTCATTCCTTCCTTGAAACTACTCACCCCTTGTGTGACCTCCGCCTTGCCACCCTCGTTGCGGCGTGAAATCATTACCGCATGGCGGCCATGCTCATCCATCACCATCTGCGATTTCTGATCGGCACGCCACAAACCAAAATTGACAAACCAGGTGTGCAGCAAGCCAGGGTGATACGGGTCCTTGATATTTTCTTGCATTAACTTCCAGTTGCCCGGGATACGCTGACGTGAATAGCCGAGCAACGTGAGTTTCTTGCCGTCAAATACGCGATTCACCCAAGGCAACACCTTCGGGCCGATATAGCTCTCGAAGCTTTCAACCTGCGTATCAAAGGCGGCGAAGATGAGACCTTGGTGACAAGCCACTTTGAGTTTATTCAGGCCATGATCTTCCAGCTTGAAATCGGAGGGCATCCCACCCTGCATCCTGGGCTTACCGTCTTCTATAACCTTCACGCCTCGACGAAAGGGCACGCCGACCAAGTTACCCTTGAGGTCGTAGTTCCACTGGTGGTAGGGGCAGGTGAAGTCTTTGGCATTGCCAAAGTCCTTCTGGCAAAACCTCACCCCGCGATGGGCGCAGTGGTTCTCCACCACATTCACCGCGCCGTCCTTGTCACGCACCACGACGACCGAGCGCTCACCAATAAAGGTAGTTTTGAAGTCGCCAGGCATTGGAATCTCGCATTCCAGCGCCACATAGGCCCAGTGCCCCTGATAAAACAGACGCTCCAGCTCTCGCTGATAAATGGTGTCGTCGGTATAGGCCTGATAAGGCGTGCGACTACAGTTGTCCTGCTCCCAGTGGAGATGGATGGGCGACTCGATCATGGAAGTAAGGGTCATGTTGGCTCGATTCACAAATTTGCGCAATACTTTCGCTTACGAAATACTAGTAGGGCCATAACGATCAGTGAATATTGAGTGAATACCGCAAATTCAGGTGACACTATAGGATAAGCAGAATTCTAAACAGATATGGAGA
Source organism: Betaproteobacteria bacterium (assembly GCA_043760705.1). Lineage (GTDB taxonomy): Bacteria > Pseudomonadota > Gammaproteobacteria > Burkholderiales > Burkholderiaceae_E > JAPOKJ01. The sequence goes on from JAYUOT010000001.1 coordinate 132,665, forward strand.
ATGAATAATGGTTCGGATTTTAATAAGTTGGGCGATTAATGCCGGCTGCCTCCTGGCTCTGCCCTACCTTTTACCCCAAGTGCAGATCAGCAGCTTCACCACGGCCTTGATCGCGGCCTTGGTGCTGGGCCTACTCAATACCTTGATTCGCCCAATCCTGGTGATCTTAACCTTGCCGATAAGCGTCATCACTCTCGGCTTGTTCGTCCTGGTGATCAACGGCCTAATGTTCTGGCTCGCCACCAAGTTCCTGGACGGCTTCGCCGTTGCAGGGTTTGGCTGGGCGATTGTGGCCGCTTTGATTTATAGCTTGATTAGTTGGGCAGTGAGTGCAGTGTTGAAGCCCTCACCGTCGAAGGGGTAGGGGCCTCGAGCCGCATTGAACTTCCAGAGAGTCAATGCGTGAGGGCCGCACAAACAATTTTTGTGGCGCGACCTCCTTTTGTAAAGTATCGCTACGACTTCTTCATTGATCACGTAATTCTGTGTTCTTTGCGTACGATTTGGGGTTTGGTTGAGTATCTCTTTAATGAGTGCGCCGGTGCTGGTGGTTGTGGGAGAAATCGCCCCGGTGGGGATTTAAAAGATACCTATTCTGGGTCAATCCAGTATTCAGATGGATCGATTGCGATCAACCCGAATACAGGATCGCCCTATTCATCACCTTCCGGGTTGGATATCGATTCCAACATTAAATACGGCGAAGGCGGCCCAGGCAAACTTAGCCTCTTCTCGCAATTCAAACCTGGTGGGCCTATGGACTACCAACGTCCTGGCTCAGGTGGTGTACTGCCGGTCTATGTCGATACTGGCAATTACAACTACGGAGCTGTTATGGCGGGTGCGGGCTATTCCTACAGCGATACCCTACGCTACGCCAACTACGCTCGAGGTTTGACAATGCATGTCCCTCCTGATGCGACAGCATATGGAATCGGTCAGCGTGCGTTGAACAACATTTCTCAGGGCTGGGTCGACTACGACCGCGGCAGGTTT
>JAYUOT010000002.1:0-8069 GCA_043760705.1 Betaproteobacteria bacterium
CCGGCCAGGCCGACCCGGTTGAACAAAAAGGCTGTCTTGCTGCGGGCTGTGCCCAAGCGCAGATCGGACGCCATGGCGATGATGGCTCCCGCGCCGGCGCAGATGCCGTCGATCGCGGCGATGATCGGCTGCGGACAGACCCGCATGGCCTTGACCAGGTCGCCCGTCATCCGGGTGAAGAGCAGCAACTGCGGAACCTTCAGGCGCACCAGCGGCCCGATGATTTCGTGTACATCGCCACCCGAACAGAAATTGCCGCCCGCGCCGGTCACGACGACAGCCTTGACGTCCGGCGCATGGCGCAACCGCTCGAACAGGTCGCGCAGTTCGGCGTAGGACTCGAAGGTCAGCGGGTTCTTGCGGTCGGGGCGGTTCAGGGTGATGGTGGCCACGCCCTGGCTGACCTGCCAAAGGAAATGCGTGGCCTGGTAGCCCGCCAGCGGCTTCCTGTTGCCCGCGAGCAACCCGGGGTCGACGCGATCGTTGTTCATGCTGTGTCTGCCTTTCTTGCGCCCTCTGCTTCACCCTGGCCCGGTCCCGGAGGGAAGGCGGACAAGGCCGTAGCCATCGCCTTGTCGCGCGCCAGGTTGCGCTCCAGCTGGGTCTTGCCGGCGCGGTACTGCCTCGGCCATTCCACATCGGTGTAGCCGATCTTCGCTGCTTCCAGCAGCGTCCACGACGGCGCCGCCAGATGCGGACGCGCAACCGCGCACAGGTCGGCGCGGCCGGCGGCGACGATGCTGTTGACATGGTCCGCTTCGGAGATCGCGCCGACAGCGATGGTCGGGATGCCGGCCTCGTTGCGAATGCGGTCCGAGAAGGGGGTTTGGAACATGCGCCCGAAGACTGGCTTTTCGCGCTTGTCGACCTGACCGGAGGAGCAGTCCATGAAGTCCACGCCTTCGGCTTTGAAGGCTTTGGCGATGTCAATCGCGTCGTCTGGTGTGATGCCGCCTTCCACCCAGTCATGCGCCGAGATGCGTACCGACATGGGTTTGCTTTGCGGCCACTGAGCGCGCAGGGCTCGAAATACTTCCAGGGGATAGCGCAGGCGGTTTTCCAGCGAGCCACCGTACTCATCGTTTCTGAAATTGGTGAGCGGCGAAATGAAGGAGGACAAAAGATAGCCGTGCGCGCAGTGCAGCTCCAGCCAGTCGAACCCCGCCTGATCGCCACGCTTGGCGGCGTCGAGGAAGTCTTGCTTGATTTGAAGCATTTGCGAGCGATCAATCTCGCCGGGGTCTTGGCTCACGCCTTCGATGTAGGGAAGGCCGGAGGAGGAGACGAGCTTCCAGTTCTCTCCATCCATCGGACGAAGAGGCAGGTCGATACCTTCCCAGGCAAGGCGGGTCGAGCCCTTGCGTCCAGCATGACCGAGTTGCAGCGCGATTTTGGCTTCGCTGTTGCTATGAACGAAGTCCACAATGCGGGTCCAGGCATGACCTTGCGCGTCGTTCCAAAGGCCAGGGCATCCGGGGGTGATGCGTGCCTGCGCTGAGGTGCAGGTCATCTCGGTAAAGATGATGGCTGCGCCACCCATGGCACGGCTGCCCAGATGCACTAGGTGAAAGTCGCCCGGTATGCCATCCTTGGCGGAGTAGGTCGCCATCGGCGAGACCATAATACGGTTTTTGAGCACCAGATTTCTAGCCTTGAGGGGCAGGAACATCGGTGGCACCGTCGGTGCAATCGTCGCCGCGACTCGCGCGGCCGCTTGATTTCGTGCCGTGAGTTGTGCCGGATGGTCCGACTGACCTGACGTACGATTCGGCTCTACAGACTCCAGATTTGCCAACCAACGCTCATAGTTCTCGACAAAGCGTTGATCACGCACGCGCAGGTTCTCATGCGAAATGCGCTGGCTGCGAGTGAGAAGTGAGTAGGCGAACTGTTGCGGGGGCAGGTTGGCGTAACGCTTGACGCTCTCGAACCATTCGGTGGAGTTGCGCGCGGCATTTTGAATTTTGAGTACTTCAACAGCGCGCGCACTTTCGTAGCCTGCAAGGACCTCGGGCAGGTGCAGCGACTCATGACCCACTTGGTCGAAGCGGTCAGCCAGGTCGATGGCATCTTCAAGCGCCAGCTTGGTACCGGAGCCGATGGAGAAGTGAGCGGTGTGCGCGGCATCACCCATTAAAACGATCGGCGCAATTTTGCCGCCGCTGGGCTCGGGCCAATGCACCCAGTGCTTGCAGATCACTCGAGGAAAGCGTATCCAGATGGCGGAGCCGCGAATGTGAGTGGCATTACTCATCAGCTTGTGGCCGCCAAGCCAGGGCGCAAACAGTTTCTCGCAATAGGCGATGCCATCTTCTTGGCTCATCTTGTCGAGGCCTGCTGCGCGCCACACTTCGTCCGGGGTTTCGACAATAAAGGTCGAGGTATCACCATCGAACTGATAAGCGTGAGCCTGGAACCAGCCGTGTTCGGTTTCAACTACCGCGAAGGTGAAGGCATCGAACAGTTGCTTGGTACCCAGCCATACGAAGCGGCAATTGCGCTCATCAATATCTGGCTCGAAGGTGGTTTCGTAGCGCTTACGCACCCGAGAATTAAGACCGTCACAGGCCAGCACGATATCCGCTTGATACTGCTCGGCTAGTGTGCGGTCATCAGTCACTTCGGTTTCGAAGACCAGCTCGACCCCAAGCTCCTGGCAGCGGTTTTGCAAAATATTGAGAAGGCGTTTGCGCCCAATGCCACAAAAGCCATGACCGCTGGAAACCATGCTCTCGCCTTTGAAGTGCACGGCGATATCGTCCCAATGGTTGAAGGCGCCGAGAATCTCCTCGGCGGTGGTGGGGTCGGCCTTTTGCAGATTGGTCATGGTGGCGTCCGAGAACACGACCCCCCAACCAAAGGTGTCAAAAGGGCGATTGCGCTCGACGATGACCACCCGATGGGCGGGCCGCCGCTTCTTCATGAGCAAGCCAAAATACAGGCCTACAGGGCCGCCCCCTAAGCATAATATGTTCATGCAAAGTAGTTTAAGCCTAAACTATTTAAGTTTCAAGTTTATTAGATGTTGGAATCTGGGGTGTTTGAGGGAACTAGGGTCAGCAATCAGGGTCAGCTCCACCAAAAGTGTGCACCAAAAATCGAGGAACACACGCGTGCAGGCAGGCATGTAATTACGGTTGGGCACGGCGGCGTCGAGGGTCAATGTCACCCTGCAACCTGGCGAGAGAGCGTCACACCCTGCCGTAACGTCGCCACTGACGGCAAAACGCCTTCAAGATTTTCTGGTTAAAGAATTCGTTGACATAAAGTCCGTAACACATATAATGCGTTGTATCGCACAAAGCGCTGCGAAGCTCGCTCAAATGGACCGCCGCAATGTCTTCTGCAATCACTGATAAGCCCCTTAATGTCCGACTACCTATTGAATTGGCCGGACAACTCGAGGCGCTGACCAAGGCGACTGGAAAGACCAAAAGCTTTTTGACTGTTGAGGCACTTCGCGAGTATCTTGAAACTCAGGCATGGCAAGTTCAGGATATCAAAACGGCCGTTTCAGAGGCCAATCATGGTGAATTTGCTAGCGAAAAAGAGGTCACTCGGTTTTTCGCAAAATATGGCTGTTAAGTGGCTAAAAACGGCTCTCCGTAATTTGGAGGGAATTGCCAATTACATCGCCTTGGATAACCCCGAAAGAGCAGTCACCTTTGTTCAGGAAATTCGCGAAAAAACGAATTTTCTTCCCGACTTTCCGAGTGTCGGAAGGCCCGGTCGAGTAGTAGGAACCCGCGAGCTTGTTGTGCACAAAAACTATGTCGTCCTCTATCGGATGAAAAGCGGGTCTATCGAGATACTGCGCGTTCGCCACGTGGCCCAAAGGCATCCCGAGACGATTCAATAGCTTTATCTGGCGACTCGCCGATTACCCGACATGGGCCGCCCGATCGAAGGCATATCCGACAAGTTCCGGAAGTGGTTGAAGTGGTTGAAGTGGTTGAAGTGCAGTTTCCGCGACGATGACGGAGCGAGGCAATAAAAGCTTGTGTGGGCTTGTTATTCAACACGAAACGGTTAAGCGTCTTGGCTTGTTCGCGCACTTCTGCGATGCTAGCTAGCCAATATTGGCTTAGTCCGTTGACTAAGCCAAAAAAATCTGCTATCCTTCACTCTGTCCAAAAACCGTGCCAGCGGGGTAGGTATGACTGTCTTAATAAACGTCCACGAAGCAAAAACTCGTTTTTCACAGCTTCTTGAGCAAGCCCACGCAGGGCAGGAAATCATCTTGGCGAAAGCTGGCAAGCCGTATGCGCGAATGGTGCCCCTGGCGGTTGAACCCCCAAAACGAAAGCCCGGACGATTAAAGATAGTCGTGGGAAAAGCATTCTTCGAACCTTTGCCTGACGATGAACTAGCAGATTGGGGTGAGGCGTTTGAATGAAGTTGTTGCTGGACACGCATACGCTATTGTGGTGGTGGGGCGATGATCCGCTCTTGTCTGCAAACGCAAGAAAGGCCATAGCAAACGAAGCCAACACGGTTTTGGTGAGCGCCGCCAGCGCCTGGGAAATCGCGATTAAATACCGAATCGGAAAACTACCTGAAGGAACTGATGCCTTGGGTCGCTTTAGCGAGTTGGTCGCGGCCGACGGCTTTACTCATTTGCAAATAAACTATTTGCATGCGATTCGCTCTGGCGGCCTCGCGGTAAATCATAAAGATCCTTTTGATCGAATGCTCGCGGCACAGGCCGACATTGAAAACGCGACCTTGGTGAGTATTGATCCGGCTTTCAAAGAGTTCCGCACCAGAATTCTATGGTGATCCTTACTCAAGGCTCAGCGGGAGCGAGGTGATTCGGGAAGCCGAGAGTTGCTAATTGCGATTGGGCGCGCAAAAGTGGCCAGTCTCCTGGCCACTTGCCTAGCCTCGGTTTATCCTTCAAAATTAAAAAAATGCCATTTTGAGAGATAAGGGTTATGTACCGAACGCTGAGTGAAGCCCAGCTCAAGCAGCAAATTGATGCCGAACAGACCTATGCCGCCTGGAGCGATGCGTCCGCTAAATCGCTAAATTTTGTTGGTGGTATGCATTGGAAGAGAGTGGCTGGAAAGGAATACCTTTACAGAAGCCTCGATCGCCACGGAAGAGCCAAATCATTAGGAGCGCGCAGTTCCGAGACGGAAAATATTGAATTGCGCTTTAGTCAACAAAAGCTTGAATCGAAACTACGTTTGGAGTCCTTAAACGCTAGTCTGGCGATTCACAGCAAAATTAATGCGGCACTTCGACTGGGATCTGCACCTAACATTGTGGCGGATTTATGTTTGCACCTAGACCGTGTCGGCCTTCTTGGGCCGAGCCTGATGGTTATTGGAACGAATAGTATGTTGGCCTATGAGGCGATGGCAGGGGTTCGCTTTGATCAAGCCATGCTAGCGACGACTGATATCGACTTTTTGTGGGATCACAAAGCGCGTGTCAAACTGGTCGAAGTCAACGCCTTGGTTGACGAAGGTGCTGATCGAGGCCTGCTAGGCGTTTTGCAAAAGGTCGATAAATCTTTCCAGAGAATTGAAGGCCAACGTTTTCGTGCGAGCAACGCCAAAGGCTATATGGTGGACTTGATCCGGCAAATGCCCGCCCCTCCCTGGAAAGAGGAACCCGACCGTTTTGCTCCCGAGGGCGACTTAATTGCGACAGATATTTGGAACATGAAATGGCTACTTAGCGCCCCGAGAATCGAGCAACCCGTGATTGCCATGAATGGCAAAATATTTCGAATGACTGTACCTGATCCACGTGCTTACGCGATGTTTAAATGGTGGCTTGCCCATTCAAATGAGCGCGACCCTGTGAAAAAATCGCGAGACAGCTTGCAAGCCAAGGCGCTTGTTGCATTGGTGCAAGATAAGTTGCCTCATTTGGCTGAAAACTGGTCTCAAATTACCTCGTTCCCTAAAGCAATAGGTAGGCTACTCATTGCCGACCTTTTGTCCGCCTCGTAAATACAGTGCCGTGTGTGAACATGCGCCTACGACTGTAGGGTTTTCGCGAGTATCTCAGAACATACAAAGCGGAAGAAAAAAAAGGTGTCGCCTAGACACCTTTTTCTCGAACCTGATTGAGCAGGTTGTGCCTCACTCAGTTTTCTACCGACCGCAGTAATTACTGCGCAGGATAAACATCCACGCGACACGCTTGCTTGTCGTCAGCCGCACCAGCAGCCATTGAAACTGGCTTAACCTAATCATGCGATCTTCGGGAACGCCAGCCTTAACCAGCATTTCACGAGTCGCACGGGCGCGGTTTTTGGCCAACTCAGCATTGGCTTTCGGATCGCCTGAAGTGTCATGGTAACCAGACAAGCCGATCTTGGTGTTGGCACCAGACTTGGCATAGGCCGCAACTTGTTCCAAGAGTTTGTCAGCATCCGCAGGCAAAACATGCTTGCCGGAGTCGAAGTACAAACTGACTGATTCAGGGAACCCGGCGACCTTGAGGAGCTCGGGTGCTTTGTCGACTTCAACGATTGGCTTCGCTTCGGCACCCCAGGGACAAGCTTTCGAGGGGCACCTACTGATGGCATTTTCGTAGTAACTGAGGCACCGAGTTGCAAAATAGGCCGTTTAAATTCGCTATCCCCTCCATGAGGTATTGCCCGCCATTGTATCGATTGAAGTGATCGCTGTCGCCTTTATGGCTTGGAAGGCCGGGCTGTGCGGAATCGCGGTGGTTTTACTTGTCCCCCACCCGATCCATCTTGCGCCATTCCGCTGTCGAACCCACGTTCGGATTTGCACTTGGGTCATTGGTACCCTTGAATTGCCCTTGCCCATCAGTCCAGTAATACTTATAGGTCAACGGCAATTCCACTTGAGGGCTCGTTCCAAACGGATTGGCGAAAGTTTGCACGCCAGCCAGATTTTCGCGTACTGCGACGTTCTTCCGATCTTGACTAGCGTTACGCTGATCGGTGACCTGCTGCCAATTTTTCTGAGACCAGTCGCGATACTGTCGCGCGGCCTCGCCGTAAGCGACTGAGTTACGCAGGTTCTGTTGCATGACGCCGCGTGCCCCGAAAGCAGCACCGTTCAGAGCGGACACCTGATCAGCCACTTTCGGCAGCCAAGCACTGTAGCCGCTCCATTGGTTTGCTGTCGACAATGCGGAGGTCATTGCCATCGTCGCCGTGTCATATGCAGGTGCGATGGACACCTTGGTCACACCAAGATGCGCAACACCTCCCAACACATAGCTGACATCGAACTCGACGGCCTGAGAAAATCCGGCGACTGGCCTCGCCTGTCGCGCCGCGCCTATCTGTAGGTTCTGCACCCGCATCGTCGCCAATTTTTCATAAGCAAAACGCGCCGGCGGATAATTCACTGGCATGCCGGCGACGCCCACCATAATCGTCGCGGCCTTGTTATCGGGGGCCAACAGAGTCAGAGCGTATTGCCCATCTTCCCCGACCCGCCAGCCTGGTGGCAGCGCGAATGAAAAGAACTTCCCTTGCCCGATACGCAGATCACCGCCTGCGGTCGTTTTGAGCGCCCCGGCTGAGCTTGCGCCGCTGGTGTTGGGCGGGACAGGAGTCACTCGAACGAACTTTCCGCGCGAATGGTCCGCTGATTGATCGAGACCGGCAGGCGGCGATCCACTAGACCCAGGTTTGCTGCTGGTCTGAGCCAGCAAGGTCGCCGATGCCGCGAACACAATCACACCTTGAACAACAGACCACAAAAATATGGGATGCATGCTAAACCCCTTCGAGAGTTCGTGCCCGAAAATCGGCACTAAAAGTATATTCCCTTCGAAGAGCCGCGACCAGTGGTCATGAACATGTCATGAACATAGGTAGCAGGGAAATCGTGTCGAGCTTCAAAGCAACTAGCCAAATCGGGGCGCTACCGGATCAATATTAGGCCTGAATGGATCCCTAGCGAACCCCCTCAAGATCAATAGTGGCGTGATAGGGACGATCCCCAAGTGCATCGACTCTCGCCCAAAACTCAGGCCCGGCCGCAAAACCATTTTCTAGCTTTGGCGCAGTCTGGCGCCAAATGTTCCAGGAATCCGGATGCAGGCGGATCGCTTCAGCAAACTGCTTC
>JAYUOT010000003.1:0-8058 GCA_043760705.1 Betaproteobacteria bacterium
TTGTCCTGAAGGCTTGTCGTTGACGCTGACCTCGAAGGCCTGTCCGCCAGCATACATGCCAGAGGTGCGGTAGAGATAAACGTCGGCAAGGGTTGCCGACGGTGGCGCCAATTCAGTAAATTTTGCGCCGGGCGCAGTGGCGCAAGCGCTGACCAAAGCGACGAGAGCGGCGGCCAATAGGCATTTTAAAAACTTGAGCATGGAAAATCCTTTTAATATTTTTGGAGGAGGTTCTATCACCGGTGTGAGTACGGATCGTATTGTTGACACCGGAACTCAAACTATCATCATGCTGGCATCGATAGGTACGCATAGCGGATTGTCGTGCGCAGTGAAGCGACTAATGCTTGCTAAGTGGTGCCGCTGCGACAACTTTGTTGGTAAAGCAAGTCGGCGGGGTGTCTTTCTGCCGCCGACACTGACTCACCTTACTAGGTGCCAATAATACCGCCGTCCTTCTTCTGGATCACTACAGTCGCTGAGCGTGGACGCTTGGCACCGGCACCTTCAGGCCAGGTGGAATACTTGGTAGGTTCGGCAGGGTCGGAGCGATCCGTCGCGTTTTCGCCAGGATGTTGGATGTTGATGAACAAGGTTCGCATGTCCGGGGTAAAGGTCAGGCCGGTCACCTCGCAGTTCACCGGGCCAGTGAAAAACCTCCGAATCTCTCCTGTCTTAACATCGCAGGCCAGCATCTGATTGCTGCCGATTTTCTCCAACTCACCCTTATACATTTGACTGGCATGAGCGTCGGTTTGAATCCATAGCAGGCCGCGTGCGTCGAACGCCAGGCTATCGGGGCAGGCGAAGATATCGCCGTTCACATTGCCTTTAGCCTCGGCGCGGGTATTGGACGGGTCACCGGCCAGCACGAGATGGTTCCAGTCGAAGCTCAAGGCGTCAAAGTCGCCGCGCTCTTTCCAGCGAATGATTTGGCCCATGACGTTGTTCGCGCGCGGGTTGGCGCCGTCAATACCGGGTTGACCTAGCTTGCCGCGCTCGGTGTTATTAGTGAGGGTGCAATACACCTCCTTGTTGGCCGCATCAATGGTGAGCCATTCAGGGCGATCCATCTTGGTTGCACCCAAGAGATCGCTGGCTTGGCGGGCTTTGATGACGACCTCACCTTGATCGGCAAAGCCGTTGGCGGCCGTGAGTTGGCCGGTGCCGTGCACCAGGGGCAGCCACTGGCCCTGGCCGTCATTGCCAAAAAAGGCAACGTACAAGGTGCCGTGATCCAGAAGCTCGCGATTGGCTTTGCCACCACCGGCGGCGATTTTGTCGCGACTCACGAACTTGTAAATGTATTCGAAGCGGGCGTCTTCACCCGAATAAACCACGGCGCGGTGATCGTCAGTCACCGCGACCCAAGCGCCCTCGTGCGCTGCTCGCCCGATCGCGGTACGCTTGATCGGTGTGCTGTCGGGGTCGAGCGGGTCGACCTCGACCACCCAGCCAAAGCGATTGAATTCGTTGGGGTGCTTTTCGAGGTTGAAACGCTCATCGAACTGGCCCCAGCGATAGAAACTTGCCTTACGCGCACCCCAGCGTTTTTGATGAGGGGTAGGGTTGTCGCCCGCGTCAAAATAATATGCCCAGTTTTCTTCGCCGGATAAGTAGGTACCCCAAGGGGTCATCCCACTAGCGCAATTGTTGAGCGTCCCGAGCACGGTGCGACCGGAGGGGTCGGCCACTGTTTTCATCATGGCATGTCCGGCCGCCGGACCCTGCACCGCGAAGGGAGAATAGGATGTCAGGCGCCTTGCATAGGGGCTAGGACGAACCGCTTGCCATTGCCCCTGACGGTTCTCGACTTCAACGACGGAGATACCGTGCGCGGCTTGCGCTTTGCGGACTTTTTCGGCGGACCATGATGCAGGCCCTCCTACATGCAGCAAGCCATCATCAACATACTCATGGTTCATCACCAGTAGGCCACGACGACTGCTGTCGAGTGGGTAAAAATGGAGGCCATCATGATGCATCCCCATTTGCACGGCTTGCTCTGCCGCCGTGTTACTGGCATCACTTTTGAACTCAGGCATGTTGCCGGGTATGCCGACCGGTTCTCCCCACGGGATTATCGCGCGCGCCACATAACCCTCAGGCACGACCATCGTATCCGCAGTAGAGGTTGGAATGCCTTTGAAGCCAATGCTTGCCGGACCCCATGGGCCGACCGCAACACCCTGTCTGATGACTTCAGAGGACACGCAGCCCGACAAAGTAGTGCCGCCGAAAAGCGCCGTCAAACCTGCCGCAAGACCACCCTGGATGGTGATGCGCTTGGCGGGGTCAGAGTGGGTATGAATGGTGGCGTTAATGGAAGGGTTGGAATCTTCCATGGTGCTGAAGTCTTTAGCCATGGCGATTTTCCTAGTCTATCGCCACAGTGTAGTTCAGTGCCAACCTTCCGCCATCTGGATAAATGGTTTGTCCGGTCATGTAGCTCGAATCTTGGCAGGCTAGAAAGAGCGCTACCGAAGCCACTTCACTCGGCTCACCCAGGCGTTTGAGCGGTGTGCGCGCCATGATTTTTTGACGCCCCGCTTCGGAGCTCATCACCGCTTTGCGGGCGAGCTCGGTGGCAATCGTTCCCGGCCCAATAGCGTTCACGCGGATATTGTACGGCGCAAGCGCAATTGCCATGACCTTGGTTAATTGGTTCACGGCACCTTTCGATACGACGTAGGGGATCTGATCGGGTATGGCCAGGATGGCGTTGACGCTCGACATATTGACGACCACACCAGCCTGCTTGTTAGCAACCCAGTGTTTTGCGAGCGCTTGGCCGAACACAAAATAGCTTTTGAGGTTGGTGTCCAGGACGCGATCAAAATCTTCTTCCTTTAATTCAAGAAAGCTTGCCGCATGGGTAATGCCCGCGTTGTTGACCAAGATATCGCACTGGCCGAAAGCCTTGATGCAGGCCTTGAGGGCCTTGCTGCCCGCACCCGGTGCGGTCACATCGAGTGCAAGGCTCTTTGCACCTGAACCGGCCTTGTTGGAAGCGGCCAGAAGGGTTTTCATTTGCTTGCGAAGGGCCGACTGATCGCGATCAATTAGAAGTACTTGAGCGCCTTCGTTGAGAAAGCACTGCGCGATCGCTGCGCCAATGCCTTGCGCAGCACCAGTGACGATGGCCGTTTTGCCTGCGAGCTTGGTCGAAAGTTTTTGGTCGCTCTTGATGCGTTGGGTCTGAGGTTGTTGAAGCAATGCTGTCTCCTTGATTTGAAAGCGCCCTGAATTCGGAAGGGCCGTTGATGGGGTCAAAGTATACGACGTGCCACGCGCCCGCACTGCATGGGATAATCGCTGATGATTTTGATTTCAAAGAATGGGTCTTTGTCGGCCTTCGCAAAAATTCGTACTCTGTTCGTAGCGGTTCTGTTCGCAATCGTTTCGCTTGGCTTGTGCGTTCAAGTTTCGCACGCAGGCGACATGCCTTTGAGCAAGTGGCTACAGTCGGCAGGGCTTCATCACAAGCAAGTGGGTGTGGCGGTGTTGGATCTTGCCAGCGCGGCTCCGGTGTTTCTGAGCAATGCCGAAGAGCCGCTCAACCCCGCGTCGACCATGAAGGTGCTGACCACCTACGCCGCGCTAAGTTTGCTGGGCCCGGCCTATCGTTGGCGTACGCAGTTCTTTCTTGGCAAACCTTTGGTCGGTGATGTTTTGCCCGGCGACTTAATCATCAGAGGGGGTGGCGATCCCAAGATGGTGATTGAGGATGTGCAGGAGCTGGTCCTCAAGCTGCGCCAGAAGGGCCTTCGAGAAATACAAGGTGACATCTTGTTGGATGCCTCGATCTATGACATCGGCGAGCATAGTGTCGAACCCTTTGATGGCGATGCGACCCAGCCCTATAACGTGCGGCCCAATGCGGCCTTGATGAATTTCAAGGCGACCCATTTTATTGTGAGCCCTGGCCCACACGGGCTTTCCGTGCGCATGGACCCAGATTTGGCGGACGTCGCTTTAGAGGTTGACGTCAAGATGATGGCCGGGCCTTGCCGTCACGGCGTCTCAGGCCTGTCAATTCGCGACGACGCTAATCCGAAGGCGGCTCGAATACTGGTGTCCGGACTTTACTCGAGCGCTTGCGGCGAACAGGGCAACTATGTATCCGTGCTGACTCACCAGCAGTTTATTCAAGCATTCTTTAAATCGGCTTGGCTTGCCGCAGGCGGAAGTTACCAAGGCCAAACGCGTTTTGCGAAAGACTTGAGCCTGAAAAATACTAGGCCTTGGTTTGTGTGGGAGTCACCGCGCAACTTGGCTGATGCAGTGCGAGATGTCAATAAGTTTAGCAATAATGTCATGGCGCGTCAGATGCTGTTGCAGTTGAGTTATGAGATGACGAAGCTCCCGGCCACACCGGAGCGCGCGCGCAATGCCCTGGTGACCTGGTTAAAAAATCGTGGTTTGCAGTTCCCTGAAATGCATATCGAGAACGGAGCGGGTTTGTCGCGCACTGAACGCCTGAGCGCATTGCATCTTGCAGCCTTGTTGAAAGATGCCGCCGCGAGTCCGGTGGCAGCGATACTAAGAGAGTCGTTCCCGCTCGTGGGTGTTGATGGCACGATGCGATCACGTCTGAGTCGAGACCCCATTGCCAGCAACGCCTGGATCAAGACGGGTTCGATTGCCGCTGTACGAAGCATTGCGGGTTATGTTCGCAGCGCTTCGGGGCGGGACTATGTGGTCGTCGTGCTGGTCAATGGCCCAAAAGCGGAGGGATCGCAAGGACTTCAAGATCAAATTTTAAAATGGGTTCATGCACAGTAATAGCGAAATTTCAGCGTAAAACCGGCCTTTTTGCGCTCAATATTAGTGTTTCACTAGGTTAAACCCACTAGAGCTAGTGGTTTTTACCGTGTTTTGGGCTTTTTGGGTTTGACCGAAACGTGATTGCCGCCTAGAATTCGCGCCGTTCGAGTGAAAAGCTTGCGGCCGGAGAGCCCTGGCTCAGTTACTTGGCCACTAAGCTGCATCTCCAGGCAATCCTGCCTCGAGATACCCAGGATTGCGGTGAACCGCTTTCCTGAACCGGCGTACGCCGACGGAGGTTGATGTTGAAGCAGCATCAAGTTGATCGATGGTATGGTGCACTGGTATACGCGGTGCACATGACTCGAGCCAGTATTGCGCAATCTCCTCTCATGGGCTACGCGCTGCTTGCTGGTATTTCTGTATCTGTAGTGCCTATGGTTCAACCTTATCTGAAACCCCTGGCGCAGGAGATCGCATCGTCTGAGATGGCCGAGCAGGCCGAGCTTTCGATGCGATCAAGCTTGAATGCTCTTGAGGCAAGTTTGCGTTCGATGACGCCGGAAGTCGAGCGCGATGTGGCCGGTATTGGCCTGAGCCGCGAGCAATTGCGGGTTGCGAACTACGTGGCCAAAAAATATAGGGTCGCCCTCGACGAGGTGCAAAAATACGTTGGGTTGGCGTTCGAGAAAGCAGCTCAGCAACGTGTCGACCCGATGCTTGTCCTGGCCGTGATGGCGGTCGAATCAAACTTTAAACCCTCGGCTCAAAGCCATGTGGGTGCTCAAGGCTTGATGCAGGTTCACTTGGCCGCTCATAAGGATAAATTTGAGCCCTTCGGTGGCAAACACATGGCTTATGACCCGGCCACCAATATTCAAGTTGGCATTCAAATTTTAAAGGAGTATTTGGGTCGCACCTCGTCCAATGCGATGGCGCTAAAGCATTACGTAGGTGCTGCTCATCATGAGAACGATGGCGGCTATGCCTATAAGGTGCTCTCCGAGCGTGAGCGTATCCTCGCGGCCGCTGCCGGACGCCTGGTGCCCGCGGTCCCGTTAAAAGCACCTGAATGGTTGCTCGCCAAATGGCAATTATCGAGTAAGGCCTCCGAGGCTAGCGCCGCAGATCTTAAATTTGTCGATGTCGCGCCACGTGTGGAAGATGCCGTGGTCCCTAACCTGACCTCTGGTGCCCCCGTCAAGGGCGGCCAGGTGCGTGAGCTCGTCATTCCTGCAAGCGAAGTACCAGTGCCTCCGGCGCTTGAGGACAGGCCCAAGGAAGGCACGGTCTCCGTGGATGTCCTCAAAGTTTCACTCTCGGAGAGGTGATTTCCCGCCTAGGCGCGGACCCATTCTAGAAGCATGATCAGCTTGCGCGATGAATCAGTTCGGCGATGCGTCTGACCGCTTCTTTCATTTGTTCCAGGTCAGTGGCGTACGACAGACGCATATAGCGCTCGGGTTGGTTGTTGCCGAAATCGGCCCCTGGCACCAAGCAGACATTGGCGTCGATCAAGAGTTTTTGCGCTAGTTGAGTACTACCGGCAACTTTGAGTCTCGCGCACAGTGCCGAGCAGTCAAGATACACGTAAAAGGCCCCATCGGGCTCCACGGGTACCTCAAAACCAAGCGAACGCATGGCACCCACAATATACCTGCGACGCTCGTTGAAGATTGCTCGTCTTTGCTTGTAGATGAGCATATTCTCTGGCTCAAAACAGGCCAGGGCCGCATATTGTGCCAAGGCCGAAGCGCAGATAAAAAGATTCTGTGCCAGTTTCTCAAAGGTTGGTGTGAGGCCTTCTGGAACGACCAACCAACCAAGCCTCCAACCCGTCATGTGAAAGAACTTGGAGAAACTATTGGTGATAATAATATCGTCGCCCAGTTCCAAGGCGGAGCGAACCTTGGCCTCCTTGCCCTCTTCATTGGAATAGGACAATCCCAGATAAATTTCGTCGACAATCGTGAAGCCGCAACGCTCACGCACCGCCTCGACGATCGCCCTTAATTCGTCGAAAGGAATCGATGTACCGGTAGGATTGGCGGGTGTCGCTAACAGTGCGCCCCGGGTCCGCTCAGTCCAATGCGCAACAAGCAGATCGCGAGTCATTTGAAAGCGCGTTTCGGGACCGACTGCCACGAGTTTGGGCAGGCCATCAAAGGCGGCGATGAAATGCCGGTTGCAAGGGTAGCTTGGATCGGTGAGCAAGATCTCGTCGCCTGGATTCACCAGCGCGCAGCAAGCGAGTGTCAAGGCTGCGGAAGCACCCGCGGTCACAATAATCCTGGAGGCCGCAATGTTTAATCCATACTCGTCCGCGTAGTACTTGGCAATTGCCGCTCTTAGAGGTGCGATACCCACTGCTGCAGTGTATTGGGTATTAGGGGCCTGGGCGGCGGCCGTCAGGGCTTCAAGGACCTTGGGGGGTGCGGTGAAGTCCGGTTCGCCAATACTCATGTGGATCACCGGCGCGCCTTGCGCTTCGAGGGCGGCGGCCTGTTTGACCAGCTCCATCACTTGGAACGGCGAGATATTGTTGATGCGTCGGGCGAGTTGCGGCAGCTTGTATGGTGGTTTCATGGCGCTATTCTAGTGGGATTCACCCGAGAGACTCACCCCACTAGAACTCATTCTAAAACAACTAATTCACTGCACCGGTAGAAAGCAAGTCGTCAATCTCGCCGTCTAAAAAGTCAAACTCGCGCAAAATTTCTCGTGAGTGTTGGCCGAGGCTAGGTGCTGGGCGAGTCATGTCCGCTCGATTGTTGGAAAGCTTGATCGGATTGCCTAGGGTTCTGATGCGTCCTGCTTGCGGGTGTTCCACTTCAACAATCATGCCGCGCGCCAGAGCTTGTTCATGCTCAAGCGCCTGGCCGATGCTATGCACTGGCCCGACCGGGACTCCGGCGGTTTCAAACATATCGACCCAATAATCGGTAGTCTCCCTGCCGAGCTCGGCTTCCATCAGGGGCGCAAGCTGGTCGATATTTTGATGTCGACTCGGGCTCAGTTTGAAACGCTTGTCGTCGATCCACTCAGGATGGTTGAGCACCTGTGCAACACGCTCCCAATTGGCCTGATTGGCACCGCCGATATTGACGTAGCCATCGGCCGTTTTGAAGGCTTGGTAGGGGGCAGTTAAGACATGAGCCGAGCCAGTAGGTTGTGGACTTTTGCCGGTCGCAAAGTAAATGGCAGCATGCCAATAGGTTTGTTGCAACCCGGCCTCCATCAAGGAGGTGTCAACCATCTGGCCTTGACCGGTGCGTAATTTTTCAATATAGG
>JAYUOT010000004.1:0-8056 GCA_043760705.1 Betaproteobacteria bacterium
CAGGCCATCGATTCCCAAACGATGATCCCGTCATCGTCCAATACGGGTAAATGGCCGTTGGGATTGAGGGCCAACATGGCCGGGGTACGCGCTCCACCGGCGCGATAATCTATCTTGACCCTTTCATAGGGAATGCCCAGCTCTTCGAGCACCCAGAGCGGGCGCGATGTGCGTGAGGCCGCGATACCATATAGCTTCAAAGCCATGAGTCGTTCTCCAATGCATCCACCAAAGATAATAGGTTCGTACAGATTAAGTCGGGTCTCTCGTGGGGTAGGGCCAGAACGGCCGGATCCACGTGCAGCCCCCAGCTTGCATGAAGCCTGGCCTGATGTTGCTCGGCTTCTTCCCAGCTTTGAGATTCACGATGAATCCAGGCGGTTTTCATACCGGCACGGTGCGCGCCAAGCACATCAAGCGCGACATCATCGCCCACATGCAGGGTTTCGATCAAGCGGGAGTTCGCGAGACCTGCCGCATGCTCAAAGACCTTACGGTGAGGCTTGACTTCAGTCAGGGTCGAGCTGGTGATTCGGCCCACAAAAAAGTGATCGATCCCGATCTTCTTGATATCGGCATTGCCATTACTTAAGGCGACGATCGGTAGTTTTGCAGCAAGTTTTTCGAGAGCGGGCAGGGCATCGTCAAAGAATTTGACTTGTTGTCTGGCCTCAAAAAAAACTTCAAAGGCGGCCTCCGCCAAGGCAGGGTCGTCTCCATGTTCGTTCAAAGCTAGCCGGATAATTTCCTTGCGCAAAAAACTAAGATCACTTTTTTTCGCCGGATAATTGGCCGCAACCCGCTTGCGCCAGCCCATCATCGCCTCGCGATTAAAGTGAGCGGCAGTATTCGGCGCTGCAGTCTTGAGGTGGTGCAAGAGCGCAGCCTCGGCCGCATGAATGGTGGCGGCCACGGGCCAAAGCGTATCGTCTAAGTCAAGGGTGATTGCGCGGATTTTCATAGAACTTTCTCGAGAGCACGAAGAGTATCAAACTCGTGCTCAGCATCTGCTGCAAGCCCAAGGCACTTTCGTGATGTGCGGCTGTGAAGCGCAATGGCCGGTTGTTGCTATTGCCATTTTTGAGCGAAGGTAATGAACTGACTCATAACCAGTCTTTGATGGCGCTGGGGATGCGTGACAATCCACAAGCTGCGTTGCAGACTTTTTTCGAGGCTAGAGTCTAGGTTATGCGCCTGGATCTCGATGAGCGCGCCGCCCTCCAGTTCGTTCTCAATCACGCGTTTGCTCAAACATCCCAGGCGATCACTGCTCGCCACGATTTCACTAAGGGTGGCGTTATCACTGGTTTCGACTTCTATGTTAAGAGTAGGCAAGAGCGGCGCAAGCGCCCTTAAAAAGACCTCGCGTGTGCCTGAGCCAGATTCCCGGAGCGCCCAAGAGGCAGACTTAAGGCCGCTTAAAGACGGGTTTTTGGCGAGCATTGGATGCCCTGCACGGCAAAAGATGATGAGTTGGTCGCTTAACCAGGTTTGTTTGTGAAGCGAGGGGTCGAGCACTTCGCCCTCCACCAGGGCCATGTCGAGGCTACGTTCGCGCAGGCGACTTAGAACAACTTCAGAATTTTGAACGAAGAGTTCGTAATTTCGCTTTCCCAAACCCAGGGTTCGAGCGTCCAGATCCTTTTCAAAATCCCTGATGAGCCTGGGCAGCAAGTGAGGCCCGATGGAGCGGGTGGCGCCTATGGCGAGAATTTGAGGTCTTCCGGAGTTGCCGATATCCCCAAAATTTTCCGCACGCTCGATCAGTTCCAAGGCCTGTGGCAGGAGCTCGCGCCCTCGGTCTGAGAGCACCAGGCGCCGTCCCTGTTTGTTAAAGAGGCTCTCACCCAGTTGTTTTTCAAGTTCGTGCACGGAGACACTAATGGCGGACTCGGTCAGCGACAACCGCTCCGCTGTGAGTGCCAGGGAGCCTTGCCGAGCGAGTTCGCAGAAGGTTTCAATCTGCCTCAGTTTGAGACCGCGCATGGGGATTCTTAATATAAGTCTAAGTTCATCATTAAGAGTTATTTAAGCATAATTTGAATATTATTCGATTTTGTTTGAATTTTATTTTCCTTAAAATCGAAGAATGAAGAGTGTCCCTCTAAAATTCGACGACCGTAGCAAGCAAAGTACCCACTACACCACCTGCTACATGTGTGCCTGCCGTTGCGGCATTCAAGTGACCTTGGACGACGGCAAGCTGCGCTTTATTCAAGGCACTGCCGAGCACCCGGTCAATCAAGGGGTACTGTGCGCGAAGGGCTCCGCCGGCATCATGAAGCAGTATTCGCCCGCCAAGCTGAAGAACCCGATGCGCAGAAAAGCCGGGTCGGAGCGCGGGACCGGGGACTTCGAAGCGATTTCCTGGGATGAAGCCTTGACCGAGCTCTCCGCTCGCTTGCGCCATATCCGTGCCACTGAACCTCGCAAGCTTGCCTTCTTTACGGGACGCGACCAAATGCAGGCGCTTACCGGTTTATGGGCGCAACAGTTTGGTACTCCCAACTGGGCGGCCCATGGCGGCTTTTGTTCGGTCAACATGGCAGCGGCGGGCCTTTATAGTATCGGCTATTCGTTTTGGGAGTTTGGTGCACCGGATTGGGACCGTGCCAAATACTTCATGCTTTGGGGTGTCGCTGAAGATCACTCCAGCAACCCGATCAAGATCGGCCTCGACAAGCTCAAGCGAAATGGCGCGAAATTTGTGTCGATCAATCCGGTGCGCACCGGTTATTCGGCCATTGCAGATGAATGGATCGGTATTCGACCCGGGACAGATGGATTGATGGCGCTGGCGATTGTCCATGAACTGCTCAGCCGGGAGTTATTCGACTGGGAGTTTTTAGTTCGCACCACCAATGCCGCCTGGCTCGTGATCCAGGCGCCGGGCACGCCGCGTGATGGCTTGTTCCTGCGCAACGATCAGGGCCAGCCCCTGATTTTTGATCAAGGCACGCAAGCCGCTGGCACCTTTACCCAGGGTGTGAAGCCCGCCTTGTTTGGCGAATATGAAGTGGATGGCCTTAAGGTCCGCACGGTGATGTCCTTACTGGCCGAGCGCTATCTTGAGGACAAGTACTCGCCGGAGGCCGTCGCAGATCGTTGCGGGGTACCGGCGCAAACGATCCGACGCCTAGCTCTCGAGATGGGCAAGATTGCCTTCGAGCAGCCCATTGAGTTAGCCATCGCCTGGACCGATGTCTGGGGTAATCATCATGACAAAGTCGTGGGTCGACCCGTGGCCATGTATGCCATGCGCGGCATCTCCGCGCACAGCAATGGTTTTCAGACTTGCCGTGCGCTGCATCTGATTCAAATGCTCTTGGGGGCCTTGGACGGACCGGGCAATTTCCGATCCAAAGCGCCGTTTCCAAGACCGATTCCTCCGGCCCAATTGCCCGAGAATGATGCGGCCACCATCAACGCACCGAACAAGGCCCTCAGCAAAACCCCCTTGGGTTTTCCGGTGCGCCCCGAGGACCTGGCCATTGATGCTGACGGTAAGCCTTTACGGCTCGATAAAGCCTACTCCTGGGAAAGCCCAATTGCTGCTCACGGCATGATGCATATGGTGATCCGCAATGCGGTCGAGGGCGACCCGTATGAGATCGACACCTTGATGCTGTTCATGGCCAATATGGCCTGGAACTCGGCGATGAATACGGCGCAAACGCAAGACATGTTGCGCGCGCGCCACCTCGACGGCGAGAAAAAGGGTGAGTACAAAATTCCGTATCTGGTCGTGTCTGACGCCTTTGATTCTGAGATGGTGCAATTCGCCGATTTGGTACTGCCGGACACGACCTATCTTGAACGCTTTGATGCAATATCGATTCTTGATCGACCGATCTCCGAACCCGATACCGTCGCCGATGCGATTCGTCATCCGATTCTGAAGCCCGATCGCGATGTGCGTGCATGGCAGGAGGTCTTGGTCGATATCGCAGGGAGATTGGAATTCCCCGCCTTTGTGAAAGAAGAACATGCTGCAGCCAAGGATCCAGCGAGCCTTCCGACCACGACCAAAACCGCCCGATATTCGGGCTACGAACAGTTCATTACCGAGTATCAAAAGGCACCGGGCATTGGTTTTTTGGCGGGCTTTCGAGGTGCTGACGGCAAGTCTTCACTCAAGGGCGAGCCCAACCCAAATCAGTGGCAGGCCTACATCGATAACAAGAGCTTCTTCTCCTGGCATTGGCCTGAAAGTCAGCAGTGGAATCGAGGGATTAATCAGCCCTATTTAGAGGCTTCGGCGGCGGCAGGTTTTATTCCCAAGGCTGAGCCCATCATCATGCAAATTTATAGTGAGCCCTTGCAGAAGTTCCGGCTCGCCGGGCAGGGGCTTTACGACGGCGTCAGGCCGCCACTCAAGGTGGATCAGGAACGCTTGAGCCAGTACTTCGATCCTTTGCCCGATTGGTATGCCCCCTTGGATGATGCCAACATCAAGGATGAGCAATACCCGTTTCATGCCATCACGCAACGTCCGATGATGATGTATCACTCCTGGGATTCTCAAAATGCTTGGTTGCGTCAAATCCTTGGACAAAACTTCTTGTACATGCAGGTGCAGCGTGCCGCCGAAATGGGTCTTGGCGATATGGATTGGGTTTGGGTGAGTTCCCCGAATGGACGTATTCGCTGCCAGCTTAAAACCATGGAGGGCGTCGAGCGCAATACGGTATGGAGCTGGAATGCGATCGGCAAGATGGCCAAGGCCTGGGGTCTCGAGAAAGAAGCCAAGGAAGCCACGCATGGATTTTTGTTGAATCATTTAATCAGTGAAACCCTGGCTGCGCCGGTCGACGGTCGACGCATCACCAATTCTGATCCCATTACGGGCCAAGCCGCCTGGTATGACTTGCGGGTCTCGATTACCAAGGCCGCGCCGGGCGAAACGGGTGTCTGGCCAAAGCTTGAGTTTGGTGAAGACATTGAATCGAAATCCGTCGCTGAAATAGCCGCAGCCAAGAAGGAGTCTCGCTCATGAAGCTGGGTCTGGTCATTGATCTGGATACCTGCGTGGGTTGCCATGCTTGTGCGGTGGCCTGTAAAGAATGGAATGGTCAAAGCTTGATGGCGGGTGGCGCGCCGGACTACGATACTCAGGGCGCAGAGCCGTCAGGAGTCTGGTTTAACCGGATTCGGCATTTTGAAGTGAGTGCGCCCGCGAACGGGCCCGTTGCAGGTGGACAATCCAGCGCTGAGCTGGGCCACAAGCCGATTGATATTCAGCTTGCCGCAGTGCGTGAAATCAACGCAGGAGCTTGCTCGAAGACCGTGAATGTGCCGATGTCCTGCATGCATTGCGAGGACGCCGATTGCGTCACGGTGTGCCCCACCGGTGCGTCTTATAAGCGTGCTGAAGATGGCATTGTACTGATCGACCCAGATAAATGCATGGGTTGTAATTACTGCTCCTGGGCCTGCCCCTACGGTGCCCGTGAGCTGGATCAAAACGAAGGTGTAATGCGCAAATGTACTTTATGCGTGGATCGCATTTATGATCAGGCTTTGCCGCAAGCAGAGCGTCAACCCGCTTGCGTGCTGGCATGCCCCACCCACGCACGCCACTTCGGTGATTTTGATGACCCGCATTCGAAGGTGTCGATTTTAAGCCTGGCGCGAGAAGGCGAAGGCCTGTTGCCGGCGCTAGGTTACAAACCAGTGAATCGCTATTTGCCTCCGCGTGCCACACCCACCATTGATACCCGCTCGGTGCAAGCGCTGAATAACGGTGGTTTAAAAGAACGCTTGGGCGCTACAAAAATTGGCCAATTCTTCAATCGCATGGTGTCTTTATGAAGCCGGCACTTTCTGTCATCTTTTTTACCGTGAGTTCGGGCGCAGGTTTGGGTCTGATGTTTTTGTTGGTGTTATCGCGCTTTTCTCACTTGTCGGCGGCGTCGTCCCAGTGGTGGGCGGCTGCGCTAGCATCGGGCGTCTTGCTCACGGCGGGTCTGATCTCCTCGACGTTTCACTTGGCGAATCCAAAGAATGCCTGGCGGGCCTTTGCCCGCGTTAAAACCTCATGGTTGTCACGAGAAGGCGTCTTGGCGCTCGCGATCTATCCCCTGGCTGCAGTGTACTTGTGGGCTGTTGATCGGCAGCAGCGCGGCCTTATTGTCAGTGTGGGCCTTGTCTTGGCCCTGCTTTGTGTGGCGATGCTGTACAGCACGGCCATGATCTACGCTTGCTTGAAGACCATCCCTCGATGGAACAATTGGCAAACGCGCTTGGCGTTCCCTGTTTTTGGCTTGATGTCCGGTTCTATGTTGCTTCTGGCCATTGTGCCTCAAGCCCGCCCCTTTGCTGGACCGATGGCGATAGGCATGCTCGTCCTCGGAGGGTTGTTAAAGCTGAGCTACGTCTGCCGTTTTGCCAAGAAGGACGGCCAGCATCTCAGTATCAACCAGGCCCTTCAACCGCTTCGCAAACAACAGGCAGGGCAGGTCCGTTTACTGGATGTAGGCCATAGCGCAGGCACTTTTCTCACTAATGAATTTATGTTCGAACTGGCTCGCGAAAAGGCCTTGCAGTTGCACTGGGCGATGTGGGCGCTTGGTTTTATTGCACCGCTCTTGCTGCTCCTGCTCTCGGCGAGTTCCGTCACGGTGTGGATTGCAGCCCTGCTCAGCCTGATAGGCCTGCTTTGCGAGCGCTGCTTGTTTTTTGCTGAGGCGCAACACGTGGTGAGGCTCTATCACGGCCAAGCCTCAATTTGAGTGGCCCATGCTAAGCTGGATTCAAGAACTGAAACAACCTGGCACGGTGCGTGCCGATTTGTTGGCTGGTCTCACCGGTGCAGTCGTCGTTCTGCCCCAAGGGGTGGCCTACGCAAGCTTGGCGGGTATGCCGGCCGAATATGGCTTGTACACGGCGATGGTGCCCTGCTTGGTCGCCGCCTTGTTCGGTTCCAGCCGTCAAATGGTTAGTGGCCCAGCCAATGCGATTTCGCTGACCACCCTAGCGCTGGTCACGCCCCTGGCAATGGCGGGATCCCATCAATACATCGAGTTGGTGCTGATGCTCACTTTGATGGTCGGCCTGTTTCAATTAGTGTTGGCCGTTTCAGGTCTGGCGCGCTGGGTCGATCAGGTGCCGCATAGCGTCATCGTTGGCTTCACCACCGGTGCAGCCGTGCTGATCGCCAATAGTCAGCTCGGCGCATTTTTTGGGCTGGAATTTCCGCGCGGTCGTGGAGTTCTTGAAAACTTGCAAATGCTGGTGGCCTACATCGCCGAGTTTCGATGGCCGCCGACCCTGATCGCCCTGCTGACTCTCTTGTCCTGTGTCGTCGGCAAGAGGCTCGCATGGCGGATTCCCTATATGCTGGTGGCAGTGATGGTCGGCGGTTTCAGCTATGCCCTGGGTAGGTTCCTGTTGCCTGAGCATTTCGTGATGAAGACGGTCGAAGCCCTGCCTAGTGCCATCCCTCCAGTCTCGATACCAAGCATCAACTTTGCAGCCATGGCTAGCTTACTGGTACCCGCATTGGTCATGACCTTGTTGGCATTGACGGAAGCCATGGCGATCGCGCGCGCCTATGCCTTACGCTCCACACAAGACTTGGATACGAAACAAGAGATCCTTGCTCAGGGTCTTTCAAACTTGGCGGGGGCTTTCTTTTCTTCCTACCCTTCCTCGGGCTCGTTCAATCGTTCGGGCCTGAATGTCGAAGCCGGTGCGCGGACGCCCTTGGCTGCGATGAGCGCCAGTGTGATGCTGGTCTTGATCTTGTTATTCGTCTCACCCCTGGCGCGCTATCTCCCCATCGTCAGTATTGCAGCGATCCTGATGATGGTCGCCTGGACCTTGGTCGATTTTCACTATCCTCGACTGGCCTGGAAGACCAACAGACTCGATTTCTGGGCCTGGCTTCTGACCTTGGTATTGACGGTGAGTGTTTCTTTGGAATGGGCGATTATTACGGGGTTGGTGTTTTACTTTGCCGGGCTTTACTGGCTGACGCCAGCAAAAAGCCCGGATCGCTGAACTCCAGGCAGTGTCTGGAAATACGCTGACTAAGGTAGCAAGACTAAACTCGGAT
>JAYUOT010000005.1:0-8052 GCA_043760705.1 Betaproteobacteria bacterium
AGTCATTTTGCCTATTCTCCTTATGTCATGCCCAACCAAACCGGCGAAGGCACTAAAAGCGTGGATGTTGACGGTGCGATTTCCTTAGTCCAGCCGCTCGCCTACAAGTTCCTTCTAAACTTTGTGCGTGACAATCAATTGACGACTATTCCACCCAACTTCGGTTGATCAGATTCTTTCTGCGCCTGCCGGCGCTAGGGCGTGAAAAGATCAAGGGACGGAACTCGTTTGGCTCATCACACTAGATACAAGATGAGGTTTTAACGCTAAGTTGTTGGTCTGATTCAAAAAAACTCAAAGTCAGACTACCGTTTTTTGACAATATGTGGTTAAAATAGAGCCCAACGACAGCCAAAAAAGCCTGAGTGCCTGTTTCTAGGTTCCTCACGCGCTGATATTTGGCGAATTTAACAGCGCTGCAAGAAGCGCAACCAAGGCGGGGCTAGGCAATGTTTCAAGCGGATATTAGGTCGCATACCGGAATTAGATCGATGCCTCTGTCGGCAGGTGACCGTCGACCCGAATTTCGAATTGCCTATTTTGGCCTGGGCCCTAAGTTTCAGCGACTCCTGGAAATCGTCTTGAAGCACGCTAAGAACAACCCCTACCGTTTCGTGCTTTCTGACTCTCGTGAGCAGGGTGATTTCGATTTGGCTCTGGTCGACATGACGACCGCTGGAGGGCCGGAGGTCGCCAAGACGCTAGAGCGTGTATTGCACGGACGAGGCATTGTTAAAGTTGGACGGCGAGATGACGATCATCGTCCTAAGGACGATTTGATGTTCGCAAGGTTTACCGCGGGTTTGGTGGGCACGCTCAATGTTTTTGTTGAGCGCTATTTCAAAGTATCACCGCTACAAACACACAGCAGACCGATCGTTCCAGGCCTTACTATTTTTGAAGAGGGTGAAATCCGTCGCCCTCGTGCTTTAGTGGTTGATGACAGCCCGACGGTGCGCAAGCAAATGTCCATCGCATTAAACCAAATTGGCGTGGACGCGGAAACCGTATCCAGTGCCTTCGAGGCCTTAGACACCTTGGCGATGCGTCACTACGAAATCGTTTTCGCCGATGTGATGATGCCGGAAATGGATGGCTACAAATTGGTCAAGGAAATTAAACGTGATCGAACTTTGCGTGGCTTGCCCGTCGTAATGCTGACCAGTAAATCGTCACCCTTCGACTTGGTGCGTGGCGCACTGGCGGGAACCAATAGCTATCTTGTGAAGCCGACGACGATGCACACCTTACGCAGCGTCACATTGCGCCATCTCCGGCGCGTCCTTGCCAAGCGCCACGAACAGGGGTTTAACGGGCAATTTGCGACGGTTTAAGCGACCGCCTTGGGCGACCAACCCGAGTTTGACAAGATCTATCGCTCTGAGAAACTTTCTCAGTCGGATAACTTTACACTGTTCCGTGCCAAAGGCGTGGAGTGCATGCTGTCAAGGGACTAATGCGCAAGAAATCAATCGTTTGTGGCTTTAGGCACATTTTTTGCGTACTACAATTTTCTCGGATGACGCCAGTTTTGGGCCATTCACTTTTCACAAAAGGAGCCTTAAACATGAAACAGTTTCGTGCAATTTTTGCAGCCGCCAGTGTATTTCTCACGGCCAGCCTCGTTCAAGCGGCACCGGTTACTTTTACGGCAACTCTCAGTGGGCCTGCCGAAAGCCCGGCTAATAGTTCTCCCGGCACCGGCTCGGCCACCATTGTATTTGACACGGCTCTTCATACCTTGAGCATGAATGTTGTTTTTAGTGGGTTAACCGGCAACACGACCGCTTCTCATATTCATTGCTGCACTGCCGTTCCCGGAGTGGCTAATTCGGGCGTTGCCACAGAAACGCCGACGTTTGGCGGGTTTCCCTTGGGTGTCAGTAGCGGAACCTATAGCCATACTTTTGACATGACCTTGGCCTCTTCGTTTAACCCTGCTTTCATTACTGCCAATGGTGGCAGTGTTGCGCAGGCCGAGCTCGCCTTGTTCAACGGCAGTGTGGTCGGTCGGTCCTATTTAAATGTACATACATCTGCCTTCGGTGGAGGAGAGATTCGTGGCTTCCTGCAACCTGCCGCAGTGCCGGTGCCGAGTTCCATGCTTTTGCTCGGCCTCGGGCTCGCTAGTTTGGCAACCCTACGAAAGTATCGCCGCGTGCACTAAATTACTGACCGTATCGAGTCGCTCGCTATGCCATGGGTCGGGCACTCGACTATTTGTAATGTAGGCAAAGGAAACACCGCTGCTGGGGTCACCCCAGCAATAGGAGCTGCCCACTCCGCCGTGGCCGAAAGCTTCGGGTGCGGCCAGTGCACCCAAGCCACGAATCGTAGCCGTCGTCCCTCTCAAATGCGGCCCGAGACCACGATGCATAGGCATGCCCATGAATTCATCGACCCGATCACCGCTATGATTGCGGATCGCGTAGGCGAGCATACGCGGTGAGAGCACTCTTACTGAATTGAGTTCGCCCCCGCCCAGCATCATCTGGTAAAGCGCCACCATACCGCGTGCCGTGCCGTAGCCACCGCCTCCGGGCGATCCAGCGCGCCGCCATACTTCGGTATTGCTTTCGCTCAGAGCTTGCAACCCGCCGATCGCTTTGGGCTCATGCATGTCGGAGAGTCGCGTGTCTTCACGGGTCGGTACACCGATGAAGATATCTTGCGCGAGACCGAGAGGTTCCAATATCGCATCACGCACATAGTCCCGGAAGTCCATGCCGGTCGCGACTTCGATCAAAGTGGCAAGAACCCAGTGGGCCGACTGGCCATGATAAAAAATCTTCGAGCCAGGCGACCACTCAAGCGTAAACTCACAAACAGCCGCTCGCATGGCGCTATGAACTCCTCCGCGCTGAAGCGCCAATTGCTTCCAGCCCTCTGGCGACATCTCCGCGCCAGGAAAGCCGCCCTGATGGGTGATCACTTGCAGAACGGTCAACTCCTTTTTGCCATGACTGGCAAACTCAGGAATGTGGGCGCTGACACGATCTGTAAAGCGAAAGGCACCTTCTTCGGCGAGCTTCCACAAAGCCGTGGCCAGCACCACCTTGGTGTTCGAATAAAGTAGCCACAACGTTTGGTCGTTCGCCCGCACCATTTCAGGCGCCGTGCGGGCCTGCCCAAAAGATTGGTTGAGCAATATTTTGCCATGACGCGCCAGGGCGATTTGGCAGCCAGGATAGCGCCCTTCGGCGATGTGCGTTTCGATCAAGGCGGTCAGCTTTGAAAGCTGGCCCGGACGGAACTTGTGACTGGCAAGCTCGGCGGCGACAAGGGGGAAGTTTGGCATGACAACTCGCAAGGGTGGGAAACATCCGTCGATGTTACTCAGGTGTCGAGCAAAACATGCCTTCAGCGCTTCTTGATTGAAACTCTAGTCCCGGCCGCCGCAACGTGCGCTGAAGTGAAGTAACATGTTTATCTGCCATTATCATGTTCCGCGCCTGGAATCGCTTGGGACTGATCTCCTTGTCTACTCAACCCTAAGAGGTCGCACCATGAAATCTTTCGAAGCTAAGCGGGCACTCTCCGCAATGATGCTGACCTACGCACTGGCGATCACCTTTGCGTTCGCTCCGACCCGAGCGCAAGCGCAAGCGCCTGCGCAGGCGGATGATCGTGCCGCCCTTGTTGGAATCAAAGAAGCCAAGGTCGCCTTTGATTTGACGACCGGGGATGCCAAGGCACTTCTCGCCCGACTGAACGTGATTGACGAGACGCGCCTGTCTCTTATCAAGCAGGGTGTACAACCGAGTTTTGTGCTTACCTTTCGAGGCCCCGCCACGCGCTTGGTGCAGACGGATCTCGACAAAATCAAGCCAGAGGATCGGATCGACGCTCAAAAAATTTCTTTGAAACTCGTGGAAATGAGCAAGGCTAGCGGGATGCAAAGCCTTGAGCAATGTTCAGTAGCGATTCGCCAGCAAGAAACCAAGGCAGAAAACGTCTTGCCGCAAATCAAGGTGATCGGCAATAGCTGGATTTCCTTGATTGCTTATCAGGCAAAAGGTTATGCCTACATTCAGCCCTGAGCCCTGGAGACCTTATGGATTTCGAGCACAGTGAACGATCCCTCTTGCTACAGTCGCGGGTCTCGGCTTTTATGTCGCAGCATGTTTACCCGGTTGAGAATCTGTTCCAGGAGCAAGCGCGTGCCTCTGGTCGAAATGCGCAGCCACCTATCCTTGAGTCTCTCAAAGCCCTTGCCTACAAAGAGGGCCTCTGGAACCTGTTCTTGACCGGCCATGACGGGCCGGGCTTAAGCAATGTGGAATATGCGCCGATCAAGGAGATCATGGGTCGGATCCTGTGGGCACCTGAGGTGTTCAACTGCGCAGCGCCCAACGTGGGCAATATGGAGATCCTGTCGCGCTTTGGCACCCCTGAGCAAAAACTGCGTTGGTTAGAGCCGATGCTTGCGGGCAAGATGAAATCCGGCTTTTCAATGACCGAGCCTGCGGTCGCGTCTAGTGACGCGACCAACATCCGTTGCGAGATCAAGCGCGATGGTGATCACTATGTGATCAACGGGCGCAAGTGGTTTACCTCGGACGCATTGAATGAATCTTGCACGCTACTCATCGTGATGGGCAAGACCGACCCTGACAATCCTAACGTGCACCTACAACAATCGATGATTCTTGTGCCCAAAGACACACCGGGTGTGCGCATCGTGCGCGACATTCAGGTTCTGGGTTATGACGATGCACCGAACGGCCATCCTGAAATTTCCTATGAGAACGTCCGTGTGCCGATCAGCCATATTTTGCTCGGGGAGGGACGCGGTTTTGAGATCGCGCAGGCGCGCCTCGGTCCGGGACGAATCCATCACTGCATGCGTTTGATCGGTTGCGCGCAGCGTGCCATCGAACTGATGTGCCAGCGAGCCAGCTCAAGGGTAGCGTTTGGACGCCCGCTCGCCGAGCAGGGCTCGATCCGCGAGGATATTGCGCGTAGCTGGTGCGACCTGCAACAAGCGCGCCTACTAACCCTGCGCGCGGCTGACAAGATGGATCGAGACGGCAACAAGGCGGCGCGTGATTTGATAGCGGCGGCCAAAGTTGTCGTGCCATCGATGGCCTGTGAGGTGATTGATCGCGCGATACAAATCCATGGCGGCGCAGGTTTGAGCCAGGATACTTTCTTAGCCCAGGCCTATAGCTACGCGCGCTTCATGCGTATTGGCGATGGCCCGGATCAGGTGCATCTCGCGTCCTTGGCACGTCAATTGCTCGCGCAGTTTGGGGTGGCGGCCCAGGTTTGAGATGAAGACTACCGATTCAAATGATCGAAAATGTATCAAAGATTTACACTGATTTTTTGTGCGATCCGTCGCGGCCGGTTGGAGGTGGCCTTGCTGTGCTCATGAGGGTCCCCGCTCCTAACCCACGACAACGTCACTGATCTGCATCACGGGAGCAAGATCAGTGGTATCAGTATTCGCCTTCTGCTCTCAAAGCATCGGCTCAACTCCCCTACAATCTGCTCCGCAAGACATTGGCAAGAAAAATCGGTAAGAATACTATGGACAAAGACACATCGAAATTGCTCACCGGCACGGGGCCGGGTACCCCGATGGGCGCGCTTATGCGCCGTTACTGGGTGCCTGTCCTTTCCTCGTCTGAAATTGCTGACCCGGATGGGCCGCAGGTTCGCGTCAAAATTTTGAACGAACAATTGCTTGCTTTTCGCGACACCCAGGGGCGACCCGGTTTGATCGACGAGTTTTGCGCTCATCGCGGAGTTTCGCTTTTCTTGGGGCGCAACGAGGAAGGCGGAATTCGCTGCTCGTATCACGGCCTAAAATTTGATGTCACGGGTCAATGCCTCGAAGTACCCTCAGCGCCGCATATGTGCCCTAAGATGGGCATTAAAGGCTACCCTTGTATTGAGCGGGGCGGGCTGGTGTGGGCCTATATGGGCCCCCCGGACAAGCAGCCTGAAGCTCCTGAAGTAGAGTGGGCGATGGTGCCGGCAAGCCATCGCTTTATTACCAAGCGCTTACAGCAGTGCAACTATTTGCAAGCGATGGAAGGGGGCATCGATACCGCCCATGTGTCCTACGTGCATCGCTATGAGGTCGACATTGACCCGATGCATCAGGGCACCAAGGCCAATGAGTACATTAAGGCTGACGGCAACGTGAAGTTTGACATCGAGCAGCACGAAGGTGGCCTCACCCTGTACGGACGCCGCAAAGGCGAACTTGATCGTCATTATTGGCGCATCACCCAGTGGCTATTCCCCTGGTTCACCTTCATTCCTCCCTTCGGTGATCATGCTCTTGGTGGCCATGTTTGGGTGCCCATTGATGACGAGAATTGCTGGGCATGGAGCATGAATTGGCATCCCTCCAAACCTCTCAGTGAGCACGAGATTGAAGTGATGAGTGCAGGCAAGGGCATTCATGTCAAATACGAGCCGGGCAGCTTTCGGCCGCTTGCCAATCGCGACAATGATTATTTAATTGATCGGGTCGCGCAACGTGAGAGGCGCTCATTTAGCGGAGTGTTTGGTTTTTCAGAGCAAGACGCCTCTTTGCAAGAAAGCATGGGCACGATTCAAAATCATGAGGCCGAGCGGCTGTTACCTACTGATAAGGGGATTAGTATGGCCAGGCGCATGCTGACGGATGCGGTGCTTGCCTTAGAAAAAGGGTTCGAACCGCCGGCACTCTTGGCGGAGTCCCATCGCGTACGCGCTGCGGGTGTCCTTTTGCCGATCGATCAATCCCCTCAGAGCTGGGCAAAAGAGCATCTCACGAATGCTTTAAAGCAGCCCGTGCATTCGCTTTAAAGAAAATCGACGATGAAATTATCCAACTTAACCCTGTTTTTTCTAAACAAATCCCGACAGGCCTTCGCTTCCTTGGTGATCGCCGGTTTGAGTGTCACGATGCCCAGCCTGGCTCAAGAATGGGTGCCCAACAAGACGGTCCGTATCGTGGTGCCCATCGTCGGCAGTACCAATGATGTGTTGGCCAGAATGATTGCGCCAAAACTACAGGAAGCACTGGGTCAAGCTTTTATCGTGGAAAACAAGCCGGGGGCCGGTGGCAATATTGGTGCGGACTTGGTCGCAAAATCCGCACCCGACGGACACACTTTGTTAATCGGCTATAACGGCCCCATCGCGGTGAACGTGAGTCTGTTCGACAAACTGCCTTACGATCCAGTCAAGGATTTAGCGCCGATCAGCCTGATGGTAACCACCCCCAATTATCTTGTGGTGGCACCGAGTTCAGGGATCACCTCCGTGGCTGACTTGATTGCCAAGGCCAAGGCCGCGCCCGGCAAGCTCGCCTATGCTTCGATCGCTCTAGGCAGTTCCTCTCACTTGACCATGGAAATGCTGAAAACAGCCGCTGGGATTGATCTGACCCACGTGCCCTATAAAGGCCCACCCGCTGCCCTGACCGATCTCGTCTCGGGAAACGTACAGGCGGCGTTTTTCGTGCCCGGCAATGTGCAACAGTTCGTGAAGGAAGGCCGTCTTAAGCTTTTGGCGACCAGTGGTGCCAAGCGCTTTGCCAGTACCCCCAATGTGCCCACCTTGGCTGAATCAGGTTACCCGGACGTTGTCGCGACCTCATGGATTGGTTTGCTGGCGCCGGGCGGTACGCCCAAACCCGTCATTGATCGCTACAACAAGGAGCTGGTGCGTATCTTGCAGACTGCGGAGATAAGAGACAAGTTGCACGCGATGGAGTTTGAAGTGGTCGCGACATCACCTGAGCATTTTTCCTCCTGGATTCGTAGTGAGATTGTGCGTTGGGGAAAGGTCATCAAGTCCACAGGGGCCAAGGCCGAATAAGATGCGGCTTACTGGGAAGGTTGCCCTGATTACCGGTGCTGCTGCAGGGATCGGTGCCGCAGTGGCCCAACTCTTTTTGCAAGAGGGCGCCTGTGTCATGTTGGTTGATACTGATGCGAAGGAGTTGGCGGCGCAAGCGCTCCTTTGGGGCAAAGTGTATGGGGCCGGGCGCATTGAAACTTTCGCTGCAGACATCTCCGACGAGGCAGGAGCCGCGGCAGCCGTTCAAGG
>JAYUOT010000006.1:0-3855 GCA_043760705.1 Betaproteobacteria bacterium
CTGCGCGTAAACTGTACAAAGTAAGTGGAGACCTATATGAATATGCGTCGCAATCTGCTGCGCGGAGCAGGTGCCCTCGTTGCAGGTGGGCTGCCAAACATGGTGCGCGCTCAAGCAAGCTCAGGGACTGCATTTATTGTATCGGGATTTCCTGCGGGAGGTATGGGCGATTTCGTGGCGCGGCCTCTTGCCGAAAGGATGCGCGGCAAATATGCCAGCAACGTGCTTGTCGAAGCGCGCACCGGGGCGGGCGGGCGAATCGCGGTGGAATACGTCAAGCGTGCGGTACCCGACGGCATGACCATTTTGCAAATTCCAAGCTCGCCGATGGTTTTATACCCCACTACCTATAAAAAACTGAACTACGATTCTCTGACCGATTTTATCCCCGTGAGTTCGACGGTAAGCTATGCTTTTTCAGTGACGGCTGGACCTGGCCTGCCCGCCGAGATCTCAAGCGTTACTGATTATCTGAAGTGGGCGAAGGCCAATCCGAAACAAGCTACTTACGGCGTTCCGGCTGCTGGCTCGGCCCTGCACTTTGTGGGCATGATGTTGTCAAGGGAATCAGGCGTGGAGCTCACCAGTGTCGCCTACCGTGGCGGCGCGCCTTTGTTGCAAGATGTGCTGGGTGGTCAGGTGCCGATCAGTATCAATGTGTTGGGTGAAGTCGCCCAACACGTCCGAACAGGGCGCCTGCGCTCTTTGGCAGTGACCAGTGCACAGCGCTCTGTCTTTTTGCCCGACATACCCACCTTGGTGGAACAAGGCTTCAAAGATATCGCCGTGCAAGAATGGCTGGGCTGGTTTGTCCCGGTCAAAACGCCCGCTGATATTGTGCAAAAGCTCAATGCAATCGTTCGCGAAAGTCTGGCCATGCCGGAGATGATCGAAGCTCTGGCCCGAAGCTCTCTGCAACCGATCACTCAAAGTACTGAAGACTTCGCCCGAACCGTGCGCGCCGATCTTGCGCGCTGGGCACCCATCGTCAAAGCCAGTGGCTTCTCCGCCGAGGAATGAGCTGACTATGCAAAAAATGACCGGCGCCCAGGCCCTCGTGCGCGTACTGGCCGCAGAATCCGTGCAACACGTGTTTGGGGTGGTCGGCGGCAAGCTCGCACCTCTATTGCATGCCTTGGAAGGTGAACCCTCCATGCGCTACTTTGGCCTGCGCCATGAGGCCAGCGCCTCAATGATGGCGGCGGCGATT
Organism: Betaproteobacteria bacterium; assembly: GCA_043760705.1. Taxonomy (GTDB): domain Bacteria; phylum Pseudomonadota; class Gammaproteobacteria; order Burkholderiales; family Burkholderiaceae_E; genus JAPOKJ01. The sequence goes on from JAYUOT010000006.1 coordinate 1,211, forward strand.
CAGGCCGGATCCGGCAAGATGGCGGTGGCTTTGGGCGAAATGGGGCCCGGCGGCCTTAACCTCGCCTCGGGCATGGGTGTGGCGATGGGTAACAACCTGCCCATGCTCGCAATTACCACGAATCAGCATCGTGCTGCCGCCTACCCGCATAGCGGCATGTTCATGGATCTCGACACCCGAGCCGTACTGGCGCCTATCACCAAGTGGAACGCGGTAGTGCATGACCCACGCCGGATGCCGGAGTTGGCTCGACGCGCGTTTCGCGAGGCACTGAGCGGGCGACAAGGCCCTGTTCATCTTGATATTCCACAAGATGTATTGTCGTCCACCTGCGAATTCTCCGATGATGAATTTGCGATCAAGCCGTCGCGCTATCGCAGCACCGTTGGCCCGAGGCCCGACTCGGGCCTGGTGGATGAAGCCGCAAGAATACTGGGTGAAGCGCGCCGCCCTCTCATTGTCGCAGGCGGCGGAGTCGTCGCCGCCGATGCGGAAACACTAGTGCGCACACTGGCCGCGCGACTGCGGGCACCGATCGTGCCGACCCAAATGGCACTCGGCGTGACCCCTAGCGACAGTCCGGCCTTCATTGGGCACGGCGGTCTTATCGCTGGAGAAGCCATCAAGCAAGCCTTTGCGCAGGCCGATGTCGTTCTGAGTGTGGGCTGCCGCTTCTCCTCCTGGATGTGGGATGAAGCAGGCCCCCTCGTCCGCCGCAAGCATCGCGTCATCAATATCAATCTCGATCCAAGTGCTTTAGGCCACCCGGTGATGCATGAGGTGGCGATGCAAGCCGACGCGAAACTCGCCTTGACCGATTTGCTCGTCAAGTTGCAAGACGAAATCGTTTCTTGTGAGGAAAATTGGTTACCTTCCTTGCGCGCAATTCGTAAGACTTACGAAAACCGCCTGGCCTTGATGACCGATGAGATCGAGGGGCTGATGCATCCGGCGGCACTGGCCTCGGCCATCGGTCAGGCCCTGCCCCGCGATGCGCTGGCGGTATTTGACGGCGGCCACACGACCTTCTGGAGTAATGACCTGACGCCAGTGCAGGAAGTGCGAACCCGTTTGCATGAACCAGGCATGAGCCATCTGGGCTTTGGTTTGCCCTACGCGATGTCACTCAAACTGCTTCATCATGACAAACCTGTTTTTAACATCACGGGCGACGGCTCCTTCGGGTTTTCGATGAATGAACTCGATAGCGCACGTCGTCATCGCCTGCCCGTGATCAGCCTTATTCATAACAATGCTTCCTGGGGCATCATTCGCTCGGGACAGAAAATGCAACTAGGTTTCGAGTTGGGCACGGGTTTGGAAGGCAGCGATTACGCGGCCATTGCCAAGGGCTTTGGATGCTACGGCGAGACCGTAAGAAAACCGGACCAGATCGCTCCCGCCATCGCCCGCGCCTTGGCGTCTGGCCTGCCGGCCGTGATTGATTGCCACACTCGTTTTGTCGCTCACCCTGCGATGCCAATGTTTGGCAGCATGAATCGCTATGGCTTCGATGCCCTGACCCAGGGTGGGCCGCTGTCGTAAGCAAGGTGTCCCCAAGCCTCGCCGAATTTCGCCGAAATATTGTAACAATCAACATCCCCGACTGAAAAATCGAACCCACTGTGAAACACTTACTCTTAATCAGACACGGCCTCCCAGACGAAGGCCATCCCACTCGCCCACAGGACCCGCCTTTAAAGGAAGACGGTCATCGCCACGCAGAAAGACTGGCGCATCGACTCAAGCTTGAAGGCATTGATCGAATCGTGTGCAGCCCGCAGCAACGCGCCATGGATACCGCCACGCCTTTGGTGAATTTGCTTGGCCTGCCTCTTGAGATTATCGAGGGCCTCGCCGAAGTGGATCGTTTCGCGGGTCACTATCGCTCGGGTGAAACACTTTTCGCGGAGGGTCGATGGGACGAATTTATTGCCGCACCGGCGCGCTACATGGGTCGCGACCCATTGGAGTATCGTGAAACGGTGCTCGGTGCGTTTTCGCAAGTCGCCAACGACCCGAAAGGTTCCCGCGTTGCGGTGTTCAGCCATGGCATGACTATCAAGACGATTCTCTGTGCCGTACTCGGACTATCGGACGAAGCCTTTGCGCTTTTTTCGACGGGTCATTGCTCGGTAAGCCGGCTTTCAGGTAACGGCTTTGAGGCGTCCCTCTCAGTAGAGTCCATCTCGGCGAAACCCTTGCGGCGCATGAAGGTCGAGAGTATCAACGAAAACCTGGCGACCCCGAATTAGAGGGCTTGCGCTCGCGCAAGTTCGCGCAACACAAACTTCTGGATTTTCCCACTCGGTGTTCGCGGTAAAGCATCAAGCACCTCCACTCGTTCCGGCCAGTACTGCTTGGCGACCTGGCACTGCGCCATATAGGCCTGAGCGCGGGCCAAATCAAACATGGATCCGGCACGCAACACCACGAAGGCACAACTGCGCTCCCCAAGTCGCGCGTCGGGGTAACCCACGATGGCCACCTCCGCCAGTGCCGGATGCTTGTAAAGCAAGGCCTCTATCTCGAACACCGGTACATTTTCGCCGCCTCGAATCAGCACGTCCTTGGTACGGCCATTAATCCGGATGTACCCTTCGGCATCCGCATAGGCAAGGTCTCCACTCTCAAACCAACCTTCT
>JAYUOT010000007.1:0-8036 GCA_043760705.1 Betaproteobacteria bacterium
CTCTGGCGGAGGCACTCAAGGATTGCACATGGGACAAGGCCGGGATTGCGGCGGCTATCAAGTCGGCCGTGACCACGCTGGGACTGAAGATGCCTCAAGTAGCTATTCCGGCCCGTTTGGCTGTGTTTGGCCGGACCCAAACACCCGCGATTGACGCCATGCTGGCCTATATGCCGCGACACGAAGTCCTTGGGCGCTTGAAGCTTGCTTCAGCTTGGTTGAGTGGGGCCAAGACCCACTAAGTCTCACAGGGGTAGGGCGCTCCTCAGGCGAAGAGCGGCCCGCGCTTCACTTGTGGTTTGGCCCTGTTATTCCAGGGTCAGCTATTCCAGGGTCAGCTTGGCAAATTGAACCACCTTGGCCCACTTGGCAATTTCAGCCTTGGCAGCCTCTGCCATCTTGGCGGGTGTGCCCCCCATGGGGAAGGCACCGGCGTCTTGCATGCGCTGCTTCACGTCCGCCGTTTGCAGAAGACGGTTGACTTCGGCATTTAATTTGTTAACGACTTCGACCGGTGTTCCCGTGGGGGCGACAAGACCAAACCATGTGGTGGCTTCGTAGCTTTTCAGGCCGAGTTCTGCGAAGGTCGGAACATCGGGCAGTTGCGGGATGCGCTTGTCATAGGCCAAGCCGAGTGCGATCAATTTGCCAGATTTGACGTGGGGCAAGGAGGACGACAAATTGTCCCAAAGAATGGGCACGCTACCGCCCAAAACATCCGTGAGCGCCGGACCCGCACCTCGATAACCAATGTGAGTCATGAACAAACCGGTTTGCGATTTGAGCAATTCCATACCCATGTGGCCGACCGCATTGGTGCCAGACGAGGCGTAGTTGTACTTGCCGGGATTGGCTTTCACCACTTTGACAAACTCTGCCCAGGTTTTAGCGGGGAAAGAGGGGTGTACAACAACGATGCCCGGCACGGCCGCCACTTGAACAATGTGGGCGTAGTCTTTGATCGGGTCGTAGGCCAGCTTTTTGAAGGTGACCGGAGCGGTACCCAGTGTGGACACCGTCCCCATGCCAATGGTGTAGCCATCAGGGTTGGCGCGCGCGATTTCTGCGGCGCCGATCGTGCCTCCACCCCCGCCCCGGTTTTCCACCACAAAGCTCTGACCCATTGATCCGGTCAAGGCCTGGGCAATCAAGCGACCGACGATATCGGTGGTGCCGCCCGGAGGGAAAGGGATGATGAGTTTGACTGGTTTGGTCGGATAACTCTGAGCAAAAGCGCCGCTAAGAGGAGCCAGACCGAGCCCGCTCGCTGAGGCCAAAAGGGTGCTGCCTTTCAGGAATTTTCTACGTAATTGCATGGTGAGTCTGCGCATCTATAAAATCGAGGATTGTGAGTTTGACATAAGTATCGAGAACACTATGGCGGGTAATACCTTCGGGCAAGCATTTACGGTCACCACTTTTGGCGAATCCCATGGGCCGGCGATTGGCTGCGTGATCGATGGCTGTCCCCCTGGCATGACGCTGAGCGAAGCTGATATTCAGCCTGATCTGGATCGACGTAAGCCCGGGACGTCGCGCCATGTCACTCAGAGGCAAGAAGCCGATCGGGTCGAAATCTTGTCAGGAGTTTATGAAGGCAAAACGACCGGAACACCGATTGCTTTTCTCATCCGTAACGAGGACGCACGCAGTAAGGACTACAGCAACATTGCTCAAACCTTTAGACCTGGGCATGCGGATTACACCTACCTGCAAAAGTTTGGCATTCGGGATCCGCGTGGGGGAGGGCGTTCCTCGGCCCGTTTAACGGCGCCGATGGTGGGGGCGGGCGCGATTGCACGCAAGTGGTTGCATGAACGCTATGGCACCGTGGTGCGTGGCTGCATGGCCCAATTAGGCGAGATCGCGATCCCGTTTGAGCGTTGGGAAGAGGTCCATCAGAACGCTTTTTTTGCACCCAATGCCACGCTCTTGCCTCAGCTTGAAAGCTATATGGACGATTTGCGCAAGGCGGGGGATTCCTGCGGCGCCAAGATCTTGGTGGAAGCGACGGGTGTCCCGGTCGGGTGGGGAGAACCCGTATTTGATCGACTGGACGCGGATATTGCGCATGCCATGATGGGCATCAATGCCGTAAAAGGCGTGGAGATCGGCGACGGCTTTGGGGTGGTTGCGCAGCGCGGTACTGAACACGGTGATGAGCTCAGTGCCCTTGGCTTTGCGAGTAACCATTCAGGTGGTGTGTTGGGAGGCATTTCAACGGGTCAAACACTGAGGGTGGCCATCGCGATTAAACCGACGTCCAGTATCCGCAGCCCGAAGCAATCAATGTCGATCACGGGTGAACCGACGGTGGTTGAAACCCTCGGTCGACATGATCCCTGCGTTGGGATCCGGGCGACACCGATTGCCGAAGCGATGTTGCTCCTGGTCTTGATGGACCATGCGCTACGCTATCGTGCTCAATGCGCTGACGTCATCGCGCCTGCCCCGATTATTGCTGGACCGAGCCACAAGACTTTGGCAAAACGGTGACCAGCCCCGAGCGTGGTGTCCGGGCGCTGTTTTTTACTTACTTTGGCTTCGTCGGTATCTTCTCTCCGTACTTGAGTTTGTATTTTGCCAACGCGGGGATGACGGTTGCGCAGATTGGCGTCTTGATGTCGCTACCTCAAGTGCTGCGCATCTTCGGCCCACCGTTTTGGGGATGGCTGGCTGACCATTCCTTCACGCGGCTCAGCATCCTGCGCTTTTCTGCCGTCGCGACTCTGGGCCTCGTCTGCCTCTTTCCTTGGGTCATCGGCTATGGATATTGGGTCATGATGCCGTATTTGGTGACGCTGTTTTTTATGACGGCGGCGCAAACGCCGATCAATGAAGCCATGGCCGTTCAGATCGCGGATGGCGACCAAGGGCGCTACGGCAAAATGCGCTTGTGGGGTTCGATTGGCTTTATTTTGACGGTCTCGACGATGGGCCCCTTGCTCGATTGGGTGGGGCTCGCCAGCCTGCCTTATTGGATGGCCTTGGGAGCTGCGGGCATGCTATGGGCGAGCTATAGCCGCCTGAACGCAGCTAAACCGGCGGAAGCGGGAACGGGGTCGGGAACACGGGGCGACGAGATCAAGGCCGGGTCGGCGCAGACGAACCCCTCCGCCAGCGTTGGCCGGGTCCGGTCCCGTTTATTGCAGCCTGAAATTGCCTGGTTTTTTGTGGCCAATGGTTTGATGGTGTTTTCGCATGCGGCGTTGTATGTTTTGTTCTCGCTGTATCTTGAAAGTAATGGCTTCAGCAAGACCGACGTCGGGCTGTTTTGGGCGATCAGCGTCGTGGCCGAAATTATATTGTTTCGCTATCAAAAGTTCATCTTCGAGCGCTTTGATTTAATGCTTTTGTTGACGCTGAGTTTGTTGGTCGCCGCGCTTCGTTTTGGTGCTGTCGGCCTATTGGCGCCTAGTGTGCTCCTGCTGGTCATTACCCAGATTAGCCATGCGCTCACCTTTGGTCTGCACCATAGTGCCGCGATGGGACTCTTGCACCGCTGGTTTGAGCCGGGTCAACAAGGCCGTGCTCAGGCGGTTTACATTGTTTCAAGCTATGGACTGGGCGGAAGCCTGGGTGGCCTGATGTGCAGTCAGCTTTGGGTACACTTTTATCCCGCTGCGGCTTTTCTAGGGGCTGCTGCTGCGGCGCTTTTAGGTACGATATCGGCTTTGCTTTCGTGGCATTATGCGAGAAGGAGATCCTTATGAAAAAATTTTACGAATCGCTAGCACTGTGTCAGGCCGAGGGCGTGAGTCTGCTGGTGCGCCGAGTCGGGGTTGCCCTCTCGGTGGTCGGTACTTTGGGCTTAACGGCTTGCCAAAGTGTGCAAACGACGAGTGGAGGCACTGTGGGGGTTGATCGCCAACAACGCATGTCATCCATGGTGTCCGAAGGTTCTTTAAGAGAGAGTGCTACGAAGGCCTACGCCCAAACGCTCAGCGAGGAAAAGCAAAAGGGGGCGCTTAACGCGGACCCGGCAATGACTCAAAGGGTGCGAAACATTGCGGCGCGCCTGATCCCGGCCACCGCGGCGTTCCGGCCGGAAGCGCCGAAGTGGGCCTGGGAAGTTAATGTCATCAAGTCCGATCAGCTCAACGCCTGGTGCATGCCCGGCGGCAAAATTGCCTTTTATTCGGGGATTATTGAGAAACTTCAACTCACCGATGACGAGATTGGTGCCATCATGGGTCATGAAATTGCCCATGCCCTGCGCGAACATGCGCGTGAACGGGCCTCTGAGCAACTCGGCGCTCAGGCGGGCTTACTGGTGTTGGGCATAGCGACAGGAAGCAAGGCGACCGCCGACATGGTGGGTGCGGCCTACAACGTCACCTTTGGCTTGCCACATAGCCGAACCCATGAAACAGAAGCGGATCGCATCGGTGTCGAGCTTTCGGCGCGGGCCGGTTACGACCCTCGAGCAGCAGTCAGTGTTTGGCAGAAAATGGCTAAAGTCAGTGGCGGCAAAGGACCCGAATTTCTGAGTACCCACCCGTCTGCTGATACGCGGATCAAGGACCTGGAAGACTATTCAGCCCGGGTTCAACCGCTTTATGAGCAAAGCAGGCGTCGCTAAAGCTCGCGGTTGATGCGGGAACGTAGCGTGGCGATGTCACGTGGCGATGTAGCGGGTCGATAGAGCGTGCCTACATATCCTGGCGTCAAAAAAGCTCGTGAATATGTGGCTTCAAAAACGAGGCGCTACTCTATCCAGCTTCAGGCGAGCATGGCATAATAAGGGGCTATGCTTGCAAACCCTTCACATTCAAAAACACTTTACGATAAATTGTGGGACGAACATGTCATCGAAGCCGATGGCGATGGTACGGCCTTAATTTATATTGATCGCCATCTCGTGCATGAGGTGACGAGCCCCCAAGCCTTTGAAGGCCTGCGCATTGCGGGGCGACAAGCTTGGCGCCTAAGCGCCAATCTGGCGGTGGTCGATCACAACGTTCCCACCACTGATCGCAGCGGCGGCGTGGCTGGCATTGCCGATCCAATCTCGCGCTTGCAGGTTGAAACTCTCGACAACAATGCCAAGAAATCGGGCATGATGTACTTTAGTTTAAAAGATCCTCGTCAAGGGATCGTGCATGTGATCGGTCCAGAGCAAGGCGCCACTCTGCCTGGAATGACCGTGGTTTGCGGCGATTCTCATACCAGTACCCACGGCGCTTTCGCCTGCTTGGCGTTCGGCATTGGCACTTCTGAAGTTGAACACGTGCTGGCCACTCAAAGCCTCAACGCTCGCAAAATGAAAAATATGCGGGTGACGGTTGAAGGTCGTTTGCAAAAAGGCGTGAGCGCCAAAGATGTCGTTCTGGCGATTATTGGCCGTATTGGCACGGCGGGTGGAACAGGTTTTACGATCGAGTTTGCGGGTTCAACGATTCGCAGTCTGTCCATGGAGGGCCGTATGACGGTCTGCAATATGGCGATTGAGGCGGGAGCAAGAGCAGGCTTGGTCGCGGTGGATGATGTCACTATCAATTACCTCAAAGGTCGTCCAATGGCGCCAACGGGTGCCGAATGGAACCAGGCTGTCGCCTATTGGAAGACTCTTCATTCTGATGCCGGTGCAAATTTTGACGCGGAAGTGCGTTTACAGGCCGAAGAAATTTCGCCGCACGTTACCTGGGGCACCTCGCCCGAGATGGTCTTGCCCATCGATGGGCGCGTACCCGATCCTGACCACGAGAAAGATCCCGTACGCCGTGAAGGTATTGAGCGCGCGCTGCAGTACATGGGATTGGTTCCGAATACGGCCGTGGATCAAATCAAGATCGATAAAGTCTTCATTGGTTCTTGTACCAATTCCAGAATCGAAGATTTGCGCGAGGCGGCGGCTGTTGTGCGTGGTCGTCGCAAGGCTGAGAATGTGATTTTGGCACTGGTGGTGCCCGGCTCTGGCTTGGTCAAGGCGCAGGCGGAAGCCGAAGGCCTGGACAAAATTTTTATGGCGGCGGGTTTTGAATGGCGTGAGCCGGGTTGCTCCATGTGCCTCGCCATGAATGCTGACAAACTTGAGCCTGGCGAGCGCTGTGCCTCGACGTCCAATCGCAATTTTGAAGGGCGCCAAGGGGCGGGCGGGCGTACCCATTTGGTCAGCCCGGCGATGGCTGCGGCAGCGGGTGTGGCCGGACATTTTGTCGATGTTCGGCGCTTGGGTTAAGGGGGCAAGATGGATAAATTTTTAGTTCATCGTGGTATCGTCGCCCCCTTGGATCGTGCCAATGTGGATACGGATGCCATCATCCCGAAGCAATTCCTGAAGTCGATCAAGCGGTCTGGCTTTGGTCCCAACTTGTTTGATGAATGGCGCTACATGGATCGTGGTGAGCCAGGCATGGACAACAGCCGTCGGCCGCTCAATCCCAACTTCACCTTGAATCTGGCGCGCTATCAGTCTTCGTCGATTTTGCTGGCCCGGAAAAACTTTGGTTGCGGTTCATCGCGAGAGCATGCACCGTGGGCGCTGGAAGACTACGGTTTTCGTGCAGTGATAGCGCCTTCCTTTGCCGATATTTTTTTCAATAATTGCTACAAGAACGGTTTCTTGCCGATTGTTTTGCCTGAAGCTCAAATGGATGCCTTATTCGCCGATGTGGCGGTGTTCCCAGGCTACGAACTTATTATCGACTTGCCCGAGCAAACCGTGCGCACCTTGGATGGCAGCAAAGTCTATAAGTTCGATATCACTGATTTTCGTAAGTACTGTCTGACCAATGGCTTTGATGAGATCGGCCTGACTTTGCGCAATGCTGACAAAATTCGTGACTATGAGTCCAAACGCTTAACGGCACAGCCTTGGCTTGCTAAAACGCTCGCCGACTAAAGACCCCGCTCGGCATAGACTAAACATCGGCCCAGCTTGGTCAACACAAGCTGGGCTTTTTTAATTGCATTTTTGAACTGAAGAATCTAAGGAACCCATCATGAAAATCGCAGTGCTCGCCGGTGACGGTATTGGCCCGGAAATTATTGCGCAGGCGCGCCGCGTTCTTGAGGCACTGAGTAAAGATGGTTTGAAGTTTGAATTTACCGAAGGTGCCGTCGGGGGTGCCGGTTTTGATGCCGGTGGCGACCCTTTGCCCGCCGATACGCTCAAAAAATGCGAAGCGTCCGATGCGATTTTATTTGGTTCGGTGGGCGGCCCAAAATACGACAGCCTGCCTCGTGCTCAGCGTCCAGAGCAGGGCTTGCTCAGGTTGCGAAAGCATTTCGATTTGTTTGCGAATTTTCGCCCGGCCATTGTTTTTCCAGAGTTGGCCCATGCTTCGACTCTTAAAACCGAGGTTGTGGCGGGTCTAGACTTGTTGATCTTGCGCGAACTCACCAGTGATATTTACTTTGGTCATCCGCGTGGCGTGCGTACCAATGAGCAAGGCGAGCGCGAAGGTTTTGACACCATGCGCTATACCGAGAGCGAGATTCGTCGCATTGCAGTGAGCGCTTTTGAGGCGGCCCGAAAACGACAAAAGAAAGTATGTTCGGTGGACAAGGCCAACGTTCTAGAGACGACTCAGTTCTGGCGCGACGTGGTGATTGATGAGCATCAAAATTTTGCGGATATCGAACTCAGCCATATGTATGTCGATAACGCGGCCATGCAATTGATCCGCAACCCGAAGCAGTTCGACGTGATTGTCACAGGCAATATGTTCGGCGATATTTTGTCGGACGAGGCTTCCATGTTGACGGGCTCAATTGGTATGTTGCCCTCAGCCTCGTTGAACGCGAAAGGCTTCGGTTTGTATGAGCCGATCCATGGTTCGGCACCCGATATCGCGGGCAAAGGTCTGGCCAATCCTCTGGCGACCATATTGTCCGTGGCGATGATGTTGCGTCATTCTTTGAACCAGCCTGGTGCTGCGGCCAAGGTGGATGCGGCCGTACGCCGAGTACTGAAGGATGGATTTCGAACGGCAGATATTGCTCAGGTCGGGGAAAAGACGGTGAGTACTTCGCAGATGGGCGATGCGGTGGTGACGGCCCTGATGGCCTCCTAGGGAAGCGCGGATTTAATC
>JAYUOT010000008.1:0-8027 GCA_043760705.1 Betaproteobacteria bacterium
GAGTATGTACCCGGTGCTTCGCAACACCATCCTGAATCAAAGCGATGAGGCTCGACTTCAAAGCCTATCCCCAAGGCTTTCAGGCACGCTTCCTTACGCACCCAAATCTCAAAGAACACTTCATGCTGCTCGCACTTACTCAACGCACGCAAAGCCTGAAGTTCACGCTCGCATAAACAATGCTTGAAGAGCGCCTGCGGGTCGGTCAGTGACTGCGTCGTTTCGATATCGACTCCCACCTCGCAAGCTCCCTGAACAGACGAATCCCCGGCGAGCGAGCCATCCACCAGAGCCAATACCGCGAGCCCGCCCGAATGACTCAGGTTGAAGCCAAGCTTGGCATCGTGAATCAAGTGCGGTTTGTCGTGGGCGTTCACGCCCAGTGCGACGTTCCTAGGTGCGGTGTTTAACATTCTCGACAAAATACACCGCATCGCATAGCGACCCACCACGTAGCGAGCACTATCCCTGCGGCGAATAAAACGCTGCGCGCGACGTTGTTCCGATTCACTCAAAGTGTCCGAAAATTGCCGTACCATTGACGCGTCTTGATCCAAATCAATAAACCAGAGATCGACCGCAGCGCCATCACCGCCAGGATGAGATGATCTAGCAGGCTCAGGCGCATCGGTTCGCTTGGGTGTGAGCGCCGCCCTAGGTATCGCCGCCGCCCTAGGTATCGCCGCAGACCTAGGTATCGCCGCCGCCCTAGCGTGGTTCACTACGACCTCCGAAAAGTCGACCGAGCAGGCCTCCTTTCTTTACCTTACTTGCAGTAGGCTGCTCCTGATACGCACTCGCTAGCTGGGCAAGGCTTTCATAGACATAGCGACGTGCATCAACCTTATTGCCAAAATGCTGTTCAGCTAAGGCGACCGCGTTCATGGCGAGCAAAGAGTTGCCACCGAGATCGAAAAAGTTATCTTGCGGCTCAATGGTGTTGACCTGTAGCAAGGACGTCCAGATCTGAGTAAGCGTTTTTTCAGCCTCCGATAACGGCGCCGTACTTGCTTGAAGACTCGTTGCGGCCGAGCGCAGCAAGGCGTCTTGCGTCGTAGCGGCGGGCCCGAGTGCAGCAGGACTCGGCATTGAGACATTTGCCGGCTGGGCGACAAGTGGCTGAACCACGCTCAGAAGATCCAAAATGCGTGCTTGGGGATCCTTGCTGATCGCCTGCAGCAGGGCAACAAACCTTTGGTGCAACTGGCGCGCACTGTCGGGCCGATAGAGATCCGTGTTGTAGGTCAGCCCACCAACTAGGCCCGCGTCATTTTCTACCAGCCAAAGGCCAAAGTCCTCGGTCGCTCCCTTCTGGGCGACTTCCAGCCGCTCGTGCTTAAGATTGCCCCAATTGATCGGTCGCTGGCGAGCGTCCTGAAACGAAAACAAGGCCAGATAAAGTGGTCGACCCGAGCCCGCGCCGGTCATCGATGACAGCAAATGTTCAATCGGCACGTCCGGGGCCGCGTAGGCGCCGAGGAGCTCGCGCTTGATGTGATCCAGCAAGCTCACAAACGACACCTGGGTATCCATCTCAATCATCAGCGGCAGCAGATTCGTGAAATACCCCATTAGACTTTCGGTCTCGGGTCGGCTGCGGCCTTTGACAGGAATGCCAATCGATTGTTTGTGCTCACTGCCAAGAGTGACCAAGAGCACACTAAAGGCGGACAACAGGACGGTGAACAACGTCGTCTCGCTTGCGACTCCTAAGCCACGGAGCTGAGCCACCAAGGGTCGATCCAGCTTGATCCACTCGGTACTGCCCCGCCCGGACATGGACGCACGGCGTGGATAATCGGTGTTGAGCGCTCGAATTTCATGATGCCCGGCCAGCTTGGCTTTCCAGTAATCCAACTGGGTGGCGAATTCGGCGCTTTTCAGCCATTCTTTTTGCCAAGCGCAGTAATCGCCGTAGGACACGGGCAGCTCGGGTAACTGAGGTTGTTTGCCGTCGAGGCCGGCCAGGTAACTTGCCGAAACTTCATCATAGAAAAGGTCGAAAGACCAGCCATCCCATATGAAATGGTGCGGCATGAAGAACAGAACGTGCTCCTCTTCGGCGATTTTGAACAACTTGGCCACGAACATCGGCGCTTGTTGTAAAGCAATGGGCTCTTCAATAAGCGCATCAAGGCGACGTTGTAGCTCGGCCTCGCGCTGATCGGCGGGCTCGCTGGAAAGATCCTCGAGCACTTCCAGGTGAAGCTCAACCTCATCGACCACTCTTTGCATGGCCGTGTCACCATGGGTCTCCAGCACGGTACGCAAAACCTCTTGGCGTTGGATCACCTGCTCAACGGCCGTTTGCAGCACAGCAATATTGAGCGGCCCGCGCAAGCGATGAGCGGAGGGCGTGTTGTAGTGTGCACGACCGGGGTGTAAGCGCTCCAAAAACCAAAGCCTCTCCTGCACTAAAGAAAGGGGGGCGAGGGGGCGTTCGCTGCGCCGCTCGATGGAGTCCAATTGCGCGCTCCCATCGCTCTTTTGGAGTTCGATGAGCTGAGCGAGACCCGCCACGGTAGGCGACTCAAAAATCATTCTTAGCGACAGTTTGGCATCAAGCTGTCGATTGATTCGAGCCACGAGTTGGGCCGCACTGAGTGAATGCCCACCTAGCGAGAAGAAGTCTTGATGACGCCCGACATCGACCACACCGAGCAACTTGCCGACGAGTACAGCCAGCTCCTTTTCTAAGTCCGTCGAGGGCTTCGAGGAGCTGATGTTTGTGACCGAGCCAGCCTCGCCATTCGAGGCGCTCTCGAAGCCACTGATCGAGCGCGGCGAGGGCAATGCTTTACGATCAATCTTCGTGTTGGGCAAACAAGGCAGACTGGCCAAGATGATAATATTTTGCGGAACCATATAGTCCGGCAATGAGCCTTTCAATTGCACACGCAAATGATCTGCGTCCAAGCTAGCGTCGGGCTCGGGGCTCACATAGGCCACCAGACGCACATCCCCCGGCTCGTCCTCGCGGACCATGGCCACGCAGTCGGCAACCTTCGATTGGCGCCCGAGCGCAGCTTCGATCTCACCCAGCTCGATCCGATAACCGCGCAGTTTGATTTGAGCATCGAGTCGGCCAAGATGCTCGAGCTGCCCGTCGTGCCGCCAACGCCCAAGATCCCCGGTACGATAGACGCGCTGAGTGCCTGCGCTGAGCGTGCTGTCCACACGACCCGCCGGTAAAGAGATGAATTTTTCGGCCGTCAGTTCAGCGCGGTTCCAGTAGCCTAGCGCCAGGCCCTGCCCAGCAATGCAGATCTCACCACGCGCACCAATTGCACAGATCTGACCCATCACATCTAACACCAAGACTTGCGTCTGCGCAATCGGGCTGCCAATAGAAATACCCTTCAGGGGCGCTTCAAGCTTGCAGCATGTTGACCATATCGTCGTTTCGGTCGGGCCGTACATGTTCCACACTTCGGCGCAGCGCTCAAGAAGTGCCTCAGCAACATCCCTCGGCAAAGACTCTCCGCCGACCAAGGCCTTGAGGCCCGCTTGGCCTTGCCATCCGGCATCCAACAATACCCGCCATCCTGAGGGAGTGGCCTGCATCACTTGAATGTCGTGGGCTTCGATGAGCTCGATCAGTGCCTGACCATCAAGCACCTGCTCACGCGAAGCGAGTACGACCGTTGCACCACAAGTCAAAGGCAGAAGCAGCTCCAGCAAGCAAATGTCAAACGATAGGGTGGTCACGGCCAGCAATTGGTCATGACGCTTCAGCCCGGGACGCAGAGCCATACTTTGTAAGAAATTACTGAGCGCCAGGCGCGCTACGACCACGCCTTTGGGTTGACCGCTGGAGCCCGAGGTGTAGAGCACATAAGCGGGCCGCAACGCATTGACGCCCACCTCAGGCTCTAGCGGTAAAGGCTCGGGCGCCAGCGCTGCAAGTTGCGCCGCATCTCGATCTATTAGAACCGTCGGATTCGCGTCGAACTCTTGCGACCAGGGAAGTTGCTGAATGGTGGCGCTATCCGAAATAATGAGCGCGAGTTTGGCGTCCTCCACCATGAAGCTCAGCCTGGAGCTTGGAAAGCTCGGATCGAGCGGCACAAAGGCCGCCCCTGCCTCAAGCACGCCCAACACGGCCACCAGCATATCGGCAGAGCGCCCGAGACAGATTCCGACCGAAGACCCTGGTGCAACGCCTTTCTGGCGCAACAGGCGGGCAAGACGAAACACTCGTTTGGCAAGTTCAGCATAGGTCAGGCGTGCCCGACCGGCAACTAAGGCAACATCATCGGGGAAGGATATCGCATGCTGGCTGAGCAAAGCCTGCAAGCGATCCGCCTGCCTTGGCCCCCGTGCGTGGTGTGGTCCTGGAGCGTCCTGAGCACTAGCGTTCTGAATCGAGGCATTCTCCGGCGCATCGTTCCAGCTCATGAGGAGACTGGCCTGCGCTTCATCCAAAACGCTTAGGCTACTCAAGATTACATCCGGTGCCTCCACAAACCCCTTGAGAATCTGTGCGTAGCTTCGTAACCAATGTTGGATGGTCTCTTCGTCGAAGAGCGCCGTATTGTATTGACATTCAAGTTTCAGGCCAGAGGCCAGTGGCGTGATATTAAGAAACAGCTCAAAGTTCTCAAAGACTCGTGGTAGCGACTGCAGGCTTGCAGAAAGCCCCTGAAAACGAAGCGTGTTTTCGTCGATGGCTTGATCGAGATTGAACATCACACTGACTAAAGGCAGGCGTGAAGGGTCTCGCGTAAGTTGCAAGGACTTGAGCAGGGTTCCAAAAGTCAGGCGTGGACGCTCAAAGGCATCCAGCAAAGTGGCCTGTATGGTTTGCAGTTGTTCGCCAGTGCGCAGCTCAGGCCGGACCTTGAGACGCACCGGCAGCAAATTGACGCAATGGCCGATCAAGCCCGGCATCTCGGCAGACATCTGGCCAGCCGAAGGCACGCCGACGACCAGGTCGTCTTGGCCGGTCAGGCGATACAGGGTGGTTGCAAATCCACACAACAGAGCGCCGAAAAGACTGCCGCCGTTTCTAGCCACCAATTTCTTCAAGCCCAACAAGAGCTCGGGAGAAAGATCAAGATCTGAGCGCTGGGAGGCATAGCCACGAAAGGCGGGTCTGGCCCGATCCAAGGGTAAATCCAGGCTGGGGATATTGGTATCAAACTGCTTCACCCACCACTGCTCGTCGCGCAGGTGCTCGGTGCTGGAACGCCACTGAATCTCTTGCGAACAATACGCACTGTATTGATCAAGCACGGGTGCCGGCAAGCCAGAGCCTTTGGTCTGGAGCGAGTACAAGGCCGCCAAATCGGTCGTGAGGACACCAAATGACCAGCCGTCGCAAATGATGTGATGCGCGCTCAAGATCAAGGCATGATCGAATTCACCGAGAGCCAAAAGTTGAGCCCGAAACAGTGCGCCCTTGGACAAATCAAAGGGTTCGCGCACGGCGGCCTCGGCAAACCGTTTGAGGCAGGGGTCAACAGAAGGCTGAGCGAGCAAATCAACAAAGCTCGCCTGGAAGCCAGGAGCACTGGACACAACAAACTGTAGCCCATCATCACTAAAATTGGCTCGCAAAGATTCGTGACGAGTGACGAGCAACTGCAGGGCATCATTCAAGGCTTGAATGGACAATGGCCCTTTGAGCCGAATCAATACCGCTTCATTGAAGGCCAGGCTCGCCTCAACACTGAGTTGGCTGGCCAGCCAAACTTCACGTTGCGCTTGCGTGCTCGGCGCAACGCGCTCAAGGTCTGCGCTCGCGAAGGGATCAAAGTTGGGGTCGAAGTTGGGATCCAAGGAGGGTTTCAATTGCGGCACGGAAAGCGCTTCGAACGCCTCGTCCGGGTGGGTTGGCACAGCTTTGTTGGTCATGCCACTGTTTTCGTCTGGAATGCTCATTTCATTTCCACATACTTGCCAGACTCGACCGGATTTTCAACAAACCAAGCGACCTGACCCGCACGATTGCGCCCCAACCTCGCTCCAGGAACGGGCGGCTGATTGGCATCCAGGGTATTCACAGCATCTTCCTGTCGGCCCGGAAGGAAAGTGGCTTCCTGCAATTCGATGACGGAGTCTTTAAAGGCTTCCAAGATGATAGACAGGTCCTCGGCCTGATGAGCGGTCGTCATGAAGCAAGGGAAATTGTCGAGGATATGCACGCCACGGCTGCGCATCATTGCGAAAAGCAAGTCTTGATAGGGATGCTCCTCAAGAAACACTACTTTCCAAACCGAGGCAAAGTAACGTAGTTCAATCGGTGCGCCACGGGTCTTGCAAAAAACATTCATGTCCTCGCATAACTGGGCGGTGCGGGAGCTTAGGGCTTCCTGTAGTGCAGGGCCTTGATCTTTGAGATGCTTGAGCACGGCATGGGCGGCGGCCAAAGCGAGCGGATGCCTCACGAAGGTGCCCGCAAAGTAGGTGACGCCGACCGTGGGGATGGAGTCGTCGCCGTACTGCCAGTCACCTCCATCGAGAGCATCCATGTACTCGCGCTTACCTGCGACCACACCAATCGGTAGACCCCCGCCAATCACCTTGCCGTAAGTTGCGAGATCGGCACGAATGCCAAATAAAGATTGCACGCCACCTGGATGAGAGCGAAAGCCGGTGACGACTTCGTCAAACACCAGTGCAATGCCACTGCGCTCGGTGAGGGTACGTAGTGACTTCAAAAACTCTTTGGGTTGGAAATCGGGGCGTCGGCTCTGCACGGGCTCCACCAACACGGCAGCAATATCCTCCGAGCGTTGCGCAATGATCCGCAAGGCTTCCTCGCTGCCGTACTCAAGCACGAGCACATTCTCGCCCACATTGGTCATGATGCCCGGCGCCGCGGGAATGGTACGCAAGGATTTAGTGCCACGCACCACCACTTCATCAAAGATGCCGTGATAGGCGCCGGTGAATGAAACGATAAGATGTCGGCCGGTGACCGTCCGCGCGATCCGGATCGCACCCATCACCGCCTCGGAGCCCGTATTACAGAATGCGGCGCGCTCGAAGCCGGTCATATCGCAAATTTGTTGGGCGACCTCGCCTGCGAGCGGATGCTGTGGGCCGATCTCATACCCCAAATCAAGTTGCTTATGCAAAGCCTCGGTGACAAAAGTCGGCTGCCAGCCGAACAGACTCATCCCGAAACCATTGAGCGCGTCAACATAGCGATTGCCGTCAATGTCCCAAAGATGGGCGCCTGCCGACTTTTCGATCACGATCTGATAAATCATTTCTTTCAGCGCGGGCCGAAAGCCATTGACCACGCGGGGATCGGCAAGATGGCCCCGTTGACGGGCGGTATAGCTTTTGGACGCTTGAGTGCGCGCAACATAACGGCTGATCAAGGCCTCGAGGCGAGTACGCTGGCGAGTGCTCAACTCGGTGCTACGACTGGTGTGGATGCGGGCAATCGCACCGAAGGCTTTTTTAACATCGTAGGTCTGAGTGTCGCTGAGCTCGCTGGCCACAGTGGCGGGCCCTTGACCCAGACCGGAGGAGAGCCTCTCGGATGAAGCGACGGGAGCGCTGGGACTCACGGCGATCGCCATGGGGTGGGCGTTCATTGGGCCCGCCCCCGGCGCAGCGCTCACTCCCGAACTTAAGCGCAGCAATTCGAGCTGCCGTTGCATCAGGAGAATTTGCTGTTGAAAGACGTTCGTTAAGCCAGCCCCCATCATGACGGGCATTGCACTGGTGGAAGCTCCCGCAAAACCTTCTGGCTGGGACGCCATCGCGCTTACTGTAGCGATGGTCGGCGCCATGGATACGGACACCTCCACCGCCTTTTCTGGCGGAAGGCTTCGTTCAACATGCTCCGCCAATGCGTTCAAGCTGCGGTACGACTCCATTAATTCTCGGAAGGTGATCTTGATGAAAAACTTGCGCTTGATCTGAAGTGAGACCTGGGTGAGGATCAGGGAATCCAGGCCGAGCTCCGCGAAGCTTTGCTCGGGGTCGGCTTGCGTAAAGTCCATGCCTGACACGGACTCAAAAAGCTGCCCCAGCTCTTGGATTATCTGAGGACGTCGGCTAACACTGAA
>JAYUOT010000009.1:0-21822 GCA_043760705.1 Betaproteobacteria bacterium
CCGCCCTTAAAACACACCGCTGGCGTTCGTAATCGATCCCCAAACGAAATTTGACGTCGGGTCGGAAATTCTCCACCACCACATCGGCACCGGCGATCAAGCGCTTGAGCCAGGTGAGGCATGCGAAAATCCAGGTCAGAACAGAAGGGATCGACAGCAAAGGGGTCGCAGTGTGACTGGGTTCACCCCAAAAAACTCGCTCTATTTCGTTTTTGCGAACAGCTTGGCGACGGCCGTCTGCGCCAGGGGTTATTCCGGACCTTAGTTTAGACTTGACATCATGGAAGCCTCAATTCGCCCTGCAATATCTTTATAGGCCGCCGGGCTGGTCGCCCAATAGCGCAGGAACTACAACCGAGCAGTGGCGCGCGCAGCAAGAGAAATAAGCATGCTGAACTTTGCCCCCATTGCACCCCGTCTCAATGCAAGGAATGTGTGTCTCACCTCACTGGCTCGATAGATACTGCGGAAAAACATCTGCGCGACATACTCTCGCTTGCCGTGGAGTACCAACCGGCCCAGGCCGCACTGGTCGTCTCGGACGGCCAGTGTGAGCTCGCCATCGCGCTGACTCGGGCCTACAAAAGCTGTCTACCCGAGGCACGCTTCATCGACTTTGATACGGTCTCGCCCGATGAAATTCTGGCGGCCATTGATCGGTTAACTTCTGGCGATTTGGTGGTGTTGGTTCAAACCACAAGTTTTCGTCTGGAAGCGTTTCGCATTCGTATCGAGCTTTTCAAACGCTCCTTGAAGGTGATCGAGCACCCGCATTTGTCGAGCATGCCAGGCGCAGAGGGGCTGATTTATATTGACTCCCTGGCCTATGACCCGGCTTATTTCCGCGGCGTGGGCCACGCCCTTAAGGCGCGCATTGATCGCGCTCAGACGACGATCATCGACAGCGGTGGAGAGCAACTGGTTTTCAGCGCGCCCTTGGAGCCTGCAAAATTGAACGTGGGTGATTACCGAGGCATGACGAACGTGGGCGGGCAGTTTCCAGTCGGCGAGGTGTTCACGGAGTGCCAGGATTTGGAGTCCGTCAATGGTCGGGTGCGCCTCTTTATTTTTGGAGATACTTCATTTAAGGTCAACCGGCCTGAAAAACCTATCACGCTTACCATCACTCGAGGCCGGGTCACTGCGGTCACGGATTCCACACCCGAATTCGACACTGTATTGGACAATATTCGCGCGGATGAAGGCGAGGTTTGGATACGCGAATTAGGCTTTGGCATGAACCGTGCAATGACCGCCGAGCGGACGGTGAGTGACATCGGCACATTCGAGCGCATGTGCGGAATTCACTTCTCTCTCGGAGCTAAACATGGGCTCTTCGCGAAGCCGCAGATTCGTCGCGCTGGTGCGAAACATCATGTCGATGTCTTTGCCGTTACGCAAGCCGTGTATCTCGATGGACATTGCGTCTATCAGAATGGTGCCTGGCGACCATTCTAACCCGTCGCACTAGTCTGGGCGGCAGAAGGCGTGCCAGCGAGACTGGCGAAAATCGAGGACAGTTGGGTAGCACTGACCAGCCAATAGCGAGCTATTGGCGCAGGTAGTGATACCGAAATGGACCGATTTTTCGACTGTCGCAGCGCACGTCCTTCTGCCGCCCAGACGTCTAGGGTGGTGAGCGCAGCGAAGCACTGCTCTGATCAGCCTTAGGCCTCTCCTGGGCTTGGTTGCAAAGACTGTTCATATTCGTTAATAGAAATTATCCGTCCAGCCTGGGTGTTCCAGAGGATGCATTTCAATGCACTCGGGATCTGAGAGACCCGCAACCGGGTAACATCAGCAAAGAGACTTTCATTCTCCTTGTGGCAATCATGGAGACAATAGTTAGGAATTCGGGCGGAGAGATGATGGATATGGTGATAGGCAATATTGGCCGTCATCCAGTTCATCCATGCCGGCAATACCAAGTAGCTTGTCCCTTCCAAGGCGGCCTGGTTGTAATTCCAGTCTTCGTCTCCACGGGCATAGGAATGTTCAAAATTGTGCTGCAACGTAAAGAGCAAAATACTGCCGCCACCCGAAATAGCGCCGCTCAGGAAATAACACGCAAAAAACAGCACCGGCCCGATCGCCCAAGCCATCAGCCACCAAAGGCTTAGCAGCACGACATTGTTCCAGAACATATGCCAATACTCCTGAGGAGAACTCCAGAGCGATGTTTTGTACCCAAGTGCAAGGCTCTGGATGGAGGCCGAGGGTTGAGCGATTTTCTGCTTGATCAAGTGGGTGGCGAGGCTCACCGTCCCTTTCACCCAGGTAATCCGTGGGGTCAAGAGCAAATACATTAAACCCGCAACCGGGGCCAACCAAATGCTACGGGCATTGCGATACCGGCGCTGCTCGGCCTTACTCATTTGCGAGTACTGATCTACCGAAATAATGTTTAAAGGCCCTTGGTATTTGAACCAGTTGCCATTGGTCGCGTGATGATAGTGATGGCGCTGAGCCCAGACATATTGGGGCATGCCGGTGAGAAGACCAAACACAAATCCGAACGTTTTATTGAGAGAGGGGTGACGAAACAGACTACTGTGACCGCACTCGTGCATCATGATGAAGACACGCAGTTGCAAAAACGTGATCATCACCACCAATCCCGCCGTCAACCAATAGGACAGGCGCGGGCTCAAGGCCACGGCGCTCCATAGCGCGGCGAGAGGTATCAAAGTGGTGCTCACTTGAATCAAGCCCTTGAGATTGCTTGGCTTCACATGGCGATCAATGAGGGTTCGTTTTTGTTTTTCTAAGCTGGCTAAATGGGACACGCGTGAAATATCTTAAATTCGATGGAGGGCATGGGGCACACGAACTACGAACAACGAGCAGTTGGCGGCACGACTCTGCTTGTCTGCTGCTAAACCACCATTATCGCGCAAGTTTTAGTAAGGCCTGGCGCGCCTCAATTTCCTTGAACTCACCACGCTCCATTACAATCGGAAGGTGAACACTGCCTCCGCCTCAACCTCCCGCCCATCCTCTAGCCCCTCGGCATTGACCTTACTCCTACCGTTCGCGCTAGCTTATGGTATTTCTTACTTTTTTCGCAACGTCAATGCGGTCGCTGGTCCAACCTTGGCCCGAGAATTCACCCTCGGGCCACAGGGTCTGGGTTTTTTGACCAGTTCCTATTTTTTGGGTTTCTCGGCCGCACAAATTCCTCTTGGCATCCTTCTTGACCGGTTTGGCCCGCCAAGGGTAGGCGCTGGCATGGCATTCACCTCCGGGATTGGCGCCATTATCTTTGGGCTGGCAGCCACCACTTTTGAATTAAGCCTGGGCCGGGTCCTGATTGGTATTGGCGCCAGCGCGGGGCTCATGGGCGCCATGTCGGCCGTACATTTAATCGTTGGACGCGACCGTGCCGCGACGGTGACCGGCTGGATCATGATCTCGGGAGGTATTGGCGCAATGTTTGCCAGCACACCTGCACAGTGGGCCTTGGACACTTATGGTTGGCGCGCCATCTTCTTGACACTCGCGGGTGCCTGCGGCTTGATGGCATTGTGGCTGGGTTCGATATCGCGGCACATGGAACCCGCCGCATCAAGGCAAACTTTGAGCGAACTCTTGTCCGGTGTACGCGAAGTATTTGCTGCGCGTCGTTTCTGGCAAGTGGGCAGTGTGATTGGTTAAACACTGGGCACCTTCCTGGCCTTTCAGTCACTCTGGGCGGCAACATGGCTGCGCGATGTCGCAGGCTTTAGTGATCGCGGCGCCATTAGCAATGTGCTCTTGGCGCTCAATTTCGGCATGGCTTTGGGCTTCATTGGCTCAGGCATGATTGGCGATTGGTTGGCCGAGCGCGGTGTCGCAAGGCTCACTACCCTCATGGCCTTTGTCGCGATCTCCCTGCTCTCACAGGCCTACATCATGTTCTTTCCGGCCTTATGGCCTCATTGGGCCTGGGGCCTTTATGCGGCATCGGCCAACGCGGTGGTGTTTGGATATGCGGTGCTCGCCAGCACCTTCAAACAGACATTGACCGGACGGGTCAACACAGCCATCAACCTATTGAGTTTCGGCTTGGCGTTTATATTACAAGCCTTGATCGGCACATGGCTCAACACCTATCCACTACAGTCCGGCAAGTACAACAGCGCGGGCTACTACAGCGCTTGGATCACCCTTTGGATCTTACAAGCTTGCGTGCTCGCAATTCTGACGTTGTACGGTCGCAAAACTTTGACGCACGGCCGTTTCTAAGGCCATCCTTTATCAAGTCACGCCTCGGTCCCGTGCCGGCGAGCTTCCCTCATCGCTTCCCCGTCGCACTTCGCAAAAGTTGTGGACGAAGTCATACCCCCAATGTGACGAATATCGCACCAAACCCAAACAAGCAACATTGTCACGGGATCTCGTGAAAAAACGCATGTCATGAAACTTAACATGTCGTTAACAATTGTGTCTTGAAAAACATTAGACGTTATTTTCAATAACTTAAGGCACCTGGCACGGCTTGTGCACTGTCGTCACTACACTTCATAAGGATTTCAAAATGACTAAGCTCCTCGCTTTCAAAACCAAACTGACCGCAGCCTCCTTGATGTCATTGGCGGCAGTGACCAGCGCCAACGCCGGCATCGTATTCTCCGCAAGCAATTTTGGTGGCGGCGACAACGTGATCTTCAACGGCTGTTCCCCGACCCCAGTGCTTGGCGGCCCGGCCGCACTGGTCTCCGGTTGCCTGCAAAACTCCCACCCGACGGTCATCGACTTTTATGGTGCCGGTGAAAACCTCACGATCTCAGGCGGACAAGCCACACTGGATGCGCAAGATGACTTTTTCACCTCTGGAAACATGAAGCTACACGATGCAAGCAAGGCGTTCTCCGCCGTGGGTTTCAGCGTAAATTCAAGAGTGGCGAACAACAACGGCGGTGCCATGAGTTTTCAGGTGGATTACCTCGATCCATTGACCTCAACCACTGCAAGTGTCAATAGCGGCAACTTTAACCTGAGCAGCAACGGCCTCAATCAATTCAGCATCATCGCCAACAACGGCTGGTTGATCACCAATGTCTTCTTCCAGGACAGCGCTAGTAACGGCATCGAAGATATCCGTCAAATCCGTTTTCAAGCCGCAGATCGTCCGAACCAAGTACCTTTGCCAGGTTCAGCAGCTTTGCTGGTTTTGGGCGCCGCCGCGCTTCGCTTGATGCGCCGCAAGGCCTAACAGCAGGCTTCGCTCAAAGAGCAAGCTCCAGCCTCAACTCGGCCACTGGCCGTCCTGAGGCTGGCGCTCAGCATGGTTCGGTCCATACGAGTGGCCTTAACCGATCAAACCACCGTCCACTAAATACCCCGCACCGGTCACAAACGACGCATCGTCAGAGCAAAGAAAGGCGATGACCGCGGCAACTTCCTCAGGATGGCCATAGCGTCCCAAGGGGATACGCATCACGGCGCGATCACGGTATTGCTGCGGATTGTTAGGACTGAAACCTTCCTCCAGTTGCTTGCCCATGGCGGTCTCAATGGGCGCCGGACACACTGCATTGACGCGCACTTTATGGCTTGCCAATTCGGCTGCGGCCGAGCGAGTCATCCCCATCAATGCGTGCTTGCTGGTGGAGTAGGCCAATAAGCCCGCACTGCCTCTGATTCCCGCCACCGAGGCCGTATTCACGATCACGCCGCCACCCCCACGAATCATCACCGGTGCGACCAATTTCATCCCCAGCCATGCGCCCTTGACATTGACCGCCATGACCTCATCAAACATCTCGTCGGGGCACTCAAGAAAGGGTAGGATCTTGCCTAGAATTCCCGCGTTATTGACGAAACAATCGATGCGGCCAAAACCGTCAACTGCCGCAGCGACGTAACGTTCAACGTCGGCGCGCTTCGTGACATCGGCTTCTACAACCAGGGCCCGACAACCCGTCGCCTGAATTTGATCCGCGCAAGCTTGTACTTCACTACTACGGACATCAACCAGCACAAGAAGCGCGCCTTCACTAGCCAAACGAAGCGCAGCGGCTCGACCAATCCCCGCTGCGGCACCAGTCACGACGACCACCTTATTTTGAAATCTTGTCATGATGAATCGCCTTTTCTCAATCGGTGTCTAAGGAAGTAACTCGCGGCGGAGTTCCGCTGCGCACAGGGCGAGCGCCGTGTTCGCCTCATCCAGGACTCGGCCCATCGTAATGAAGCCATGAATCTGGCGCTGAAAACAAATATAGGTGGCTCGATTACCTGCCTCAGTGAGCGCCGTTGCGTAGGCCAAACCTTCATCGAGCAGGGGATCAAAGCCCGCGGTTAAAACAAGCGCGGGCGGCAAACCCGCCAGACTTGGCGCGAGCAAAGGAGATGCGCGCCAGTCAAGATCCCAGGCTTGATCCGTAATGTAATGATCATGGAAGTACTTCATCGTATCTGCGGTAAGCAGGTATCCTTGACCATTGTTGGTTCGTGAAGGAAAACCAAGCCGTTGATCGGTCGCGGGGTAGATCAATAGCTGATAGGCAATTTGTAAACCCGCATTGTTACGAGCTTCATTGTTACGAGCTGCATTGTCACGGGCGGCAATAGCCACTGCCGCTGCCAAGTTGCCTCCGGCACTATCCCCGCCTACCGCCAAACGCGAGGCGTCGATGTTTAGCGTTTTTGCCTCTCGGGCCACCCAGTAGGTTGCAGCGAGGCAATCGTCAAAGGCGGCCGGAAAGCGATGCTCCGGCGCAAGTCGATAGTCCACCGCAATGACACTACAACCTGAGGCATTGCATAGTTGGCGACACAAGACATCATGAGTGTCCAGATCCCCAATCACCCAGCCGCCCCCGTGGTAATACACCAGGGCGGGAAGTACGGTGCTGGCCGAGCTTGCGACTGGACGGTAATGCCGCAAGGCAATCGCTCCGTGCGGCCCTTGCATTTTGAGTTCCTCTACCAAGCCCACATCGGGGGCCGCTGGCTGACTGAATGCACGCCGTTCCAAATAAAACTTGCGTGCCTGTTCAGGCGGCAGGGTGTGAGTGGGGGGCAACTTGCTATCTTCGATGAGCTTAAGCAACGCTCGGGCTTGTGGATGCAACACGTGGGAGAACTCCAATAAATTTGACGCACTGGTCGATCTGAAACGATAAACCCGACACGAGGCCGGGCGGGTCTACTTAGGCACTCAACAGAATACACACCCCGCTAAACCAGCATCAAGCGGCTCTGAGGTTAGGATAGCGAACACCTTCCACAAAGTTTTGAGTTGCTTTCGATGGTGCGGGGGTCATCAAGGTCACGATAATAATAACCAGAAAACCAATCGGCACCCCGAACAGACCCGCCGAGATCGGCAGGATGTCCCACCACAAGTCGGTCACAGGCACGGACTTTGGAATTCCAAAGAATACTTCGCGCAACCAAGGTTGCGTTTTAGCCATGTAATAAATCGTGATAAGAAAGCCAAAGACCATGCCGAATGTCGCCGCGATTCCTGTCGTTCGCTTCCAAAAAATTCCGAGCACAAGCGCAGGGAAGAATCCGGCCGCCGCCAACGAGAACGCCGCAGACACCAGAAACAAGATGTCCGCTGGCTTCTGTGCTGCCACCAAAGCCGCCAAAATCGCGACGATCAACAAGAGAATTTTTGAGATCAATACGCGACGCGCAGTCGGTGCATTAGGGTCGATCATTTTGTAGTAGAGGTCATGGGACAGTGCATTGGCGATGGTCAGCAACAAACCATCCGCGGTGGACAGCGCGGCCGCCAAACCCCCGGCGGCCACCATCCCCGACACCACATACGGCAGGCCAGCAATCTCGGGCGTGGCCAACACCACAATATCCTGACCAATGGCGATCTCAGCCAACTGTACGATGCCATCTTTGTTGATGTCCGTGACCGACAACAAGGTCGGATCCACTTTCGTCCAGGCTTGAACCCAGGCGGGCAAGCTGGCAAAAGAAGATCCGACGACGTCGTTGTAAACCACAAACTTCACCAGCACCGCCAAAGCGGGGGCCGTAAAGTACAACAAGAAGATAAAGAACAAAGACCAGGTGACCGAGCTTCTGGCCTCCTTCACCGAAGGTGTGGTGTAGTAGCGCATGAGAATGTGTGGCAAAGCCGCCGTACCCACCATGAGACAGAACACCAAAGCCAAGAAGTTCTTACGCGCAATATCACGGCCTTTCTCATCTTTTGCAGGATAGGCCTCGCCGTGACGCAGTGGCGGACCGGAGCGTGACTTGAGACCTGCTTCTTTGCCCCATGCGGCTTTCGCAGCAGCCTCATCCTTTGGATACTTGCTCAAAGCCTCTTCGGCGGCTTTGACTTTCGTAGTGTCTGGAGCAGGGTCGGCCTTAGCGTCAGTCACCGCTTTTTCAAGCGTCGACTTTCCATCGGCAAAAGCCTTTGGAACGTCTTTCAGTTTGGCCGCAGCAGCGTCTGCACGATCGGCGAAGATCTTGCGTACTTCCAGCTCTTTCGGATCTTTGATGAGCTTCTCTTCCAAAGCAGTCACTTTCTGAAGCTGGGAACCATAGACCAATTGAGGCACAGGGATGCCAGTCTGCTTTACGGAAAGCCAGATCACAGGAATCAGGTAGGCAATAATCAAAATGATGTATTGCGCAACCTGAGTCCATGTCACCGCCTTCATACCGCCCAAGAACGAGCAGACCAAGATACCCGTGAGGCCCAAGAAAATGCCTACGGTAAAGTCCACGCCCGTCAAGCGAGTCGTAATCAGACCTACGCCGTAAATTTGGGCCACAATATAAGTGAAGGAGCAAACAATAGCGATGACGATACCCACGAAACGCGGCACGTTACCGCCGTAGCGCGCACCGAGAAAGTCTGGAATCGTAAACTGACCAAACTTGCGGAGGAACGGAGCCAAAAAGAGCGCCACCAGCACATAGCCGCCAGTCCATCCCATAATGAAGGCCAGGCCAGAAAAGCCCTGCAAGTAGAGACCACCAGCCATTCCGATAAACGACGCCGCCGACATCCAGTCCGCACCCGTCGCCATGCCATTAAACATGGCGGGAACGCGCCGACCAGCAACATAATACTCATCAGCATCACTGGTACGACTCATGACACCGATACCTGCATAAAGGAGAATCGTTGCGGCCATGAAGACATAGCCCATGGTGACCCTAGGCAGGCCCATTTGCTCAAGGATTCCCAAGACCACCACAAAGGCGACGAAACCGACGGTGTACCAGGTATAAGCTTTCTTTAACTGCGAAATAAATGATTTTTGTGTTTGAACAGGCGCAGTCATTCGATTTCCTCCTCATCAACGCCGTACTCTTTGTCCAAATTATTCATATACCAGGCGTAGTACAAGATGATCAAACAGTAGATGATCAAGGAGCCTTGCGCGCCCATATAGAATGAAAATGGCCATCCAAAAAAATCAAAATTGAGCTCACGGGCGTAGTAGCCGATTACGTAGGTCACTACAAACCAAACCACCATCAAAAGGGCCGTGATGCGCAAAGTCTTCTTCCAGTATTCCTGGTGCCTTGCAGTCAGTTGCATATTGTCTCCAAATTCTCGTTTAAAAAGGTGTGAGACTTGGAATAGTTTGCAAGCCTCCCCACAAAAACTCAGTTTTCCTCTTCAGTGCTTCCCAATTCTCCTTGTGAAAATTTTCTGCCGGTCGTCAAAACGTCTTTGCTGAATTTGTAATCACACCGGTTTCGCGCTCAAGTTGCAAAGCCACCTTGGGCTCAAACTCTGCGAGGCGCCGAATCACCCTGGCTACGCGATCATTCTGATTGAGGCGATGATAGGCATGCGCCAATTGGTACCAACCAAAAGGGCTCATCGGTTGTAGTTCAGTGTTCCGCTTCAGCAAGGGAATGGCTTCTTCCACGCGACCCAGCTTGATCAAGGAAAGCGCTTTGCCGTAGAAAGCACGATCAGACTTTTCATCAAGCTCAATCGCTTGGCCAAAAGAGTGCAAGGCGAACTCATGTTGATCGCTCTCTTGCTGCAAGAAGCCGAGATTAAACCAGTTAAAAGAAAGCTCTGGTGCTTGCTTGACCAGTTGCTCCAAGATACTCATCGCCTTGGCTTTTCGCCCCTGCTCGGCATGCAAGTGCGCCAGGGCGCTCAGAGCTTCGGTGTCACCCGGCCTGATCTCGAGAATCCGCTCCCAACTAGAAATTGCAATCTCAGGCTTCTTAAAGAGCAGGGCCGCGATCGCGATTTGCTTTTGATACCACACTGAGAGAAAACTCATCGCAGCAGCCCTTCAGGTTTTCATGATGTGCGGCAAAAAAAACGCGAAGCCTACGCAAATCCAGAGGAGTAAAAAAAACGCCACCACGGGGACATGCCGATCAGCAACCTTGGCGGGGGTAATACGCCGCACGATCTTGGTCACCGGACTCGTCAGCAAGCGCATGAAGGCGTACACCGCATTGGTTTCATGACGTCCAAAGCTGAGCATGTAAACACCCCCCTGGCCAAGCAGCAACAGGGCGGCGAAGGCGCAAAGCGTGTAGACATAGCTCAGGAAGATACCCACGACAGGCCTCGAGGCTAAAGGTTCTCCTTCAACTGCTCAAGAATCGCGGGATTTTCCAAAGTAGATATGTCTTGGGTAATCTCTTCGCCTTTGGCGATCGAGCGCAACAGCCTGCGCATGATTTTCCCAGAACGCGTCTTCGGCAAGTTATCGCCAAAACGAATATCTTTCGGCTTGGCAATCGGACCAATTTCTTTGGCAACCCAATTCCGTAGATCCATCGCGATTTTGCGACCCTCTTCACCGCTGGGGCGCTTGCCTTTCAGCACCACAAAGGCCGAGATGGCCTCACCCGTAGTATCGTCAGGACGACCGACCACGGCCGCCTCCGCGACCAGTGGGTTCGACACCAGCGCAGACTCAATCTCCATCGTGCCCAAGCGGTGTCCAGACACATTAAGCACATCATCAATGCGCCCCATGATCCAGAAATATCCATCCAAATCGCGATGAGCGCCATCGCCAGCGAGATAGTAGCGGCCTTGGAAATCTTCTGGGTAATAGGACTGCTTATACCGCTCTGGATCACCCCAAATGGTTCGAATCATGGAAGGCCAAGGCTTTTTGATCACCAAGAAACCACCCTTGCCATTTTCCACATCGTGGCCCGCTTCATCAACGATGGCTGCCGCGACTCCCGGAAAATTCATGGTGCATGAGCCAGGCTTGAGGTTGTGAACACCCGGCAAGGGCGTGATCATGTGACCGCCGGTTTCAGTTTGCCACCAGGTATCGACAATCGGACAGCGTCCGCTTCCTATATTTTGGTAGTACCACATCCAGGCTTCCGGGTTGATCGGCTCACCCACCGAGCCCAACAGGCGCAGGCTACTTAAATCGTACTTTTTCGGTGCGAAATCGGGTGCAGTATCCGCGGCTTTGATCAGGGAGCGAATCGCTGTAGGCGCCGTATAGAAAATACTGACCTTATGGCGTTGAATCATTTCCCAGAAGCGACCCGCATTGGGGAAGGTGGGTACGCCTTCAAATATAATTTCGGTGCCACCACAAGCCAAAGGACCATAGGCAACATAGGTATGCCCGGTCACCCAGCCCACATCGGCCGTACACCAAAAGATGTCGCTCGGCTTGAGATCGAAGGTCCACTTCATGGTGAGCATGGCATGCAAAAGGTAGCCCGCGCTTGAGTGCTGAACGCCTTTTGGTTTACCGGTGGACCCTGAGGTATAAAGGATGAACAGAGGATGCTCTGCCCCCACGAACTCTGGTTCGCAAGTCTCCGCCTGACCTTTCTCGATCTGGTGCATCCACAGATCTCGGCCTTCGTTCCAGGCTACTTCGCCGCCGGTACGACGATAGACCACCACATGACGAACCGCCTCGCAGCCACCCATCGCAATGGCCTCATCGACGGCGGCTTTGAGTGGCAGGGCCTTACCCGCTCGGAATTGCCCGTCGGCTGCAAGCACCAGGGTGGCGCCAGCGTCGACGATCCGCTCGTGAACTGATTTCGCGGAAAAGCCCCCAAAGACAACCGAATGAGTCAGACCCAGGCGAGCACAAGATTGCATCGCCACCACAGCTTCGATCGACATCGGCATATAAATGATGGCTCGCTCGCCCTTCTTATACCCCAAGGCCTTCAGAGCATTGGAGAAGCGGCATACGCGGTGATAGAGCTCTTTGTAGGTGACGGTGGTGATGCCACCATCGTCGCCCTCAAAAATAATCGCCGTTTTGTGCTCGGTGGGCGTTCCTAAATGACGATCCAGGCAGTTGAAGGATACGTTCAGCTCGCCGTCGTCAAACCATTTGAAGAACGGCGCATGACTATCGTCCAAGCCTTTTGAAAAAGGCTTCTTCCAAACCAAATGCTCTCGGGCCAGTCGACTCCAAAAAGCAGAATGATCCTGCTCAGCTTCCGCGCAGAGCGCTTGATACTGCGCAGAACCGGAAATGGTGGCTTGCTTAACAAAGCTCTCGGAAGGTGCGAACAAACGGGTTTCGTTCATCACCGATTCAATCTGGGTCGACATTTTGCATCCTTCTGTATCCCTCCCACCAGCCGCTAAGACTGATGAACTCACGGGAATATTTTTATCACTCTACAGGGTATGTGAAAGTTCTTACAGAAGTCTTACAAATTTACATTTGAGCGCCGTCCCTTAGTAAAAATTAAGCGCTCACATCAATGCGTCGCAACAAAAGCTTCGGAGAGCTGATGCAGGAATCGGCGCATCCGATGAAAGTGCCCCGCACAAGAGTGTGCCCCGATTAAGCGAGCGCGGTATTCGTTGAAGATGCCAATACTTGGTTTTGATCGACTGCAATCAAGTTCAACACTTCACTCAAGCTTCTCTCTGCCCAAGCATTCTCAATCTGACAAGTTCCCGCCGCCTGATGACCGCCGCCGCCATACTTCAAGCATAAGTCACCGAGGTTCAGCGGCGATGAGCGATCAATAATCGATTTGCCCATGGCCAAAACCGTATTTTGTTTCTTTAGCCCCCATAGAACATGAATGGACAAGTTGCACTGAGGAAACAACGCATAGATCAAAAAACGATTGGTCGCATAGATGGTGTCTTGGTTGCGCAAATCCAGAACCACGGTCGATCCGAAAACGGTCGAGCAACGACGAATCTGAGCCTCAGCAAGCGCCCGGTGATTGGCGTACAAGTCGCTTCTCTCCTTCACGTCGGGAAGCTCCAAAATCTCCTCGATACTCTTCGTCTGACAGCAATCGATTAAGTCCATCATGAGCTGATAATTGGACACACGAAAGTCCCGAAACCGACCCAGGCCGGTGCGCGCATCCATCAAGTAATTCAGCAAGGTCCATTGCCTGGGATTCAAAATATCACTCAAAGAATACTGGGCACTGTCGGCTTGATCCACCGCAGCCAACATGTCATCAGAGATGTTCATGAAACGCTTCTTGCCGCCATAGTAGTCAAAGACAACCCTTGCAGCCGATGGGGCCGATGGGTCAATTATGTGATTGGCTCGTTCCCCGGTATTGCGAATCGTCTCGGACAAGTGATGATCGAAGGCCAGATGAGCCCCCGCAACATAGGGCAGGTTGGTCGTAATATCGGTATTGGTAATCGCAATCTTGCCGTCCTGCATGTCTTTAGGATGAACAAAAAGGATCTCCTGGATGAGACCAAGTTCTTTGAGGAGGACAGCGCACACCAGCCCATCAAAATCAGAGCGGGTCACAAGGCGGAAGGTTGGCGTGTTCATAAGGTTCCCTTGAGATGGTTCGGCAGGCGAGCCGGCCGGATGACCTGTAAATGGCTCAAATCCGAACCCCTATCTCGCTGCAATGAATATCCCTGCATTAAAGATCGGCACAGCCCCTCGCGTCGATCTTGAGCCGCTGGACGGTAGTCCTTCATGGGGCAACGGCCAGGCCTGGGCACAGGCGGCGGCCTCCATGACAAACCAGACACGACTGAAAGCGGGCAAGCCTAGCCGGGAATGGCGCCCGACAAGACAAGGGCCTGAATGGCCTGTTCATCGAGGCCGGCCTCGCGAAGCACCTCAAGGGTATGCTCTCCAAGGCGTGGCGGTGGGCGGCGATAACTCACCTTTGTCTTGGAAAAGCGCATTGGATTGGCAACCCCTGGCGCATCCACACCCAGCGGGTGCGGCACGGCAATGCGAGTTTTAAGATGTTGAACTTGAGGGTGCTCAAGCGCTTGCGCGTAATTGTTAATGGGCCCGGCCGGCACACCTGCCGCCAATAAAAGAGCATCCCATTCAGCGCGCGGGCGCTGGACCATCACCTTCCCAAACAATTCATTCAAAGTCTCTTGATTAGCGACCCGTGCCGCATTCGTCACGAAGCGGGGATCGGTCGCCCACTCGGGATGCCCTAAGGCTTTACAAAACGCTACGAACTGACCCTGGTTGGCACTGGCCACAATGATCGGACCATCCGAGCAAGGAAAAACACCATAGGGCATGATCACCGGCGAAACATTCCCCGTACGACCCGGCACCTTGCCGCCGATCATGTAACTGCCGAGCGAGCCGGAACTCATCGCCATCACCGACCCGAGTAGGGACACGTCAATGTGCTGTCCCTCGCCCGTCATGTCGCGGTGATGCAGAGCAGCGAGTATCGAAACGGTCGCATACATTCCTGTAAATAAATCAACGATGGAAACGCCGATCCGTTGCGGCCCACCGCCAGGAAGGTCGTCACGCTCTCCCGTCACACTCATCAGGCCACCAATGCCTTGAAACAAATAGTCGTAGCCGGGTCGCTCCGCGTAGGGACCATCTTGACCAAAGCCAGTCACCGAACAATAAATGAGTTTCGGGTTGACTTTCGACAGGGCCGCATAGTCCAGGCCATAGCGTGCCAAATCGCCCACCTTGAAGTTCTCAATGCAAATATCGGCATCTTCGGCAAGCTTGCGGATCAGGGCCTGCCCTTCCGGCTTGGTCATATCAATCGCCACCGAACGCTTGTTGCGATTGAAGGACATGTAATAGGCGGACTCCTGGGTGTCCTTGCCATCGGCGTCCTGAAAGAACGGAGGCCCCCAGTGGCGCGACTCATCACCCGTGACCGGCCGCTCAACTTTGACAATATCGGCACCGAGGTCGCCCAGGTTTTGCATGCACCAAGGCGCGGCCAGTACCCGCGACAGATCAAGCACACGGATGCCCCGCAAGGGACCGCTGATCTCAGGAGAATCTTGCGAGGAGGTTGGGCTCTGGGTCATGGCTTCACTTTTGATCATTTGGCTTTTTGCCTCTGCGATTATGACCTGAACGCTCGTCGAGTGCCCGTGCAGTTCCAGTGGAACGCCTTCCTATAATTGCCTTTCGTTCCGCTACTATCGACCCTCCACCCGGGGGAGCTACTGTGAATCGATGTACAAGCCTTCTATTCGCGGTCGGCATGGTCGCGTTTCTGCCCGCACCGGCCCACGCGCAAGCTTATCCGAGTAAACCGATTCGAATCGTCATACCCTTCGTGCCAGCCGGGCCGGCGGACATGATCGGGCGCCTCGCCGGACAAAAGCTGTCTGAGATTCTTGGCCAACCCGTCGTGATCGACAACCGCGGCGGTGCAGGTGGCAATCTTGGTGCGGCCGTGGTGGCAAAATCAGCGCCGGACGGCTATACGTTTTTGCTGACGACTTCAGCCTTCGCGGTGAATGTCACCCTATCGCCCAAAAGTGGATATGACGCCGAGCGTGATTTCATTCCGGTAGGGGTCATCGCTAAACAGGCTAATCTGATCTTTGTAAACCCCAGCCTTCCGGTGAAAAGCCTGGCCGAACTCCTGGTATTAGCCAAAACCAGCAGGCTCTCCTTCGCCAGTCCAGGCAGTGGCACCACCCCCCACCTCACGGCCGAGAATCTCTTTAATCTCAACGCCAAACTCGAGATGCCCGCCATTCACTACCGGGGAGCTGCACCGGCCATTGCGGCCGTCGTTGGAGGCGAGCTGCAGGTGGGCGCCGGAGCGCTT
This sequence comes from Betaproteobacteria bacterium, assembly GCA_043760705.1. Taxonomy (GTDB): domain Bacteria; phylum Pseudomonadota; class Gammaproteobacteria; order Burkholderiales; family Burkholderiaceae_E; genus JAPOKJ01. The sequence goes on from JAYUOT010000009.1 coordinate 15,961, forward strand.
TCCACCCCTTTACCGTTCATCAAGAGCGGGCGCTTGCGGCCCCTCGCGGTCTCGAGCGCCAAACGGGTCTCAGCCTTGCCGGATGTGCCAACCTTCGCCGAGGCGGGCTTTCCAGGCGGTAGCGATGACACCTGGATTGGCATCTTCGCGCCCACCGGCACACCGACTGCGATGGTGCAAAGGATGAATGAGGCCGTCAATCAAATGTTGCAGAGTCCCGATGTTCGGGAGAGACTGAGCGCGATGGCCTTTGAGCCCGTCGGCGGCAGCTCGCAACAGTTTGGCGACTACGTCAAAACAGAGATCGTTAAATGGGGCAAGGTTGTGCGTGAAGGCAATATTAAGCCGGACTAATTTGAGGCGTCACGGATCAGATGAAACGGGTACTCGGTTTCATCCCTAGGTAGTATTGCCCGGCGGTCTGTAGATGCATTGGGTTCGATTGAATTTGCTGCGCAACAGCATGCATGTCGCGTAAGCGACGCTCGAACGGGTTCGCTGCAAAAATCGCGGTGGCGCCCGCGTCAGCATATACGTCCTCCACGACTCGTGAAGCCTCTCGAATGGCATAGGTTGAGGCGAGACGCATGGTCACCCGGTGCTCAAAAGCGTGCTGACCGTGGGCGACGCAACCCTCCCAAGAATCGCGCAGAGACTGTATTAACCAGGCATTCATGGAGGCCAGCCTGGCCTGCGACTTCGCCACTCGCTCTTGAATCACGGCATTGTCGCGAAGGAGCACGCTACCCCCCGCGGGTGATTTTTGATTGGCTAGTTCAACGAAAGCATTCAGCATGGCCCGTGCCAAGCCAAGTGCAACGGCGGAAAACCCCGCCTGATAGGCTACGGTCGGTGAAAAACGATAGAGCGGTCCTTGTTCGCGCCGTTCGGGCTCTTCCTGGATGAGCTCATCTTCGGGGCGCTGCTGATCGCCACCGACGGCGCGTGCGACCACACTATGTTTCGAAGGCACAAACAAATCCGTGACCGCATAGGTATCACTGCCTGTACCACGCAAGCCAATGACGTTCCATTGATTATCAATGATTGTGACCGCGGAGCGCGGGAACAGGGCGGTACGCTCGAGTGGAGAACCGTCCGCTCGCTTCACCGAAACACCTAGTCCATCGACCACTTGGCAATGACCGCCAAGCCAGCTCGCGTGCCGACTGCCGCTTCCAAAGCCCCAGACGCCCGTGACTTTCCATCCGCCGTCCACAGGCGTCGCCCGGCAGGATCCGGCGGGAAAGCCCCAAGCAAGCACAGCCCGATCTTCTGCAAACACTTCATGGGCAGCGGCAGGATCCATATAAGCCGCCGACATTGCACAACCATTGCTCTGGGCCACGCTCCAGGCCGCACTTGCATCGCCTTCGGCCAGCGTATGAATGACTTGAAAAAAAGTGGCCAGATCAAGCTCTGCACCTCCAAGGGACCGGGGCAGGAACATTCGAAAAAGTTTCGCTTCAAACATCGCGTCGAGAATGTCCGTGGGGAGCGTCTTGGTCGCGTCGATCACTGCGCCCGCCGCATTGAGTTTTGGCGTAAGTGTGCGTGCCAAGGCCACCCAATCATGATCCATCGAAAGCTTGGAGTGGATAGAATTATCTTTGGCGTTCATCTGGGGTCCGGTCGACAGAGCATGCGAAATTCGGTGAATCCTGCTTCCAGTGCGAGTCGCAAAGACGATGGTAGTTCGAAAACAGGAACCATGTATTCAACTATCTTCAATATTCAATAGCGAGCCAGCAATCTTCAGTTCTGATGTGCGGGTGACGTCCTCATACAAAGAGGCACTAACCACGCCTGGGCGAACCGATCAAACAAAACGGCAAGAATTTGTTTTGTTCTTTTGGATGGTCGCCGCTAAGGGCCGCTAAAGCAAGCGCACCCGAACCGTCTTGCCCTTGATCTTCGCAGCCGCCAAATGAGCCTGGGCCAGGCGTGCGAGGTCGCGCCGCACGGCGACATAGGTTGAGAATTCCGCCACCGAGATTTTCCCGACGCAATCGCCCGCAATGCCCCCCTCTCCGGTCAAGGCGCCGAGGACATCACCGGCCCGGATTTTCTCGCGGCGCTCCACTTGTATTTGCAGAGTCGCCATGGGTGGCAACAGGGGTGCGGGTACCTCGCCAGCCTTTGGGGCCAAGCTCGACAACTCAAACCATTGAGCGGAACGCGCCTGCATTTTCTCAATATGAGAGAGGTACACCATCTCCTTAGGGCTGACCAAACTCAAGGCCATACCCTCATGGTCGCTACGGCCGGTTCGCCCAATTCGGTGAATATGCAACTCCGGATCGGGCGTGACGTCCACATTGATCACCGCTTCGAGCTGAGAGATATCAAGACCCCGAGCAGCAATATCGGTAGCCACCAAGACGGAGCAGCTACGATTGGCGAACTGCACTAAAACCTGATCGCGCTCACGCTGCTCCAGCTCGCCGTGCAAAGTCAGCGCGCTAAAGCCCTCGGCCTGCAACGCATCCACCAAGCGTTTACATTGATGTTTTGTATTGCAAAAAGCAAGCGTGCTGACCGGGCGGAAATGCTTTAGCATCATCGCCACCGCGGCCATTCTTTGGCTATCTTCAATCTCGTAAAAGCGTTGTTGAATTTTGCCGCCGTCGTGCTGCGATTGAACCGTGATGCGTGCAGGCTCCTTTAAAAAGCGCGCACTTAGTTTGGCAATGCCTTCGGGATAGGTCGCTGAAAACAACAGCGTTTGGCGTGAGTCTGGAGTATGGCTGGCGACATAGAAAATACTGTCGTAGAAACCCATATCCAACATCCGGTCGGCTTCATCCAGAACTAGGGTATTAACGGCGTCCAGATTAAGATCGCCGCGATCTATCAGGTCCATAATTCGGCCAGGTGTGCCCACCGCAATATGCGCACCAAAACCAAGGCTATTGCGTTGCCCACCCATTTTAACCCCGCCGGTTAAGGTCAGGATTTTGATATTTTCTTCTGCGCGGGCCAGTCGGCGAATCTCTTGCGTGACCTGATCGGCCAATTCCCGAGTGGGGCAAAGCACCAGCGCCTGCACCTCAAAACGAGCAGGATCCAGTTTCGCCAGCAAGGGGATTGCAAATGAGGCCGTCTTGCCACTGCCGGTTTTTGCCTGGGCAATCAAGTCGCGACCGGCGAGTGCGATGGGGAGGCTGGCCGCTTGAATCGCCGTCATTGTGGTGTATTTCAGTCGATCCAGATTGGCCAGCATGGCCTCTGAAAGCGCGAGCGAACGAAAGCTTTCGCCTATGGCGCTTGCAGCGGCCAAGCGCGAGCTTGGAAGGGGTTCAGAAGTGTCAAGAATCTTGCTCATGAGGCGAATGGTATGCCAAACCGTTGCTGGCCCATTAAAGTAAACTGCACTGACCTTCTCGCCAAGCCACATTGGCAAATCACTACCCATGAAAAACCAAAGAACCGTTTCCGCTCAAGAACTACTCTTCTCTCAAGGATTTGGCTCTCGCCACGAATGTACGGGAGCGATTGTGGCCGGTCATTTACGATTCAACAAGCAGATCATCACCGACCCTTTCCTTGCGCTCGAGGTTTTCGACGGTGCGCCTTATGCGGTCGTCGACAAGCCATGGGCCTTCTACACCCGCGCCTACCTGGTTCTGCATAAACCTGCGGGTTATGAATGCTCGACCAAGCCTAAACATCACCCGAGTGCCTACTCGCTATTGCCGACCCCGCTTAGGGTACGCGATGTACAGGCGGTTGGCCGTTTAGATGAAGACACGACCGGCTTGTTACTTTTTAGCGATGATGGCCAATTCATTCACCGCGTCACTTCGCCGAAACACAAGGCGGCCAAAATCTACCGAGCGACCCTCAAACACCCTGGCACCGCTCCGCAAATCGAGGCTCTCCTGAAGGGCGTGGTACTCAATGATTCGCCCAAACCCGTCCTAGCCCTAGATGCACGCCTCATCAATGAGTTCACGCTTGAGCTCACTCTGAGCGAAGGCAAGTACCATCAGGTCAAACGGATGCTTGCTGCGGTGGGTAATCGCGTTGAGGCTCTGCATCGCAGGGCCATAGGCACACATCAGCTCCGTGCGGATTGCGCTGAGGGTCAGTGGTATTGGTTGAGTGACGAGGAACTTGCTCAAATTGGTTGGGGGGCCAAGCCTCTCATCGACACAGAGACAGCCCGGGTGCGCTCAACCTAGCCGTCTTGATTTAAGGACGCCCTGATTAAGTATCGGCCTGCGCGTTCGAGACTTAATCAGTGCGTCCTTCACTCATTGGCTGTCTTCGCGCTGACCAGCTCCGGCAAGCTCGCCGCATCCCAGCCTCCGCCCAGGGCCTTATAAAAACTCACCACGGCGACCAGTTGAGCGCGCTGGATATCGAGTAGTGCTGACTCGGCTTGGGCCAAATCACGTTGGGCGCTTAGTACCTCCAAGTAGTTGGAATAGCCGCCCTTGTATCGAATGTCGGCCAGGCGCAAGCTCGCTCGCAGAGCATCCAGTCTTTTGCTGGTGATCGAGGTGAGCTCTCTGCCCGCTTCCATATTATTTAATGCGTCCGCAACGTCTCTAAAAGCGCTTTGCACCGCCTGCGTGTACTGCGCCAAAGCCTGGCGCTGACGAGCGTTGGCGGCAGCCATCGTGGCATCGATCGCCCCCGCTCGAAACACCGGCTGCGTTAAGTTTCCGATCAAGTTCCAGAACATCGATGCCGGACTGAGCAAGTGACCAAGCTCCCGGGACTGTTGTCCCAGCCCGGCGGTCAGGGTGATCTTTGGAAAGTAGGCGGTGCGAGCCTGAGCAATATCCGCCTGCGCGGCGATCATGCCCTGCTCCGCACTGATCAAATCCGGGCGCCGATTCAAGATCTCGGACGGCAAGCCCGTCGCCTGCGCATTCAGCACCCAGTGAGCGGAATACAAGGTGGGCAGGTCAGCGCCACGGGCAATGCTTGGACTCAAAATTTGAGCGGGACTACGCCCGAGCAGCAAGGCCAAAGCACTCTCCGCGTTACGCTGGCTCTGGCGCACGGTTCTCACTGTCGCCTCAACGCTGACAGCCTCGGCCTGGGCCTGACGCAGATCCAACTCACCGATCACGCCGCCCTGCAATCGGCGTTCTTGAAGCTTGAGCGTTTCTTGACGGTTGGCGAGCGTGCGTTCGGCCAAGAGAAGCTGGGCGTCGAGAGTGCGCAAGGCGAAATAACTTTGCGCGACGTTGGCATACAAGGTCGTAAGCACCGTACCGCGAGCCGCCCCCTGACCCAACAAGCGCGCTCGCGCGGCTTCGTCGGCACGAGCATATCGCCCCCAAAAGTCAATCTCGTAGCTGGCGCTCAGGCCAATCTGGCGGTCGTGGCTACTCGTCCGGCTGCCCGGAGGGAAAGTTGCTGAGTTTTCGCTCAAACCGCGCGTCGTAGCCCCCACGTTGAGATCCACCGAAGGAAAGAAATTAGTTTGATTGAGCGCGATCACGCTGCGTGCTTCTTCGATGCGCGCACTCGCCAGGGCCAAATCTTGACTCTGGCTGGCAGCCTCTTGCAGGAGCGCATCCAACACCGGATCCTGAAAGCTCTTCCACCAAACGAGCCAGTCTATCGGTGCAGCATGGCCTGCAACACGGGTCGCAGGAAATTCGTTAGGCTCCAAAAGTACCGGACGTTGATACAGTGGCACAGGTGGGGGAATTTTGCTTGCACAGGCCGAAACCCCCAGGGCGCACACCACCGCTAGGACCGCCATCGGTTCAAATGGCCCGCAAATCTGCAGTGAATTCAAGCGCGATTTCAACGGAAACTTAAACATGGTCCGTCCCCGCTGGTTTTAGAACCCTATCAGGCCGCGTGAAGTCTTCGGGTCGGCTGCGAAAGTGCCAGTCG
>JAYUOT010000010.1:0-7959 GCA_043760705.1 Betaproteobacteria bacterium
TGGTCTTGAGCATTTTTCACCGGAGCCTTCAGTCCAGTCGCTGGACCGTATTTTGGGTGTGCTTCGTTTCTTGCCTCTCTCACCCCCTCTTGGACGCGCTGACTAATGGCGGCTTGGGTGTGGCGCTCTTTTGGCCCTTGAGCCATGAGAGATTTTTCTTTGCCTTTCGTCCGATAGAAGTTTCGCCGATTGGCCTTGCCAGCTTCTTCACCGAACGCGGTGTCAGGGTGATTATTTCAGAGCTGAAGTGGATTATCCTGCCTGCAACGATCATCGGGGCCCTAGCTACTCTTGCTAGGCATAAGTCCAATCATCGAGCCAAACACTTCGAAGACTAGTGGACCTAAATGACGAAAGTGATATCAACCCCGCCAGTGCACGAGATCAAACTCTACGGTCACCATGAGTCGGGTCACTCCTACAAAGTATAGCTGGCCCTGGCGATCAGCGAAGTTGCACATGCCTCTGAAGTGATCGAATGGCTATCAAGACTTTCAGCGCTTCGCCACTGGCGGGCACCCTACAAATTACTCGCCTGAGCTGTTGTAAGGCATTCGGAACAAGGCTATGGGCCGCGTGTTGTCCAAATGCTCAGCGCCAGAGCACCAAAACCCAGGTCAGTACAGTCAAAGCAAGAGCGACAAAAACAGCGGCGCTTCCTAAATCCTTAGCCGCACCCAGTCGCTCGGATCGTTCAAGCGAGATTTCGTCCGCCAAGGCCTCAAGAGCCGAATTGATGACCTCCACAATGAGCACCAACATCATCGGTGCAATCAAAGCTAGGAGTTCCCACCGGCTTCGAGCTAACCAAATCGCAACGGGCGTGAGGATCAGCGCAAGAGCTAACTCTTGCCGGAATGCGGCTTCATGTTTTAACGCGTATTTGAAGCCCTTCAAAGAGTAGCTAGTGGCATTCAAGACTCGCTTGAAACCACCGCTACTCTTAAACTCTGACTTGACCATCGGGGCCGGCTGCTCGGTTAAGGACTACTGAAAGAAGTCCTTGACCTTATCTTTCCAAGTCTTAGTCTGAGGGCTGTGCTTACTGTCCACCAGTGACAACTCCAGCTCTTTCATGAGCTTCTTCTGATGCTCGGTCAAGCGTACTGGTGTTTCGACATTGATGTGCACGTATAAATCACCAGGATAGCTGGAACGCACGCCCTTGATGCCCTTGCCCTTCAAGCGGAAGGTCTTGGCCGGTTGAGTACCTTCGGGAATCTCAATCTCGCCCTTACCGCTCAAGGTAGGCACTTCAACCGTACCACCGAGTGCGGCCTTGGTGATCGAGATGGGGACTTCGCAGTGCAGATCGTCGGCCTCACGTTGAAACACGGTGTGTTCCTTGACACGGATCTCGACAAAGAGATCTCCCGCCGGCCCGCCATTGACTCCTGGCTCACCGTTGCCCGCCGAGCGAATGCGCATGCCGTCGTCGATGCCTTCGGGGATTTTGACTTCCAATGTTTTGTTGTTTTTGACCTTACCCACACCCGTACAAGCGGTGCAAGGCTCGGCAATGATCTTACCGCTGCCGCGACAGGTTGGGCAAGTTTGCTGAACGGAGAAAAAACCTTGCTGCATGCGCACTTGGCCTTGACCCGCACAGGTTCCGCAGGTCTTCGGCTTAGTCCCCGGCTTGGCACCACTGCCCGAACACACGGCGCAATGATCCCAGGTCGGGATACGAATTTCGGTCGCATGACCGCGCGCTGCTTGCTCTAAGGATATTTCCATCGCGTAGCGAAGATCGGCGCCACGATACACATTGCTACGCCCTCCACCGCCGCCACGTTGGCCTCCAAAAATGTCGCCAAAGATATCTCCAAACACGTCGGAGAAACCGCCCGCCGCGCCGCCGGCTCCACCGCCAAAGGCATTGGGATCCACACCCGCGTGGCCATGGCGATCGTAAGCCTGACGCTTCTGTGGGTCAGAGAGCATCTCGTAAGCTTCTTTGGCCTCTTTAAATTTCTCCTCGGAGACCTTGTTGTCCGGATTACGGTCGGGATGAAATTTCATTGCCATTTTGCGATAGGCTTTTTTCAGCTCATCGTCGTCGGCATTTTTGGGAACACCCAAAATCTCGTAAAAATCTCGTTTGGCCATGGAAGTACTTGTCAGGATGTCTTGTTATGAATGGGTTTGCGCCTGCTTGTCGGGTACCGTTGAGCCGGGGGCCACAAGGTTCATCGCAAGATGCGGAATATTGTCTTCAGAATAAGGCTCGCCATCGCTGGCGAAACCTAAGGATTGGTAGAACTTTTCGAGCCGAGCCTGGGCTGAAATTCGAACCCCTGCGCCCGGGTAAATTCGCGCGCAATGCTCGAGTGTAATCTTCATCAACTCACGGCCGAACCCCTTGCCGCGAATTTCAGCGGCGGTGATCACACGGCCGACGGAGCTTTGTTCATAGCGCGTTCCAGGCCTAAGAATGCGGGCATAAGCAACCAGCTCATCGCCCCCATAGCCCAATACATGATGGGCATCAACATCCGCGCCATCAGCGTCCAGATAGGCGCAATCCTGCTCCACCGAAAACACCATTTGACGCAGACGCATCAACGCATAGAGCTCGGACAGGCCGAGCTCGTTAAAAGGCTTACAGAACCATTGGATCACGGAGGTAGAACCATTGAATTGCATCGAAAAGGCTCAGTCCGAAGACCGAGCCTGGTTCGGCGTGGGCTTAGCCGCGCTTGACTTCTTTAAAGTCCGCATCGACCACATCATCGTCCTTGGCTTTCGCACCGCCACCTCCCGCCGCGCCAGCCGCTGCACCCTCAGGGCCCGCACCCGTTGCTGCACCGGCGGCAGCTTGCGCGGCCTGCATATCCGCGTACATCTTCTCGCCCATCTTCTGCGAGGCCGTCATCAGCTCATTGGATTTCGCTTCAATGGCTTCTTTGTCCTCACCGGTCAAGGTGGCCTGCAAATCCTTCAAGGCGGATTCGATTTTCTCTTTCTCACCCGCTTCAAGCTTATCGCCGTACTCAGTGAGCGATTTTTGGGTTTGATGGACCAAGGCCTCGCCTTGATTACGCGCCGTGACCAACTCAACGCGCTTCTTGTCTTCGCCCGCATTCATCTCGGCATCTTTGACCATGGCCTTGATCTCATCTTCAGACAAGCCGGAGTTGGCCTTGATGGTGACCTTATTTTCTTTGCCGGTGGCCTTGTCTTTAGCCGACACATGGAGGATCCCGTTGGCGTCGATATCGAAACCCACTTCAATTTGTGGCGTGCCACGCGCTGCCGGGGGGATACCCTCAAGATTGAACTCGCCCAACATTTTATTGCCGCTCGCGATCTCACGCTCACCCTGGAAGACCTTGATAGTGACGGCCGGCTGATTATCGTCGGCAGTCGAAAAGGTTTGGGAGAATTTGGTTGGAATCGTGGTGTTCTTCTTGATCATCTTGGTCATGACGCCGCCGAGGGTTTCGATACCCAAAGACAATGGAGTCACGTCCAGCAAGAGCACATCAGTACGTTCACCCGCCAGGACCGACCCTTGAATGGCAGCGCCTACGGCCACGGCTTCATCGGGGTTCACGTCTTTACGAGGCTCCTTGCCAAAGAACTCTTTGACCTTTTCCTGAACCTTTGGCATACGGGTCATACCGCCCACCAAGATGACGTCGTCGATATCACTGGCTTTGCAGCCGGCATCTTTCAAAGCAATGCGGCAAGGTTCCATGGTCTTTTCAACCAGATCTTCCACCAAAGCCTCAAACTTGGCGCGGGTGAGCTTCATGTTCAAATGCTCAGGCCCTGCGGCACCCATGGTGACGTAAGGCAAATTGATTTCGGTCTGAGTAGTCGAGGACAACTCGATCTTGGCCTTCTCGGCCATTTCTTTCAGACGTTGCAAGGCCAATACATCCTTGCCGAGATCGACACCACGGTCTTTCTTGAACTCGGCGATGATGTACTCAATGACACGTTGGTCAAAGTCTTCGCCACCCAAGAATGTGTCGCCATTGGTGGAGAGCACGTCGAACTGTTTGTCGCCATCGACATCGGCCATCTCGATGATGGACACGTCGAAGGTACCGCCGCCGAGGTCATAAACCGCGATCTTGCGATCTTTGCCGCCGCCTTTATCGAGACCGAACGCCAAGGCTGCCGCCGTGGGCTCATTGATGATGCGCTTCACGTCCAGACCGGCAATACGACCCGCGTCTTTAGTGGCCTGGCGCTGACTATCGTTAAAGTAGGCTGGCACTGTGATGACGGCTTCAGTCACCGGCTCGCCGAGATAGTCCTCAGCGGTTTTCTTCATCTTGCGCAACACTTCGGCGGAGATTTGAGGAGGCGCCAATTTCGTATCACGGACGCCCACCCAGGCATCGCCGTTGTCGGCTTTAGTGATCGTGTAGGGCATCAAGGCGATGTCCTTTTGGACTTCCTTCTCTTCGAATTTACGGCCGATCAAACGCTTCACCGCGTACAGCGTGTTGCGAGGATTAGTCACCGCCTGGCGCTTGGCGGGTGCACCCACCACGATTTCGCCATCTTCCATATACGCAATGATCGACGGTGTGGTGCGAGCGCCTTCAGAGTTCTCGATGACCTTAGGCTGACCGCCTTCCATAATGGCGACACAAGAATTTGTTGTGCCTAGGTCGATACCAATAATTTTACCCATGTTCAGACTCCAGAGATTATTTGAGGATTGTTCTTAAAGTGCGTACGATCTTGCGTATTTCAAGCGCTCATTCGTCAGGCAGGTATTTCAGGATTAGGCGGTGACCACTACCAAGGCCGGGCGCAGCACTCGATCATTGATCGTGTAACCTTTTTGCAGCACTTGAGCCACATGATTGGCGGCCAAAGGCGGCGTCGCACTGGCACCGGGCAGGGTCGAAATGGCTTGATGCTTATGAGGATCAAACTTTTCGCCCACGGGATTTACTTCGATCAGCTTGTTTTTTTCGAACGCGGTCGCCAGCTGACGCAATGTGGCCTCAACCCCTTGCTTGAGCTTGTCGGTCGTCAAATCAGGCAGGATCAAAGCCATTTCAAGGCTATCCTTGGCCGGCAAGAGGCTTTCCGCAAAACTTTCGACGGCAAATTTGTGGGCCTTGGCAACATCTTCCATGGAACGACGGCGGATGTTTTCAGCATCAGCGACCGCACGAAGGTAAGCGTCGTAGTTTTCACTGGCTTTGGCCTGGGCAGCAGCGAGTTCGGCCCTCAAGGCATCCATGGGTTCTATTGGTGACCCAGACGAGGCTTCGCTCGCACCAAGATCAGCGCCCGGATCGCCGCCATGGGAGGCGCCGGTATTAGTGCCGGTATTAATGCTGGTACTAGAGCCGGCATCAGGTCCGGTACTGGAGCCAGCATTTGAACGGGAACCGCCATAAGCGGTTTGAACGTTCTCGGAAGCGTTGGGCTCAGATTTTGGGGGATTACTTTCCTGACTCATTGTTGGACAATACTTTTAGTTGATTTGTGTGCTGACTTTGAGGCCTTTTCTAGTATTTCAAGGCCTAAAACGAACATAAAAGGCCGTAAACTATAAGAAATGCGTAATTCAAGCGACGAAGGGCGCCATTCTATGGCCTCCAACCCCCAAAACAAGGCTCAAACTCAGGTTCGAGCCTTTTTATTTTGGTTGTCGCTTGCTCAACTCATTTCTTGGGGAAGCACCTTGTACCTGTTCGGCCTCTCGGTCGAGCCGATTGAAAGTCGCTTGCATATTTCGCGAGACCAAACCTCGCTGGCCTTTGGTCTCGCCATGCTCGTCGAAGGGCTGCTGGCCTATCCGGTGGGACGCATGATCGATGCCGGCCACGGTCGGTCGGTCATGACGGGTGGTTCGATCGCAAGCTTCCTGGCTTTGCTCGGGATGAGTCAAGTCCACAGTTTGGCTCAGTTTTATGGGGCGTGGATGGGCTTGGGTGCAGCCATGAGCTGCATTTTATATACGCCCATATTCTCGATTGTCACGCGACGCTTTCCGGCCGATTATCGACGCGCCATTATTGTGATCACTTTTTTAGGGGGCCTGGCCAGCACCGTATTTATCCCCCTCATGTCCTGGTTGATGAGCTTTTTGGGTTGGTCGATGATGGTGGTCACCCTGGCAACTTTCCACCTCTTGGTGTGCGCCCCGATTCACTGCTTTTGGCTGCGCCACGAGCCCCCCAAAAAGCCTCCTCTGCCCGCCGTCACTCGCGCGAATCGCCCTCTCGAAGTCGCCGCTCAACAGCGCAAAGTGATGTTATTGATTGGCCTTTTCACGGCCCTGGGCATGGCCTTGGCCAGTGCATTGGCAGCACATCTCATACCGATGCTGCGCGAGCGCGGGATGTCGGCCTTTTGGGTGGTATGGATTCCCGCGGCCGTGGGGGCCATTCAAGTTCTGGGGCGCATGGGAATTTTGTGGAGCGACGGAAAGTTCAGCACTCATCGCGTCAATGCCATCATCGTCTGGCTGAGTCCCTTAGGCATACTCTTATTGATCGCCGCGGGCACAAACACCGTCTTGCTGTTGGCCTTTGCCGGTGTTTGGGGCATTGCCAACGGTTGCCAAACCATCGTCAAAGGGACTGCCGTCGCGCAGTACGTCAGCCATGAGAATGTCGCTGCGCTCAACGGTAGTTTAGGACTTCCCACCGCGCTCTTTCGGACACTGGTGCCCTGGGGCATTGGACTGCTTTGGACGCCTAGCGCGGGCTATACAAATGCCACCTGGGCTTTGTTCGCCCTGGGGTCAGCGGCGGCCTTGAGCTTCGTCTTCGCCCAGAGAGCATCGAGGCAGGGCGGGAGCGAGTCGGCACAAGAATTTTCAAAAAAAACCTGAACCCAATCCCTATTGAATTTGTCCTATGGTACGCTCGCTACGAGCTTAAAAAGGTGAGGTTTTCGCGCATGACTTTGCCTCTCGTTTCAGCGCAATGAATTACTCTGGAGAGAACGCATGGGACTACTATCTTTTATCAAAACTGCCGGCGAAAAACTGTTCGGGCATGGCGAAGCAAAAGCGGCCACTGAAGCGGCGGCAGCAGACCCGAGTCCAGAGAAAATTGCCGAGGCAAGCACGGCCGCTGGCACAGCCGTCGAAGACTACATTCGCTCGATGAATCTTGACGCACGGGGCCTCAGTGTCGGCTTCGATGCGGGCTCTGGCATTGTATCGGTTTCAGGCGTTGCCGCTGACGAAGAAACCCGCGAGAAGATTGTTTTGTGCTGCGGTAACGTGCACGGCGTATCGGGCGTGGAAGACAATATGGAAGTTGAAGCCGGTGGCGATGGCAGCCAGTACTACACCGTGGTGAGCGGCGACACGCTGTCTAAAATTTCCAAAGAATATTACGGCAATGCCAACAAGTACATGCCCATTTTTGAAGCCAATAAGCCGATGCTTTCGCACCCTGACAAAATCTATCCAGGTCAGATGTTGCGTATTCCGCCCCAGTAAAGTTTCGCACCGAAGTCGAAGGATCGGCTTCAACCGAATTGAAAAAGCAGCCCACAGGCTGCTTTTTTTTTGAGCATTAGCGCAAAGCGATTAAACTTTCAGCATCTGCCCGGTGATCGCCGCGAGTATTTCTCGACACCGGAAGATGTCGGGGTGATTTTCAGAACCCTGGACGACGAACGATGCAAGCGAGAGATCAACCCGACGCTTTCCATGTTGCGCGACGCCCTTTTGCTCGAAACAGACAATGCCACTGATTTGCTGCGCTGATCGCCATTTGTTTGACCAGCTTTTACGCCTTGCTCGGCGCTTGTTGGCGGGTCATGAAAAGCGAAGGCAACTTGCAAGGGCTGGCCATCCGCTGGGCGCGCGCCGCACTGAGCTTGAGTGCCTTGGGCATTCTTGGCGTTTCCTTGGCCACCCCTCTGGATGGTGTTCATTCATGTGGATTTTAAAATTGATTACCCAACGGTAACATTTCGTTAATTAGCCAGATTGTCAACGATAATATTACTCATCGGTAACTC
>JAYUOT010000011.1:0-7925 GCA_043760705.1 Betaproteobacteria bacterium
GCCCACGCCAAGGCCTCTGGCCTTGGCCGCTCAAGCACCCTGAAGATTCTCACGCACATGGGGCTTGAGTCCCGAGCGCCGCCAAAGTCGCCCGCGCGCCGGCAGATGAGCTTTGCTGAGCAGTAAAGCCACGAGGTCGTGCTGCGCAAACAGGGTGAGCTCGAAGTCAAGTGACCCCAGAATAAAGTGACGAAAGCAGCGCTAGGAGCGTGGGCGGCAGAAGGCGTGCTGGCGAGACTGGCGAAAATCGAGGACAGTTTGGTAGCACTGAGAAGCCAATAGCACTTGCTATTGGCGCAGGTCGTGATACCGAAATGGACCGATTTCTCGCCTGTCGCAGCGCGCGTCCTTCTGCCGGCCACGCTCCTAGGGTCAGGCGAAGTGCTGCGCGGGTGTCAAACAGAAGGCACAAAAGAGACAGAAAAGAGTGTCTTAGCAGGGGTTGGAGAGCGCTTTGAAGCGAAGCCAGGCAAAAGCCAAGCTTAGCCCCAAGCAAAATGCGACCGGCTTTCACAGCCAAAGAGGCTATTGATGGCCATCGGTTAGGGGAGCTTTTCGGGAAAAGGGTGTTTAAATTGCCTATCCCCCAACGCCGCCAATCGCTGCATGAACTCTAACGACATCACCTGATGGGTCGTACCGTCTCGCCACGGGATCTTGAGCTTCAACACGACTTGGCCTGCGCCATTGCACTGAACACGGTCATTGGCCAAAGCTGGACGGGTGATATACCGGCACAGTCTCTCCAACTTCTTGCGCTTCCGGGCCGCGCAGCGCACCGCCGCATGCAGGCTAAAGCCGTCCAGATTGGCGCACAGCACTTGCTTCTTGACCTTGCCATCGGCAGGTGGCACTCCCTGAATCGTCAGCACCTTCTGGCCTGCTCGATCTCCGAAGGCGATTCGGTACACCGCCGAGCCCGCTTGCAGTCGCCTCAGCGGGCTGGCCTCGGAAGAATCCTTCTCAGGGTCGGACATATACAGCTCGCCTTGATCCTCAACAAGAATGCCGCGCCGCACCAGCAGCTTCATCAAGCGGCGGATGATTCGGCGCAACACTTCCTGCAAGGCTTCATCGCTGGGTGCTGCCACTTCTAAAAACTCAGGCTCGCCTGCCGCGGTGAGTCGATAAATGCCATCAAGCACCAAGCAGTGCAGATGAATGTTTAGGTTCGCCGCTGAACCAAAACGAAGTTTCAGAGCAGACTAACTTGCTTGCAAGTTATGTCGGAACTAAATCTCTGAATCAATGTCCCCACGCCACATTCCCCCTCGCCTTACTTGAGCCCAGCTTGATCAAGCAAGTGCCTAGTCAGCACTCGCTGCACCACTTGCAACACGGGCGAAAAAATATCGTGATCAGGAAATTCAACCGACCTATCTTGAAGCGGCATCTGCCCACGGGCAGGCGAGCGCGGTTGTGCCCTCGCCTCCAGGCCCAGGTGCGTGAGGATCTTTTCTATGGACGACCTGCCAGGGCGCGGAGGCCGAGGCGTGAGCAAGTCACAAACGGTCCTCAGGACCCTTTGTGTCCGAGCTCACTTCAAGAATCGCAGCCATGATCGTAAGCGATCCGCCACAGTTCGGGCAATGTTCAAGATCGAGGTTAGAGACGCGCTTCAATAGCTTCGCCCAACCCAGACGCATCGCTCGGCAGTGAGTGGCCTCGCCGTCCTTTGCGGACTCTTTTGAGTAGGCTCATCAGGCGCATGCGGCACCAACTTGGCCCGCATCTTGGCATTTGGGGTCAGCACCCCATGAAACCGGATCAGTTTGCTGATTATCGAGCGCATTGCCTCGGACCCGGTGAGCGCTTCGCCGTATCATCAGGCGGTGTCGCGGTCCGACCTGAACATGATGGTTGCCAATGGCGGGTGTGAGCCCACGCAGGCCGCGTATCATGACCCGCTTGACGCCGCTGATTTGGCGTTGGTGCAGGTCACGCCGCTGTCAGGTCCGTTCAGCGTCCTGGCCGCAGTACCACCCGCAGTACCACCCGCAGTACCACGCCAAGGCAGTATGAATGCGACTCGCTACGTCTGGCCGGTGGCAGATGAGAAGGAAACTACTCCTTCCAGCCAGCCTTGCGCAGTCCCTGCAACATCGGCACGTATTCCACGCTGCAGTATCTCGGCGGTGGTTGCAGGATATACATCTCGAATGACGAAGGCGATATTCTGCGCAGTTGCTGCAAAGCCTGTTGCGCTTCGTCTGCTCTGCCAAGTTGACCCAGAGACGCAGCCAACCAGCGATACGCCAACGGATGTTCGGGATAATTCTGCACGATCTGTCGTGCAGTCTGAGCCGCCTCCTGGTACCTACCGTCCATATAGAACGACGACGCGATCTGGGTTCGACGAATCGGGCGTGCGATATCGCGCGGGTTCAGGCTGAAGTAGCGCTTGATCGCGTTGCGACCTTGCTGCCGACGCCCCGCATATATGAGCGCTGCGCCTTTGACGCCCCAGGCGTCCGGGCAACTGTCGTGCACGGCAAGAACCGAGTCCGCTTTCCGGACGGCGGCGTCCAGATCTCCCCGAAGTAGGGCAAGCAGCGCCAAACGCGAATGCGCGTCCGTATCGTTCTCGTCGAGCGCGAGCGCCTTGCGCACGAGAGGTTCAGCGATTTCGCAACTCTCGACGATGGACATTTCGCTGAAGGCCGATGATGCAGCGGCAAACGTGAAGGCGATCGCCGAATAGCCAAGACCAAAATTCGGATCGAGCTCGACGGCATGCTGAAAGAGGGATCGGGCCAACAGATTCTCGGAAGCCTCGGACTTTGACATATGCCACCGGCCTCGTTGGTAAGCCTCCCATGCCCCAAGCTGCTCCAGTCCCTTGTGATGAGAACGCTGTAGATCGGCTTGGCGGATTGCAGGCATCATGGCCGAGACGATGGCCTGTACAAACTCGTCACCATAGGTTGGGTTGCGATGGTAGGCCCCATCGAAGTGCCGGCCCCATAGTTGCTCTGCCGTCGTTGCATCGACCAGTCGTGCCGTGACGTGCAGGCGCAATCGAGAGGCTCGAACACTGCCCTGCAACACATAGCGCGTGCCCAATTCGCGGCCGATTCCCCGCATGTCGCGGTATGTGGCTCCGGCGACAAATCGGGAACCCGACACGATCACGACGAGTTCGCGAAACTTCGAAAGTTCGTCAGACAGATCTTCGGTAAGGCTCTCGCACGCGGCCTCCAGGTTCGGTTCGCCGGAAAGATTGGCGAAGGACAGGACGGTGATCGATACTCGGCCAGCCGCGCCGCGCACTATCTGCAGTGGTTCGTTTGAGATGACAGGGGCCGCAATGTGGGTGTCCTCTTGCTCCTCAAGTATAGACGCTACGAACCGGATTCCCTTGCGTAGAAATGTCTTGACGAAGCGCGGCTGCAGTGCGTTGTCGCCGATAGCGTTTCGGACTATATTCAAGCGGGTTGTCAGAGCCGATTCCGAAACAATGCGGCCGTTCCAGATGGCAGCCATCAGATCGTCCTTGCTGACGACGCGATTCCGGTTGCGGATCAAATAGCTGAGAAGGTCAAATGCCTGAGGCGCGATGGCCACCAACTCGGCACCACGCCAAAGCTCACGGCGGTCAGTGTCCAGCGTGAAGCTCTCAAAACTGTAGCGCATCGTGACGCTCCTCGCGCGACCGTCGGTTACTTGGCTAACGTCTCTCAATTATAGGCTTACGGTGAGGAAAAAGTCAGCCAAATGTGAGCCAAATGTAAAGCAAGCTCTCCAACGGCCGCGTATGCTTTTGTCAATCGCCGAAGCCTGTTAGCGGTGGTCATCGAGATAATCTTTAGTGGGAGGATGTCATGAAAACGAGCTTTGCTAATACTTCTCGGTTCGGCAAGGAAAGCCCATTCGAGCCGGAGACGTTTTCGATTAATGCGAGTCGGCGAAGTTTCGCGGGCTTCGTTGTGACCGGCATCTCGATCTTGATGATGGGTCAGCGACTTGCACTCGCTCAGACGGACGGTAAGATTTACCGAGTCGGCGTGCTTTCTAATTGGGGGACGGGTCCCTTCATCGATACCTTAAAAAGCGAACTGGCCAAGCTCGGTTATGTCGAGGGAAAGAACGTTGTTTTCGAAGCTCGATTTCCGGAGGGTAAGCTGGAGCGCTTGCCAGGCTTTGCAGCCGAGTTGGCTGCCCTGGGCGTCGATGTTATCGCGACCTATGGGGGACCGCCGACCGAGGCCGCGCGCAAGGCCACGAACAGGATTCCCATCGTGGCCGCTATCCTCGCTGATCCCGTGGGGGTAGGCTTCGCGGCAAGCCTGGAACGCCCCGGCGGCAATATCACGGGCATCACCAGCGACGACCCGGAACTCGGCAAGAGGCAATATGAAATACTAAAGCAGGTCGTTCCGAACCTAAAACGCGTGGCGATTCTCAGTGATTCCGACATTCCTGGCGCAGACGCCAGCGGCTTGGCGCCCATCGAGCGGGCCAACGTCGCCGCCGCCCTCACAGCGGACATCACCGCTCAAGTCTTGAAGGTCCGTGGCCCGACACCGGACTTCAATTCGGCATTCAAGGCCATGGCCGAGCAGAAGGCCGAGGCGTTGGTGGTGCTGCAAGTGCCTGCGCTATTCAGCAATCGAAAACGCATCGCAGAATTGGCAATGTCACATCGTTTGCCAACAATTTTCTGGGGAGACGCGTCGGATGCCGGAGGCCTGTTCTGCTACGGAACAAGCTTCACGGATACGTTCGTTGGAGTGCCGAAGGTCGTCGATCGGATTCTCAAAGGTGCCAAACCGTCGGACCTACCGTTCGAGCAGATCACGCGCCGTTACTTTGCGGTCAACTTGAAAACCGCACGCGCGCTCGGCTTAAGTATTCCGGCCGATTTGGTGAAGCGCGCCGACAGCATTGTCGAATAGCAGCGCCCGAGCGCGTAGCCGTAGGTTAGTCAAGCAACAACATGCGCGGTGTGCCCATCAAGGGCCGGCAGAGCGCCACCATTTGTTGCTGGCCTGTTGACGCTCATCGAATATTGACCGCCGAAATTGCTGTTAGATCGCTGGTTGGATTAGGTGTGATTGACGAAATTCAGAGATGTCCCGATCTATTCCCTGTACTGCGCTTTCTCAACGACCGACCTACCAATCGATCACAGTTTTTTGCTTCTGGGCAGCGCTTGTCCCACCTTACTAAAGCAGTCCAGCGAATCATTGGCTGGGCGTATTGAGTCTATCGAAATTTCGCCCTTCAACTTGGCCGAAGTGGGTACCGAGTACATGGAATCTTTATGGCTGCGAGGAGGCTACCCAAGATCTTGACTTCAGCAAAACCATCTCGATTCCAGCATATGGCGTGAGCAGTTCATTCAAACGTTCTTGGAGCGGGATTTTCGGCAATTGGGTGCAAATCTATCCAGTATTTCAATGCGCAAATTTTGGATGATGATCGCTCATTATCACGGCAACCTTTTGAACGCCTCCGAACTCGGACGATCACTTTCTGTCAGGCACACAACCATCAATAGCTGGCTCAAAAAAGTCGGTGCATCATGGGATGGATTCGCGTCGGAACAAGTACAGTGCTTCACATCTTCTATCCCGGCACTCGATGCTATCGCTTGCACGCAAAAGTTGAGGTGCTTCCCTTGAGCATGATTGTTTGAGGGCGCTTATCGAACAGTGATCTCTAGCGGTGAACACCGTTGAGGCAGCGCGCTTGATGATTTTTTGCAACACCTCTCATTTCTGCTCGTCATTGGGGCAGGCATCTCAATAGACTCCGGTTCGCCGTTAGCATTTGGCGCTGTCCCAGGGTCGTTTCGTCGCATGACCCTATCGCACCCACGATTCAGCGCGCACACTGAGCACCGTCCACTCACGGGAGCTCTTCATGTACACTTTTTTCGCCCTCTTCTAACCCAATCGCTATTAGCTTTGGGCAGCCTCGCCGCCACCTTGCCTGCAATCGCAGCGGAGGCCGGGTGGCGTCATATTGAATTGACCACCGCGAGCGACCAGCCGACGATCCCGGTGGCGCTGTATTACCCAACGGCAACTCCCGCCAAAACCGTCAACATGGGCCCCTTTCAAGTGAATGTGGCCATTCAAGCCCCACCGGCACAACAATTCAAAGCCCTGATTGTGCTGAGCCACGGACTCTGGGGCACTGAGTTGAGCCACAGCAGCCTGGCCGAGGCGCTGGCCCGCTCGGGCTACCTGGTGGCCGCCTTGCGCCATCCCGGCGACAATTGGCAAGATCACTCACTGACTGGGAAAACTCCCTCACAATATTTTATTGCTCGCCCTCGCGCGCTGACCCAGGTCATCGACGGGATTCTCGCGACCCCTGAATGGGCGAGTCGCCTGCCACGCGACGACAAAGGCTATATGGTCGGTGCGCTCGGTCACTCAGCCGGAGGTTTCAGCGTGCTTGCACTGGCTGGCGGTCGCGCTGACCCGCGCAGAATGATCGAACACTGCAAAGCAAATGCGGCACTCGACCCTATTTTGTGCGGAGTTGGGGCGGCATCTCAAAACAACGCCCCGCCTTCTGGCCAGACCCCTCCAACTTCTGCACCACGAGGCGGTGAAACACCAGCCATTGCTACGCCTGCGATCGACCCAAGGGTTCGGGCTGTCGTGGCCATGGCACCTACCGGCGTCCCCCTCACTCCAGAGTCTCTGGCGGCCATCAAAATTCCAGTTCTGATTTATGTGGCTGAGCTGGATCGTTTTCTTGTGCCGAAATTCCACGCGGAGCGAATTGCGAAGGACATGCCCTCTTCCGAACTGCGAAGGATCGGCAATGCCTGGCACTTCGCCTTCATGGATGCTCCGACATCATTTATCCCCAGCCCGGACGGTGACATTCGCGCCGACCCCCCTGGCTTTGATCGCCCTGCCCTTTTGAAGCGGCTAGCCGAGGAGATCCCTGCCTTTTTTGACAAGACTTTCCATTAAGCATCTGACGAATGAGTCTATCGATTTTGATCCGGTGCCTGGGTTAACTCAACAGACTCACTAAAGCTCGTCTGAAGTTCCCGACTCCCTATTTTCATGATGACTAGGCGCGGCTCTTAAAAGGGGTATATCAGCTATGTGCCGGCAGGGGTTGCGCATTTTGGTGTGACCAAGGTTTCCATCGCACTTGCATATGACACGGCGACGATGGCCATGACCGCCGCATTGTCAATAGCAAACCAATGGAGCGGCTACGGTTCTTGGCTGCCACAAGCGGCTGATCAGGTGTCCACTCTGAACGGCGCTGCTTTCGGGGCACGCGGCGTCATGCAGCAGAATCTGCGTAACTCGGTGGCCTACGGTGAGGCAGCGCGACAGTATCGCGACTGGTCACAGAAGAATTGGCAGCAGGTCACTGATCAACGTAACGCTAGTCAAGATCGGAAGAACTTCGCCGTGCGCGAAAATCTGGGTGGCGTGCAAACTTTCGCCAATCCGTTTGGGACGACCCCTCAAGTAGAAATGCCGATGACCTACAAATACTATTGGACGGATGGGCAAGGGCAATTCGTCGGCACCCACGACCCAAGTGCGAATCCGAACGTCGGTTCGACGGGGGAATGGCGCAAGATGGATCGGGTGGGGCGCTAGGCTTGAGCGCTCGTGAGCGGTGCCGCTCAAATACGCGCGCTGCCCTAGCTTGCGACAAGCAAATTCTTGGGGGCTTTTGATGAAGTTCGCATATGAGTGGGCACTGAGAATACTCAAATATGAGCTTTACATGGCTAGAGGCATAACTTGACGATGCAACCGAGGCGGCGAGCATCGTTTGCGCGCCAATTGTCTTGGCCGTTAGGCTCCAAAGAACAGAATCCCATGTCCTTCAACCCCCCGCCCGAGCAGTATCGGGCGTTCCCTGACGAACTGACGGTACGCGAGTGCAAACTGA
This sequence comes from Betaproteobacteria bacterium, assembly GCA_043760705.1. Lineage (GTDB taxonomy): Bacteria > Pseudomonadota > Gammaproteobacteria > Burkholderiales > Burkholderiaceae_E > JAPOKJ01. The sequence continues at coordinate 7,885 of JAYUOT010000011.1, forward strand.
AGCACCAGGTTCTGGTCACCACCTTGCTGGATTCACGCAAA
>JAYUOT010000012.1:0-3808 GCA_043760705.1 Betaproteobacteria bacterium
CGGCCAATAGCACTTGCTATTGGCTAAAAATTCAACGAAGTAGACCGCCCGATTCAAGGAGCCAGGCGCCGCGCGATTAAATCCGCGCTTCCCTAGAGCACGAGGGCGGAATTTAAGACCAAAGTTCATGCTATGCAGTGTACTTTGATATCGTTTGGTTCGAATTTAAGGAAAATCAATGGAAACTACTGCGCAGACATCGGCGAATCGCCCCCTGAAAATTGATTTTGTGTCGGATGTGGCCTGCCCCTGGTGCGCCGTGGGCCTGGGTGCCCTGGAGCAAGCGATCCGTAACCTGGGTAGCGATGTCAAGACCGAAATTCATTTCCAGCCTTTTCAGCTCAACCCCGAGATGCCGCCCGAAGGGCAGGACATCACCGAACATTTAACTCAAAAATATGGCTCCAGTGCCGCCCAACAGGAAAAAACCTATGAGGCGATCCGCCAGCGCGGTGCTGAGGTTGGCTTCGATTTTCGCTTAGGGGGTCGTGGGCGAACCTGGAACACCTTTGATTGTCATCGTCTCTTGCATTGGGGCGGTGAGTTAGATGAGGCCGCTCGCCAGGCGTCTCCTGACCAGCCCGCGCAGCACGTTCAGGCCCAGCTCAAGAAAGAGATGCTGAAAGCCTACTTCACCGAAGGCAAGAATCCGGCGGCGCGCGACGTGCTGCTCGCAATGGTTGGGCGATTAGGCTTAGACAGCACCCGGGCCGCTGCGATTTTGGACAGTGACGAGTACGCAGCGCAGGTACGGGCCAGACAGCGCTTTTACGCCAGCCATGAGATTCACGCGGTGCCTGCGATCATCATCAATGATCGACACTTGATCTCGGGTGGTCAGCCCGTGGAAGTGTTTGAGCAGGCCTTGCGGCGCATTGCTGCGCAGAGTGCCGAGGCGGCGAGCTAGGCGCGATTGATATCCGCATTGATTTTTTGAACCACTGCAGTCGGTGTGCCCGCAGGAGCCCAAACGCCAAACCATAGTCCGAGTTCGAAACCTGGGTGGGCTTGTTCCGCAATGGTCGCAATGTCATTAAGCTCTTCAGATCTTGCGTTGGTTGTTACACCGAGTGCCTTGAGCTTGCCCCCTTTAATTTGCCCAAGCACCGTGCTCATCGGAGCCATGTAAAACGCCGTACGACCGGCGATGGTGTCCTGGATGGCTTCGGGCGATCCTTTGTAGGGAATGTGAATCAGTTGAATACCCATCGTCTGATTGAAATATTCTGCGGCCAAATGAGTGGAGCTTCCCAGGCCCGCCGAGGCAAAGGGAATGTCTCCCGGCTTGGCCTTTGCGGCCGCGATGAGGTCTTTGAGGTTTGCGTAAGGCCCGCTCGGTGAAGTCACCATCGCGTAGGGGGTGACTCCCAGGAGGTTGATGTCAACCAGACCTTTGACGGGATCGTATGGGAGTTTTTTGTAGATGGCTGGGTTAGCCGCATAAGAGGCGGATTGCACCAGCAGGGTGTAACCATCAGCGGGCGCGCTCACCACGGCGCCGGTACCCATGAGGCCGCCCGCCCCAGGGCGATTTTCGAAAATGACGGGTTGTTTCCAAAGATCAGTCAAATATTTGGCGACGATGCGACCGGCAATATCCGCACCCGACCCCGGTGTCAATGGCACGATGAACTTCACCGGGCGGTCTGGATAGCTTTGAGCCAGAACGGTGCCGGGCAGAACGCCTAAGGCAAGAACTCCTAAGGCAAGAACTCCTAAGGCAAGAACGCCGGAGAGCGCGGCGTGGGTAAGGTGTTTAGGCATAGCGGTCATGACAACCCTTAGTGACTAACGCTGTCCAAAAATTCGCGCAAAATATGATTGAAAGCATGAGGCTGTTCGATACTGGGAAGGTGAGCCGCGTTATCAATGATGTACATTTTGGAGCGGCCTATCATGCGGTGCAAGACGGTGGCCTGATCGACGGTGCAGGCCGGATCCTGGGCGCCAACCAGTACCAAGGTCGGAGCCTTGATTTTGAGGAGCATGGTGGTTTGCGCCATGTCTCGAACAGCGCTGGCACAGCCAAGGTAGCCCTCCAAGGAGGTGCCGAGAATCATCTTTCGAACCTGTTCAATTTTATGAGGTGCCTTGTTTGCAAAGCCTGCCACAAACCAGCGCTTGAGAGTCCCTTCGGCCAAGCCTGCAATTCCGTCACTTCGGGCGATCGCAAAGCGCTCCTCCCAAAGGGAGCGAGGCGGCATTTCGCTCGCGGTATCGCATAGCCCGAGCGAAAGCACTCGTTCGGGGTAGTTGGCCCCCACAAATTGGCAGATCATGCCGCCCATCGAACAGCCAACGAGGTGTGCTTTGGAAATTTTTAAGGCGTCCAACAAAGCGACCATGTCCTCTGCCAGCAAGGCGATACTGTAAGGCCCTGGGGTGCTCTGCGTTTTTCCGTGGCCGCGCGTGTCGTAGCGCAGGACTCGGTACTTGTTGATGAGTGCGGGCACGGTATCGTCCCACATGGTCAGGACGGCCATCAAACTATTGCTCATCACCACCACGGGTGCATTGGCAGGGCCGTCCAATTGGTAGGCCATGTTGATGCCATTGACCTGGATGTGTTGAATCATGGGTTCTCCGAAAAATGATGTAAATGAATAAGTGATCCCGGCAAAAAGTTGAGGTTTCGAGCCTCTAACGAATCGCACGTATCAAAACGGTTTCGCGTGCACACTGCGTGCGCACACCTTTGCCGCAGTTCATGGGCTTCAGTTGTTTGTCTACGCAAACCCGCACCTCTTCCAGTTCATTGCCCGAGCAACGCAGGCTCAAACTATCTCTGTTCAAGCCCGGATTGGCGGCGACAAATTCACCTAGAACTTGTTCGACTGTGAGGTTTCTTGGAGCTTCAGGTGCCTGGAAGTCTTTGGGCAGACGCAGCGCCGCGAAGGCCCGATCAGCGAGCGTCAGATACTCATCGGCGGAGAGGCCTGTGCAGGTGCCATGCTTCACCCATTCGTGATGGATTAGCTTCTCGCTCGGCATGAACGCCAAGGTTTTTTGTAGGACCGATTGACTGGGTTGACTGGTCGCGGGGCAGTCTTCGGGATAACCACCGGCTGATTTTTGAGGCCAGAGGCCATGCAAAACAAAACCAAATCCCCGACCTCCACATTGGCGTTGATCCTTGGGGTGAGTGACGCAGTAAGCGGGTGACCAAGACAGGCTGATCAAGTAATAATCAAAATCGCCGGTTTGATGACTTCGGGTGCTAGACCCGGCATTGCTCGACGGCCCATTGTCTGACGCTCGAGTCGCGCTCCGGTTTGAATGGCCTTGCTGGGCACTCTTGCCCTGGCCAGAATGCTCAGGATCCGGATTGGACTGTAACTGCCAAGCGCCAATAGCTGCAACAACGATGCCTAAGAGGAGGCGAATGAGGTTTTTTGAGTTCATCGCCCGCATTGTACGAGGGCGCCTTGAGGCCGGGTGGCGGACGGCTCAATCCAAGCTTGTTCAGCTTGATCGAACGGGCCACTTGCCACGCTCAGCCAGCCCAAGAAAATCAAGAACTGCTGCATTAAACGCGGCAGGTTCTTCCAGGTTAATGGCGTGGCCGGTATTCGGACACACCCAGAGGCCTGCGCTGCGGATTCTTTGCTTGAGAAATAAATTGGTTTGCAGGCAAGGTTCATCTTCGTCGCCGACCGCGAGCAAGACAGGTATGGAGAGTGCCGCGAGTGCTGCGCCTGCTTCATGCAACGAGGGGCGCAGGGCTTGGTAGCGGCTCACGGTATGGCTCATGCCTTGAGGAGAGTGTTCTCGCAAATGGCTTAAAAATTCGCTCCAGGCGCGCGGGTCC
>JAYUOT010000013.1:0-7900 GCA_043760705.1 Betaproteobacteria bacterium
AGGCCACGGCATAGTCTCGGCCGTCGCTACCCTTGCGCTCGTTCATCTTGCCTTTGACCAGGCAATGGGCTGGAATGTCCTTGCCCGCTAGTTTCAGCACCCCAGCGGCTTGCGGCTGCATACTCTCCAAGCGCGTGTTGGGATGATTGAATTGCGTCGAAATACCATCACAGAGCTTGAGCAAAGTACCCGATGCTGTCGTGAGACGCGTAGGCCCTGATAGTGGGCTGCAGGAAATCGTACCCACCAGCAGAAGAGCCGGCATCAGGCCTGATTTTGTGATTAGTATTTTTCTCATTTCCGCTCCAGCGAGATTGATGTTCTATAACTGTATCCAAAGATTTGGAATCCTCTAACATCGGGGATGCTATGTGGCTTTGACCGGGCAAGATCACTTCGCCGCAATGCTCGACCCACTTCCTCGCGAGTGCGGCGTTGCCAGGAATTGTCTGGTGGGCTAGGTGTTTCCTATTTGCGGTGGCTGGCTTGCCAGGGTTCTTTAGGGGTTGCGGCGAAGATTGCTTACCGTGCGCCAAGCGGCGTCCCGGCCAAGTTTTGCGTCGGCGTTTGAAACAGAGGATTGTTCTAGTTCAGCGCAAGGCTGTCGGCTGCCGGAAATCACCAGGTACAGCACACAGGCTGCAATATAGCTCCCGGTCGCCGAAGGGTGGCGACCATCATTGGCATAAAGATTGAGCTGCGGGTTGCCTTCTAGGGCAAGCTGCCAGGCGGGCCCCACGGGCGCGATCTGGGCACCCAACTGCGCGGCCACTTTTTCGTACGCCGCGTTCAGCGTCAATTGCTGCTCGGGCATGCCGCGCCTTGCCCAGGTCAGAAAAAAAATAGTGTTGGCACCCTGCTTTTTGATGGCGTCATCAAAGCGCTGTGCTGCCTCCATCATGCCTTTTGGGTAGGTGATGGGACGATTGCTTTGCTCTTGCAACACCACATAGTCCCAGCGCTCCTCGCTGAGCACAGACGAAGTGGTTTGCAGGCTCCAAAGCTTTTCGAGAGTTGCTCCGCCTACGGTTTGCTCCTTGGTCAGCAGTATTTTTGGAGGATCAGCGCTACGTGCAAATGCTGCGACGATCGCGGGGAGATTGTTGTAATAAGAGAAACTGTTTCCAACAAACAGCACCCTGAGCGGCCCGGCGTCGACAGACCGATTCGGCTCGGCTCCATGGGCTGAGCCTAAAAACGTGCCGACAAACAAGAGGAGACCGAACCGAATGGAGCGTACGATATTCATCATGACTTACCAAGCCTTTTTAAAAGGAGCAAGAAGCTGCTGTCCCGCGTCCAAGTTCTACTTGCAGGGCGCGACGCTTAATCAATGCTTCCCTAGTTGGACAAAGAGCCTGTCATCGCGACATGCATCGAACGGTAACCCATTTGAAAAACCCTGGGAATCACGGGTAAACTTCTCCAACCTGTCATTCAATGGAATCGATGCCATGAATACCACCTTCGCTCATCAGCCTAGCAGCCTCGCGGCACTGCGTCGAGCCTTCGCCGAGATGCATGTGGCCGGCTGCTTCATCATCCCTAACCCCTGGGACGTGGGCAGTGCTCGTTATTTGGAGAGCCTGGGCTTCAAAGCGCTGGCCACCACGAGCTCCGGGTTCGCCTGGTCGCGTGCCCATGCCGATAACGCGATTAGTCGCGACATGGCCTTGGAGCATCTGCATGATCTGGTCCATGCGGTGAAGGTGCCCGTCAATGCTGACTTCGAAAGTGGCTTCGCGAGTAGCGCCGCGGGTGTTGAGGAGAGCGTGAGCCTGGCGGTGAGTACCGGAGTTGCAGGTCTTTCCATTGAGGACTCGACCGGAGATGCGACCCAGCGCTTATTCGCGTTGGATGAGGCGGTCGAGCGGATTCGTGCGGCACGCAAAGCGATTGATCGCGCTGGGGGCGACACACTTTTAGTAGGCCGTGCCGAGTGCTTCCTGGTAGGGCGGCCCGACATGAGCGAAACCATTGCGCGCCTTCAGGCTTATTCCAACGCGGGTGCGGATTGCCTCTATGCGCCGGGTATTAGCAGCCCAGAGCAAATTCGTGAGATTGTCAGCGCTGTCGCACCGAAACCCTTTAATCTGCTGGTGGGTTCGGCCAGTAAGCTCACCGTCGCCGAGATTGCCGCGCTCGGAGTGAGGAGGATTAGTGTGGGCGGTGCACTGGCGCGTTCCGCATGGGGAGGCTTTATGCGCGCCGCTCAGCTCTTGGCGGGTCAGGGCAAATTCGATGGTTTTGCTGACGCGGCTTCCGGCAAGGAGCTCAACTCGCTTTTCAAATAATTGGCCCTCGCCCGGCTGCATTTGACTTCTTTCTTGGCGAGCTTGATCCGAATGCGATCCAGCGCAGCAAGCAACGTAAAGGCGCCATAACAAGCTCTGGAAGGATCACCAATAAGGCCTTCCCATCACCTGCGAAAGCAAGAAAGGCACGACGCCTGCCTAAGCGTATTCACAATAGACAGTTTCATTAGAACCCGGGCAACATTGCATCGGGCCAGGCATCCTTGATAAACTTTCCACCTTTAGCCTTGTCACGGAGTCTGAGATGAAGCGATACATTGGGCGATTGCGGCAAAAGCGTGATTGCTTCGGTACGCAAAGCGGCGGAGCGTCACGCATGGTTTTGGCACAGGCCTACTTCTCCTTTGTACTGCTATGCGCTCCGTTGAGTGGGGCCGTTGCGCAAGGCAACACCCCTGCCACGCCACTTAATTTTTCACCCCTTCCTGCCGCAAGCTGGAACGAGCAACGCGCCGCACACTTGCTGCAACGCGCCGGCTTTGGGGGTACGCCTGAACAAATTCGTGCCTTGACTGCGCTGGGCCCACGCGCTGCGGTGCGCCAGATTGTTTACGGCGAGAACATGAGCACCGCGCAAAAGCAGCGCCAGGCACAGATGGCAAGGTTTGATCCTTCACCCATTGACTTTGACGGCATGTATCCCTTTCCCCCGAGTCGACCGGCCGCCACCGATGCGGCCAAGCGCGAGGGTCAGGCCCTGGGCATTGAGGTCAAGCCAGAAGGTTCGCGGCCCGCACAGGCGATCACGAATCAGTTCTTCTTTTGGCTGCGATCCAGCCGACTAGAGGCGCATCGTCTGGCTTACTGGTGGGCCAACCGTATGGTGCAAAGCGAACAGCCCTTGGTCGAAAAAATGGCATTGTTCTGGCACGGCCACTTTGCCACGAGCGAAGAAAAGGTACGCGATGTACGCAAGATGCAACAGCAGTTGGAGCTTTTCCAGCGGCTTGGCTTAGGCGACTTTCGTACTCTGATGATCGGCGTGGCGCAAAACCCGGCCATGCTGGCCTATCTGGATGCCGGCGTGAACGTGAGGGGCGCACCGAACGAAAACTTTGCCCGCGAGATCATGGAGCTGTTCACCCTGGGCATTGGTCACTATGGCGAGCACGACATTCGTGAAGCAGCTCGGGCCTTCACTGGCTGGAACTTTGAGGGCCTGCGCTTTGTCGTCAATCCTAGCCAACATGATGGCGGTGAAAAAACCGTGCTCGGCAAGCGCGCCACGCTGGACGGTGTGCAGGTGATCGACCTGTTGCTTGCCCATCCACAAAGCGCAGAGTTCATCGCGACAAAAATCTATCGCTTCTTCGTGCATGATGAAGTCGACGCCGCCACGCAAGTGGCGCTAGGTCAATTGATGCGCGACAAGAAGTTCCATACGGGCGCCTTTCTGGAGCACTTGCTGGCCTCGGAGCATTTTCATCAAACCACTGGGCGGCAAATTAAGAGCCCGGTGGAGCTGGTGGTGGGCACCTATCGGCGCATGGGCATGGCCCATCTGCCCGGTATGCCGGACTTCAATGAGGTGACCAAGAACCTCGGCCAATGGTTGTTCTTCCCGCCCACGGTCGCGGGCTGGGAGGGTGGTAGCGCCTGGATTACCCCGAGCACCTTGGTGGCGCGCGGCAACTTTGCCCGCGAGGTGCTGTTTCCTGATCTGAGTTTCGTGGCGCCCGACCGGCAAGCTTGGGACCCAATTGTGCGCGACACCGGCAGGCGCATCAATCGTGGTGAAAATATCACCCAGGCCACCGGTGCGGGCGAAGGCCAGTCCACCTCCGAATCCATGCAAAAGGCCGATCGAGATGAAGATTTCAACACTCGCTACGGCGCCATGCGCGGCTTCCAGATGGCTTTGCAACGCGTCAAGCCCATCATGCGCGATGCCGCCGATGTGAGTGTTAGCGATCTCGTGCTGCGGGCTGGTGCGCAAAGCACCGGGCAGGCCGTGGAGGTTTTAAGTCGGCAGTTTCTGGCCATTTCTCTTTCGCAAGAACAGCGCAACCGCCTGCAGCAATGGCTTTCGCAAGAGCTCGGAACCACCGAGCTGAGCCGTGCAAGAAGCTATATGGAAGATAGTATGAGGCATCTGCTGCATGCCATGCTCAGCCTGCCAGAGTATCAATTGCATTAAGGCTTTTGTAGTAGGGTCTCAGTAGTATCGCTTCAGTAGTAGCGCTTCAACATCAAGGCTTCAAGCTTAAGGCTTTCACCATGCACTCACATCTTCATTCTTCGCACCGCAGGCATGTCCTTCAAACGCTGGGTGGCTTGAGCCTGGGCGCCGCTGGCATCACACCTTTTGCGCACGCCCAAGCCCAAGCTAACGACCCCTCCAAAATTCTGGTCATTTTTGAGCTCTCCGGCGGCAATGACGGCCTGAACACCGTCGTACCCTATCGCGACGATGCCTATTACCGCATGCGACCCAAGTTGGCTATTGAGGCCAGCAAGTTGCGCAAGCTCGATGATCGCTTTGGTCTGCATCCTGGCATGGTGGGTTTTGAGCGCCTTTACAAAGAAGGGCACTTGGCTATCGTGCATGGCTGTGGCTATGCGCAACCTTCGTTCTCCCATTTTCAGTCGATGGCCTATTGGCACACGGCCGCGCCCAATTCAGGCAGCCGTAGCGGCTGGGTGGGTCGCTTGGCAGACGCTCTGCCGGATGCTATGCCCGGTGCACAGACCGGTGCACAGACCGGTGCGTCGAGTACGGCCGGAGGCAACTCTGCCCGCTTGGTCAATTTGGAGTCGACGCAGAGTCTCGCAGTCAGCGGTGCGCGCAGCACGCCACTGGTCTTCGAAGACCCGGCAGCCCTGGTGCGAACCGGAGAGGCCAATGTACAAACCCTTCTGGCACATCAGCAAGCACCCGATAGCGGCGGCACCGTCTTAAAGCACTTGTACTCTCATACCCAAATGGCCCAGCAAGGTGCGCGAACCGTGGGCGAAGCGCTAGCCCGATATCGCAGCTCGGTGGACTATGGCCTGTTGCCGAGCAACTTACCCAAGGTGGCCGCACTGATCGAGGCCCGCCATGGCGCGCGCATCTACTATGCGGGCTTTCGCAAAAATGCTTTTGATACTCATGTGCAACAGGCCGATCTACATGGGCGCTTGCTCACTTACGTGAGCGATGCCGTTACTGCCTTCTTCTCCGATCTGAAGCGCATCGGCCGAGCCCAAGACTGCACGATGCTCGTGTTTTCCGAGTTTGGTCGTCGTCCCTTGGAGAATAATAATCAAGGCACAGACCATGGCACTGCCGGGCCAATGTTTGTGGTTGGCCCGAAGGTAAATGGCGGTATGCACGGCCAGCATGTGGACCTCTCTCAGCTAGATGCCACTGGAAATCTTCAGCACACCATCGATTTCAGAAAGGTGTATTCAGCCGTTGCACAGCAGTGGATGGGTGCGGACGCCCAGACCGTGCTGGGGGCGAAATTTGAGGGTTTGAAGTTGTTCGCTTGAAGTACCTGTATGGCTGGAATAGGACATCCTTGAACCGGGTGTAATGAAGGCCCCGTCCAACAGACCGGCCAACATGAAGGCCTTGGACTGAAGCTTGTCCATCATCACGGGCTGGCAGGCTGCGCGCGCTTTGCATGAACTCTCTATCGAACAATTTTATCCGTCAGATGCAACGACGGAGCGCTTTTTGAAATCGGTTACGGCGCCTGAATCGTCACCTTCCAAGTGAGGGTCGGGGAGCTCGACAGGGTCTGGCCAATCAGCACGGATTGCCCGACTTTGAAAGCCGCAAAGGGGGCGCTTGAACCATCCGCAAAAACAATTTCGAGTTGGGTTGCAAGATAGCGTAGGCCACCGATCGTGACCGCGTCGGTCTCCAATGCGTCGACCGTTTGCGTCGCGAGCATTACTGGGTTCGGGTTCCCCACTTGAGGGCTCGTGTTGGGTGTTGTTATGGGAGCGCTGGTACTTGCACCGCTAGGAATGCCTGAGCCCCCGGAGCCGGGGTCGGAGCAGGCCGCCATCATTAGCGTCAGGACCGTAGAGGCTAGGGCTCTCGTGAACCCCGTCCTCGGCCATGCGGGCTTGGAGTCTAGGTGACAGTTTGTACGACGGCGCATTAGTCTTGGCTCTTCTTGTTAGTCTTGTTTGGTGTTCCGATGGGCCTGGACGTGAGCGCCAAGTCGCCCACATAGCTGTACATTCCCAGATTCACGCGCTTGTTCGGAGTGGCGCCTCCGGCCATATCCCTGGCGATCAATCGTCGCAGCTCGGGGAGCATAAAGTCGAACACGAGCTGCCAGCTCTGTGCGGTCAGGCGATTGAACTCGGCCGCACTCTTGGCACTGAGTTCATCAGTAAAGATGGCTTGCTCCAAGAATTGCGGAGTTTGACCCAGTAGGTTGTGTGCGATGGCCATCAAATGGTCGCTGGCATTCTGGGCGGAGATTTCCCAAAGTTCCTGGGCGTCATTCTTGGGAACAAAGGCTTTTGCCAGCAGTTTGAGTCGGTCGCCCACACTAGCTTGCACCATGCCAAGCCGCAACAAGTCGTCCAGCACACTGCGCGGGTGAACGTCGGTGCTCACGCTGGCCACTAGTGCTTCAAAACTGCGGCGCTCTTCATCGGGCTGTGATCGATTCAGTACCCTTGGTGCCCCAGCTTTTGTCAAATACATCGGGTCACTGCGCCACCGTGCAAAAACCTGTGACGATAAAGAGGCCCGGTAGGTCTGGGCCAAGCCTTTACTTTCCTTGAGTCGACGAAGGTCTTTGCGGTGTACGCCGGTCAGCACGCTCAATTGAGAGTCTGAGAGTTTTTTGTCTCTAGTTTCATGGGTGTCGTCAGTGGCCGCTTGCACTAGTGCGGTCTTCATGGCCTCAATCAAATCGGGCAGCTTCAGCCCCGCCGCCAAGCTGAGCTTGGCGAGGGGTAATAGCGGGCGGAGCAAGGGATGGTCAGTCTGGTTCATTTATGGGAAATTATCACAGATACCGAACATTCTTGCAATCTGAAAATAACTGGGATATATTCCCAGTTAGGAAGTTTGTATTGATTTGTCTTCTTTCCGTGTTGCTTTTCAATCTTTCCTTTCTTAAGATGGCGGGCAACAGGCTTTGTCATTGAACCCAGGCGGTCTTGTCCCATGAAAACCAGATCTCAAGCAGCTCTTTTAATCGCCTCACTGTTACTGGCCGCCTGTGGCGGCGGATCAAGCTCCACACCTTCTGGCGCTGCGCCGTCGCCTCCCGCGAGTCTTAACACCGGGGTATTGAAGAGCGTAGGCTCTGGCGTCGATGCCTGTGTCACGCTCAATAATGAGATTAAGGCGATGGCCGAAGCTCAGCTTCGAAATTCGTTCTCGTCCTATGCCTCCCCCTACTATTCCTTCGGAGGCGGGCCGGTACCGCTCGCAGGTGGGGTTTCAACCGGTAGCGCCGCCGTCTCTGCGCCCGCTCCCGCGGCAGACACAAGCTTCTCCACCACCAACATTCAAGTCGCCGGTGTCGATGAGATGGATTGGGTGAAAAACGATGGACAATCACTGTGGACTTTCGAAGCGCGCAATAGCCAACTGCGCTTGACTCAAACCGCACTGCTGCCCGCCAATG
>JAYUOT010000014.1:0-3800 GCA_043760705.1 Betaproteobacteria bacterium
CGTGATTTCGATCAAGAGGTAGCGCTTTCTCAGGCCCCGACCCGCAAGAGTTCCGAAAGAGCATTGACCCTCCGCACAGGCATCGCTTCGTCATGTCCCGTTTAGGACTATAATGCGTTCAGATGTGGACACAGCAAAGGATGTGCAATGGCGTCAACAGTAGAAAAATCCGCCTCCGTAATCGGGGCGCGTCGTGCCGGCGCTCGACCAGAGGCCTTGCCCGCCGTCCCGAGCGGTGATCAAGCAACGATTGTGCGGCGCAAGGGCAAGGCAGCGACCATCCGGTACCAGCGCAGTAGGGGCGTCGACGCCTATGTGCGCGCGGTCGCCGGCGCAACGCCAATGGAGATCGTAGAGATCGAGCGGCAGGGCGTGTTGGGCGCCTTCATCAAGGATCTGTCAAAAAGAATGGAGGTTCCAACCTCGCGGATCTTTACCATTTTGGGCGTACCAAAGGCTACGGCCGAGAAGAAGGCCGCTGCCGGCGAGTTGGTTAGCGGTAGTGGCGGTCAAGCCGCTGTCGGGATGATCCGGCTTCTCGGAATCGCGCATGACATTGTTTCCAACAGCACTGCGGCCGAGGCGAAGACTTTCGATGCCGCTAGGTGGCTTGGCAAGTGGATCGAGCGACCGCAGGCCGCGCTCGGTGGCCGCAAGCCTGCAGACTTGATTGATACGCCCACGGGCGTAGAGGTCGTCGCCCGGTTGCTGGGCTCCGTCGAAAGCGGCGCATACCAATGAGATTGTGGCGCATAGCCGCAGACACGCGTCAATTCCTCGCCAAGGACATTAGCGGCGGCGGTGCAGCCAAGAACCCGGGGCGCTGGAACAACGCAGGTGAGGCAGTTGTCTACGCGGCCCCGGCGATCTCGCTTGCCGTGCTTGAGACGGCGGCGCACATCGACGACTCCGGTTTGCCGCTGAACCGCTACCTGGTGCAGATAGATGTGCCGGATGACGTTTGGGCCTTGCACGAAGAGCTTCACATTGCGACGCTGCCCCGAACATGGTCGGCAATCCCCGCCAGCCACGCGAGCGCCTCGATTGGTTCGGCGTGGCTTACGTCTTTGCGATCTCCGATACTTCTGGTGCCTTCAGTAGTCGTTCCAGAAGAGTACGCTTCGCTGATTAATCCAAATCACTCAGCAAGCGCACGAATTACGGCTCGTGTCATTCGACTTTTCGAATACAACCGGCTTTTCAGGTCGTAGATTTGCAGGCGCCAAATCGGTTGTGATCTCCGTTGGCTGCATCATCGATATGCCGGATCTTTGCAGTTGTTGCTCGGATGAAACGTCGCAGCGGTTCGCTCCAAACGCCAGATCTTGTCACCTGCTCGATGCGGGTGCTCATGAAAGTGATGGTTGCGCTCCATGAAATAGCGATTGATCGCCGCGGCGGCCTCGGCCTTTGAGGCATAGTTACTGTTATGAATGATTGCTCTGGCCATCCCACTAAAAACAGATTCAATTACATTTAAAAACTGCGCACCCGCTGGCAGTGGGATTGATTCAAGTTGCGGCAAATCCGCATATTCCGCAATTGAATTGTATTCGCCTATGAATTTCGTCAACGCCTTCGATATATGCCAAGAAGCCGCATCCCACGACAGATATAGCTTCCGACAATCTTGGTACTTGCCAACAAGCACCTCGGCCATCTTGATCATTTCTTCCGTATTTTTCGCATCCGAGAAGAAATGAACAACCTGATTCTCAACAAGGTCGAGTGCAGCGGTCATTATTAATGATCCCTTCGACCTCTGCCACTGTGGTACGGTAGGCCTTGCATCGGGCGCCGAAAGCATCCGCCCACCAATCAGTTTGATTGCGAATGGACCATATTCATCAATCGAGAAAAATCTATCTTTCGCTCCCAAGTTTGAAAGAATAAACTTCACTTTTCCTATCTTATCTTTGTAGTCAGGATCATTGCTCGTAAGAACTGTTCTGGCAGTTTTCCATTTATAACCCGCTCTGTGGATAATTTGTCGAATTACATCTTTGCAGGTTGCAAATCCGCGATCCGCCAGTACGCGCCGTAGGTCATCAATTTTCCAAGTTGTTCGATTTATATTCGATAGAGACGGAGGCTCGTGTAATACTAGAAAGACAGCCGCCTTGAGTGCTTCGTCATCTTGCTTTTGATGGCTCTTCCGCGGTTCAAATAGTGACGCAACACCTCCAAGCTGGAATTTTTCCAGGTATATTCGGATTGAATGAGGGCTAATGCCAAGGCATCTCGAAATTGTTATGTTTGAGAACAACTGCTGATGAGCAAGTATCACCAAAGCCTTTCGTCTCTGAAGGCCCTTCGCATACTGCAAGCGCTCAATTAACTCCTTCCGAGTCTGGTTGTCAGTTCTTTTGGCAGGCGGTAGTTGGCCTCTCTCCAAAAGGAACATCCACTCTAGCCAATGCTGCCGATGCCTTTCTTGAAGATTACCATTGCCGACCGTTTTTCCTCTGTTGCGATAGAAATAGACTGTGGTTCTAAGATGGCTCTGTGAACCGGTATACCCCATTTCATTTATCATTCTACATAGCTGACTTGTAGTAACAGCTGGGAACTTTCTCAAGAAGTCATCAATTGCTGAACAGTATGGGTCTATTCGGCGCGCACGCGGCCTCCTTTCGGTAAGTTCAGCGTTCGCTGTATTTAGTACTCTAACAACCGTATCTCGGTGAACATGGAGCATGCGCGCAATAGTTCCAATATGGAGCCTCTCGGTCTCATATTTCAGCACAATAGCAAGTGCAGTGTTATTCGAGATCGTCATGGGGTTTGACGGTCGATTGAGTTTTCGAAAGCTACTCCGTGCAAGTCTGCTTTGCAAGCACGAAGCCGATGGCGACGCCTTGCCGATCGTGATAGCTGACGCCTTGTGACGGCTCGTGTAATTCAGGCCGTCGCGAACTATGGGCGTGCTATCGCTGCGGTCAGGCTGCGCTGCGCTTCCACCTAGTGTTTAATTGCGTAAGTTAACGATAGTGTTGCGAAGCTGCGCGCCTCGGACCTCGCGCTTGCGCCATACGAAGGGCGAGGCGTTTTTGTTGTACGCGGCGGTGAAGTCATGAATTGCCCTGGTCAGTTGCTCGATGCTGCTGAAGCTCGCGTTGTTGAGCGTCTTGCGTTGGAAGATGCCGAACCAGATCTCCACCTGATTGAGCCAACTCGCGCTGGTGGGTGTGAAGTGGAAGGTGACGTTCGGATGCGCGGCGAGCCAGTCCTCGTTCTTCTTGTGGGTGTTCAAGTTATCCAGGATGACGTGGATCTGCTTGTCAGCGGGTTGGTCGGCAATGACCTCGTCCATAAAGGCCTGGAAGTCCGCGCGCTTCTTGGTCTGCGTCGTTTTGCCCCTGATGACGCCGGTGGCGACCTCCAATGCAGCGAACAAGTTGACCGTGCCGTGGCGCTTGTAGGTGCTCTTCATTCCTTGGACGATCTTGCCGCTGCTGGTGTGCACGTAGCCTCGTGCGCGCTCGAGCGCCTGGATCGATGGCTTCTCGTCCACGCTGAGTACCAAGGCGTTCTGTGGCGGGTTCAAGTACAGAGCGATCACGTCTGCGGCCTTGGCCGCAAACTCAGGGTCCGTGCTGACGCACCAGGAGCGGTGGCGCTGCAACTGGATGCCTTCCTTGCGCAATGCGCGCCACACCGCGTCATCGGAAACGCTCAGCGCCATCGCCAACGAACCGCCGTCCCAACTCGCCATGCCCGCGGGCGGCGCCAACTCAAGCTGCGCCAAGATTCGGTCACGCAACTCGACACCGTACTTCGCCGGTTTGCCGGGCCTGGGT
>JAYUOT010000015.1:0-3798 GCA_043760705.1 Betaproteobacteria bacterium
AATCGTCGCCTAGGGTGCCCGTGCTACAATCTTGAGCTTCGCGGCTGTAGCTCAGTTGGATAGAGTACTTGGCTACGAACCAAGGGGTCGTGGGTTCAATTCCTGCCAGCCGCACCAGTAATGACAAGGGTTAGTAGCTTAGTAGCTACTAACCCTTTTGTCTTTCCGTGGTCTGAGGGGTAAACCAAGGGGTAAACCGTAAAAAACCGGTGGAACGAGCACTACTCAGGCACTCATACAAAGTTTCCCCTTGAACAATTTGGATCAATCAAATGATTCGACGCAAACGTCGATAGAGTCGCTTTAGACTTTGCGTGCTGATCCCCGGTCATTGCCGCTTTCGAATGATTCCTAGCGCACCAACTTGAAGATATCCAAATTGCAGATGAAAAGGGCCACGTTTCGGATCGCTGACTCCAGTGCCAAGCACTAAATTCAGTTGGTCAAAACAACGCGGAGTAGTAAATGGAAATCAAAAATGGGATTGGCCCAGATCAGTTGATAAGGATGAGTCAGGTGATTAACTTGGTGGGTCTAAAACGGAGTTGGATTTATCAAAGGATCAAGGAAGGAAAATTTCCCCGGCCAATAAAAATCGGATCCAGGGTAAGCCTTTGGACGAAAAGCAGCGTTTCAGAATGGATACAACAAATGTCAGGCGCGAAAAACTAGTTTCGAGTTTGAAAGGAAGGACCGGCTGACCCTCTGTGTTTGAAAGTCATTTCTGCGCAAGATCGTGATGGGACGCAAACCGCTCAAACCTGAAGGCTGGCGCAGCGCTCTATTGAGCCGTCGCTACAGTCGTCAACCCGCGTCATCCCTGCAACTGTGCCGCAGGCCCGGTGGCGTGTAAACCGCCTGATGGGCCTGCAACCAAATGATCTTCATCCGGGTCGGTCAAAAAACTCATCAAAAACTGGCCAAATCAAGCGGCATCGTTGCGCCGTGTGTCGGCAGTCCTGCGAAGAGGGATCGCTCCCGCAATGTGCAAGACTGCGAGCTACTTTGGTTTTTGGGTGCAAAGTACAACGTGTTTTTTTGGATTGCACCTTCTGTGGGTTTGCAAAACTGGTTTCCTTGAGGTGGTATGCGCCGTCTCCATACACAGCGGTGGGGTTAGCACCAATTTGCTAAATGAGTTTGCTATCCGCCGCCGCGCGCGAGCGAAGGACATGCCTATTGTCAGAAAAATATCGCTTGGGTTCATTGGTAAACCAAAGGATCGGCTCCCAACTTACATTCGGTTGCTGAAAAGTGCGGCTTGCCCACTGCAGGAGGCCGCGTGGTTTGCATGGGGTGTGCCAGATCAGCCGATTCATGAGATTTGGGCCCAATCGATCATTCATTACGATCACGGTGCGCTCGAGGTACAACGAGCGGGCCGGTGAACCACATTCAAAAATGTCATTCGAGATACTCAAGGCCATCTTCCGCCACGCATCAGGTTTTTGACGATAGTTTCTAGCGCCTCGGTGATGAAATCCACAAATTCATGTGCCGTTGGGTTTTCATCGGTGCGAAGACGTTGCAAAACGGCGAAATAGTCGAATCAAATAGTTATACCAAATGTCAGAAACTGATATAAGATTCTCACTATTAAGGTATCCCATGACCACATTGCCAGAATCCATTTTGCTGCACGCACAGTCTCTGCCCGAGGGAGGTGTGCTTTCGCCCAAGGAGTTTCTGCACTTGGGCAGTCGAGCCGCTGTGGATCAGGCGTTCTCACGGCTGACCAAGGAAAGCAAGCTGCTGCGCGCGGGACGCGGCACCTATGTCAACCCAGTGTCCAACCGCTTTGGCACCCGTGCGCCGGCACCCGAAAAGGTGGTTGAGTCTCTGGCCGCCCAAAGCGGCGAAACGGTAACGCCACATGGTGCGATGGCGGCCAACATCCTGGGCTTGACCCAGCAGGTACCCATTCGCGAGGTCTACCTGACATCAGGGCGAACCCGCAAGCTGAAGCTGGGTCGCTCCGAGGTGCTGGTCAAACACGTACCGCGCTGGATGTTGGCCTTGGGTACGGGGCAGGCAGGCGCGGCAGTGCGTGCCTTGGCTTGGATGGGGCCGACACATGTCAGCGAATCACTAGCAACATTGCACCGCACCTTGCCGAACTCAGAATGGCGTGCTCTGGCCTCCGCACGTGCGGCACTGCCATCCTGGATGGCGCGGGCCATCGGCGAGGAAGCAACGCGTGGCTGAGTCCTACTTGTCTCTCAGCCGGGAGGATCAGCGCGAAGTTCTGGAACAGGCACGGGCCAGTACTGATCGGCCGACCCATCTGTTGGAAAAGGATCTGTGGGTAGTCTGGACGCTCGGCGCTATCTTCGAGTCACCCCTTGCTGCCGCCCTGACCTTCAAAGGCGGCACCTCCTTGTCCAAGGCTTACAAGGTCATCGACCGGTTTTCCGAAGACATTGACCTCACCTACGATATCCGCAAGCTGATCAATGACCTGATGAGCGGAGATGAATTCTTGCCAACGAGTCGCAGCCAGGCGAACAAATGGACCAAGGCCGTGCGCGACCGTCTACCTGGCTGGATCGCAGCGGACCTGCGGCCAGTTCTTGAGGCGGCACTGGCGCGCGACCACGTGGACGCAACACTGAAAATCGGCGGCGTGGAGAATGACAAGCTGCTGCTGCACTACCCCGCAATCAAGCAGGGGACGGGCTACGTTCCCCCTGTGGTGACGCTGGAATTCGGTGGTCGCGCCACCGGGGAGCCTCATCAGGTCATGACCGTTGCGTGCGATATGGATGGGCATGTTGAGGGCGTCTCTTTCCCCACTGCTTCGCCTTTGGTCATGAGCGTTGCACGAACGTTCTGGGAGAAGGCAACGGCCGCGCACGTCTATTGTGCGCAGGGACGCATACGCAGCGAGCGGTACGCGCGGCATTGGCATGATCTGGCGGCGATTGCGCGCAGCTCCCATTTCGCTGGTGCTGCTTCGGATCGAGCCGTGGCCAAGGCGGTCGCGCAGCACAAGTCGTTTTTCTTCGTCGAGAAGGACACGGACGGTGGAGTTATAGACTATACGTTGGCAGCAGCAGGCCATTTGAAAATAGTGCCTGAGGGCGAGGCACGAGAAGCGCTCGCGCGTGACTACGCGAACATGCTTGCTGATGCCGTCATGGTAGGTGACGCCATGCCTTTCGATCAGTTGATGCAGGCCTGCGGCGACGTAGAAGCACAGGTCAACAAGGCCGCGATGTCATGATGATTGCCAACCTGCTGCCAATCGGTCAACCATAACGAATCGGGCAGAAGGTCAGCAGTAAGCCCAAGTTGCCGACGCCTGCAAACATAGGCTTCAATCACAAATGATCAAACGAGGGAAATTTCGCCGCTCCCCCCGTGCCAGAGGGTTCAGAGCCGCCTCGCACTGCATCGCCATTGCGTATTTGCTCATCTCCATGCGCAAGCATTTGCCGTCCAACCCCTCGTTGGCAGCTTTGCCACAGGCCGGTGTGCTAATCCATGGGTGTCGGTGATGTCTGGTACAACACCAATCGGCATAGAGCCTCTATACTCCACCGATGACCTGGTCGATTCTGGCGCGTGATGCCCAAGGCAATTTTGGCGTCGCGATTGCCAGTCGCTTCTTCGCCGTGGGCGCGCTGTGTGTACACACGCGGCGCGGCCTAGGCGCATTGTCAACACAGGCCTTGATGAACCCCACTTATGGCCCGCGCGGCCTGGAAGTGCTGGCCAGTGGAATGTCTGCGAAATTGGCCGTTGCAAAACTGATTGATGCCGACCCAGGGCGCGACCAGCGCCAGCTTCATGTTCTGC
>JAYUOT010000016.1:0-7877 GCA_043760705.1 Betaproteobacteria bacterium
AAGCTGGAGAGGCTCTGCCGGTATATCACGCGCCCCGCGTTAGCCAACGACCGCGTGCATTGCAATGGATCGGGCCAAGTGGTGTTGAAGCTCAAGACCGCGTGGCGAGATGGCACGACCCCTCAGCCGATGTCGCCCTTGGAGTTCATGCAGCGATTGGCAGCGTTGGTGCCCAGGCCGCAAGAGGCCGATGTGGCGCTTGTCACCCCCAGACCTGGGCGAAGCGCAACGGTTACGCCCAGCGCACATCGGTTGAGCAAAGCCTCTGAAACGAGTGTTTAACATTGACCTTGAACACTGCCCGAACTGTGGCGGTGAGTTGAGGATAATCGCGGCGATTGTACAACGCTCAAGCATCAAGAAGATCTTCTCGCATTTAGGGCTAGAGGCTAGAGCACTGTTGCCGCTCATTAAATCAGGCAAGATTGAGTAGCACGCTCATGTGTTCAATGTAACGCTGTTCTCTACGAGAGGACTCGCACCTTGGACGTTAGAACGAAGCGCCGAGCATATTGCGAGGTTTTTTCAGCGGCTAAGGACAGAAACAGGGATCGATATATCGGCGCATAGGCTACGCCATACAGCCGGCACGGAGTTAATGCGCGAAACTAAAAATCCGAAACTGGTGCAAATGATTCTAGGTCACACAAACTTGAGTACAACAATGATTTACAACCACCCTGACATCGAAGATGTACGCAATTTGTTGAATCGCGTGCGGTCTGGGAAATTTTAAGCTTCGAGTATTTGCTTGACATTTGATGCATCAAGTCGATAATTACTCGAAGGTATTTTGAAAGAGGGAAGTTGCTGGAACAGCTAAATCAGAAAATCAGCGACAAGGTCTAACCTAAGCTTTTGATTTCTTTCGGCTTTACGAAAGAAAAAGCCCCGCACAAGGCGAGGCTTTCAAGGGAATTTTGGTAGGCCGTGCGGGATTCGAACCTGCGACCAACGGATTAAAAGTCCGCTGCTCTACCAGCTGAGCTAACGACCCGAAAAAACAAACAATTGTATTGGTCTTGGTGCCAATGACAAGTTTTTTGCTGCTTCATGCGAATGGAGCAGCAAAGCCATAGATTATAACTCAGTTCGATCGATGCGCCAAGTTTGATATTTGAATCCTACGAGCGCGCCGAGGATGATGCCGCTGAAAGCGATAAAGGAGCCAAGGGCCAGGGTTGAAACGCCGCTCAGGCCTTGTCCCACGGTGCAGCCGAGTGCTGTAACACCACCAATACCCATCAGCGCCGCGCCGACAAGATGGTTCGCCGTGTCCTCGGCATCTCGAAAGCCTTCCCAGCGAAACTGGCGGGTCAGGAGGCTGATGGCAAGGGAGCCTGCGATCATGCCCAGGGTGGCAGTGATGCCCACGGTAAATAGCTTGCTCTTGTCGCTCCAGAACATGAAAAGTTCGAGCGTGTAGGCAATTGGAGCCACGAAACTGAAAGATTCAGGTTTGCCTGAGTTGGTGCCGAGAAAACGTTCTTGCAGGCTTTCGGGGTCTTCAGCAATGTACCCCAGTTTGCCGGACAGATACCAAAAGCTCACCACGGCCAGACCCATCAAAAGGCTCGTCACAAGCGGTTCAGCTTTGCGGAATTCCCGACCCAGCAGCGCAAAAACGATCATCGGCAGGGCGACTAGAGCGGCGATGGCGAGCCGAATATTGGGGGATACACTGGCGCCAAACAAGGTGGGCAAGTCTTGTCCCTTGCCTAAATCGAGAACGACCTGATCGACACTGGCCACACGCGCGACGGCAAAGATGCCCTTCATGGTCATGTAGGCAAACAGCCCCAAGGTGATAAAGACCACCAAAGATTTGAGCGAACCGCCGCCGATTCGCACCAGGGTTTTGCTGCCGCAGCCACTGGCCAGCACCATGCCTAAACCAAACAGCATGCCGCCCAGTAAATTCGATAGCCAGGGCATCTTGCCGACGGTATAAAAGCTTTTGCTCAGGTCCAGCCATCCCATGGCCGCCAAGGCCTGGGTGCCAAGGATGGCGACCGCGATGGCTGCGAGCCATATCCGCATGCGTGTCCAGTCACCCATGTTCACGATGTCGGAGACTGCACCCATCGTACAAAAATTGCTTTTTTGCATCAGGGCGCCGAGCGCCAAGGCCAGCGCGAAAACAGACCAGACGACTTGGCTTTGAAGTGCCGAAATATCGGCCGGTGTAAGTGTGCTCATCCGGCTATTTTCGCAGAGTTGCTAATCGCTCCTTGGCCAGGCGTGCAGAATCGGTATTGGGATATTTCTCGATCACCGTTTCGAGCGCTTTGCGGCCGGACACCCGATCATTCAGTTCGATCTGAGAAAACGCGATATTGAGCGCCGCCTCGCCAGCTCTGGGGTGGTCGGCAAAGCGCGCCAGAAAGCGCTCGTTGGCGGTGAGTGCCGCTCGATAGTCCTTCAAGCCAAACAAGCTCGTAGCGTTCCAGTACAGCGCGTTGGCGGAGTAGGGGCTTTCCGGGTATTGGGCTTGAAACTGTGCGAAGGCTACCGATGCGGCCCGAAAATCGCTGTTACGAAGTAGTGAAAGTGCGGCCTCGAAGCGACGCTTTTCCTCTTGATCTACTTTGAAGCTGCGCTCATCGATACTCACTGTGACAATGGTAGGTTCCACTTGCTTCACACGATTGTCGATGGCGCTAAGCCGGGACTCCAGGGTGTTGGCGATATCGCGTTGAAGCACTTGGGTACGAGCAAGTTCGTTGGTTTGAACCTCAACCTTACCGCGTATTTCGGCCAGCTCTCGTTTCAGTATTTCGATTTGACCCTGAAGCTCTAACTGTCCCCGCTGAGTCGCTTCCAGTCGGTCGAGGCGCTGATTGAGTTCATCAAAGCGTTGGGATAAAGCGTCCAGGCGCGTTGTTAAGGACTGGTTGACGGCCTCAACCCGGCTGCGCAATTCGAGTATGGCCTTCCGAGCCTCGTCGTCGTCAAAAAGCCCGGCGTGAGCGGTGGCCGAAAAGCATAGCGCCAGACTTATTAAAGCGCCCCCCAAGCTCGGTAAAGACAAGGGGTGAAGGTGTGATCTCATCAAGGGGCCTCACTGTGGGCTGGGTTCAACATCCAGGCTCAGCCGAGCACGCCCGAACTCTTGGCCAATGAGCCGGCGCTAGTGTGATTCACTGCACTCATGGCCGGACTATTATTGGTACACCAGATCGGCACGGCGATTTTCGGCGAAAGAGGCGTCATCGGAGCCTGTTGCTTTGGGCTTCTCTTCACCCAGGCTGACCGCCTCCAACTGGGACTCCGGCACACCCAAGGCGGCGAGCGCACGGCGCACGGCTTCGGAGCGTTTCTGCCCCAAGGCCAAGTTGTATTCCCGGCTGCCCCGCTCGTCGGTATTGCCCTGGATGATGACCTTCTTGGTTTTGTTGGTGTTGAGGTATTTGGCGTGGGCCTCAACAACTGCCTTGTATTCGTCCTTCACGGAGTAGCTGTCGTAGTCAAAGTACACGCTACGTTTCGAGAGTGGATTGGCCGGGTCGTTCAAGGGATCTGGAACGTTGACCGTGGGTACCGTGCTTTGAGTGGTGTTGCCGCCGGGCACGGCTGAAGAGTTGGCCGCATCGCCACGGTTTTCGATGGGCGCTTTGCGGGTGCCCAAAACAATATCGGGATCGTTCAGTTTGACGCCAGAACTACATGCTGCCAGCCCTGCGACCAGTGCAAAAATAATTGCGATCTTTTTCATTTGTTCTCCTTCAACGCGCTACAACACAAAATCAAATTTAAAGGACGGTTCCCACGCGCTTAGCGCGGAAAGGGTCCCCAGGTCGGTTCGCGAATATCGACCGGCCCGGCACTTAAACGCTGCTTGACTCGCCCGTCGGTTGAGGCCGAAATGAGATAGTCCCGCCCGACAAGATTGGTGGCATACAAAACCCATTTTCCATTGGGTGCAAAACTGGGCGATTCTTCGGTGCCATTTTCCGAAAGGAGGGCTTCCGAATTCGAGCCCAAATCACGCATCACGACCAGATACTTTCCGTTGCGCCTCGACAAGTAAGCGAGCTTGGTGCCGTCCGGGCTGACCCTCGGGCTGACGTTGTAGTTACCGCTAAAGCTCAAGCGAGCGGATTCACCGCTGCTGACATTGAGCCTGTAAATTTGAGGGGATCCACCACGATCCGAGGTGAAATAGATCGAACGTCCATCGGGTGAAAAATTGGGTTCCGTATCGATGCCTTGTGACATACTGATACGACGTGCTTCGCCGCCGCCCGCGGGTACTAAATAAAGTTGCGAGCCCCCGTCACGGGTTAAAGTGACAGCCAAGGTTTGACCATCGGGCGACCAAGCTGGTGCGCTATTTGAGCCTTTGAAATTTGCAGCGACGGCCCTTTGACCTGTCCCCAAGGAATGCACGTACACCGTTGGCTTTTTACTCTCGAACGATACATAAGCGATCCGTCCACCCTCGGGTGACCAGGCCGGAGAAATAATCGGCTCAGGCGAGGTGAGAGCCACCTGAATATTGTCTCCGTCCCAATCAGCGATGTTCAGTCTGAATCGAGAACCCTGTTTGGACACGAAGGCTATTCGAGTGGCAAAGATGCCGCGCTCACCCGTTAGCTTCAGGAAGATGGCGTCGGCGATGCGATGGGCCGCGAAGCGTAGATCTCCTTCGCTGGCGACTACCGACTCCGCCACAATCTCGGTTTGTTTGGCCACATCCGAGAGGCGATAGCGGACATCGTAGCGTCCATCGGCGAGCTTGGAAATAGAACCTCCAATGATTGCATCGGCCCCTTTCGCTTTGAGTTCGCTAAAGTTTGGAGTCTCGTTCTCGGACATGGTATTCGGCGCTTCGGTCAGCTTGAAGGAGCCACTACGGGTGAGATCATTTTTGATCACCGCGGCGATGTCGACCGGCAGACGAGTCTCTGTTTTAAATCCGGCCACCGAGATCGGGTATTGGTTGGCGCCGACACCAGAAACGTCAATGCGAAACTGGGCTTGAGTAGGCGAGCTCAACGTGAATGTGGCGATGCAGGCCGCCAGGACATACTGTATTCGGTTCAACATAATCAGTTCTTGAGGTTTAGTCTTTTGGTGAGCGAGCAATTTCTAAGGATGCATCACACAGGCCATTGCTCATGGCGGGAAACGGATTGGTACGCCTGATACCACGCTCGGCGGCTTGATCCCAGGAGCCCAGCCCGCTCGACTTTTTCACTTCAACGCTGATGATGCCACAGTCGGGCTTGAGCTTCACCAAAAAAACAGCTTCGGGGCTGCCTTCCAAATCTTCGGGAATCTGATAGCTGGTATTGGCCTTCAATGCTCCGGCGACCTTGGCTCCATAGCCACGATCAGTTCCAGCGGTGAGGGTCGGTGCCGTTGCATTCACACTGCTGCCTGTTCCCACCCTGGTTTTGGCCTCAGCGGCTGCGGCTTTCGCAACCATTGATTTCACATAGTCCTCACGGTTGGCTTCTTCCTTTTTTGAGTCGGGCCTGGGCTCTATATCTTTCTTAGGGCTTTCCCGCGATTTGTCATCCCTGGGTTCGTCCTTGGCGACTTTTTTCGGCTCGGGCTTTTTCTCGTCCTTTTTGGTGTCCTTAGGATCCTTCTCGGGAGGTTTGACCTCTTTCGGCTTGTCTTTCTTGGCCACCTTCTCGGTATCAATCTCGACCTTAGGCTCGGGTTTCAGCGTTGACTTTGGTTCGATTTTGGCCACAACCGGTGGTTTGGGTTCAGGCTTGGGCTCAGCCTTCGGCGCAGGCTTCACCTCAGGGACGACGGGAACCTCCGGTTTTGTTGCAAGCGCCGTTTGCGGAGGTGGTGAGAAGAGCTCTGCGGACACCGGTTCGGGCGGCATGGTCTTCCAGCGGATGCCGGCAAAAAGAAATATCGCAAGAACGCCATGAACTAAAACTGCCAAGGCCACCGAGCGCAGGATGCCGCGCCCACCTTGCGGGCGAGTGAGATAGGGCGGAGCTTTAAAATTAGGGCGCTTCATTGCGTAGTGTTGCGAGCTTAGCTTACTGCTCGGGGCGAACCATCAAGCCAACACGAGCCGCCGATTGACCATCTTTGATTTGTTCCTTGAGCATTCCCAAGATACTGGCGACATCACCGTAAGGAACGGTGCGATCCGCCGTGATCACCACGGGTAGGGCTTCCGAGCCGCGCGCTTGCAAAATCACCGGTGTCACGGTCTTGCGATTGAGGTTCTTTTTCAAGGCCTCCTTGGCATCGCTACGTTTGACGGCAATGCTGCCATGCTTATCAATCTGCACTTCGACATAGGCGCTTGGCGTACTACTCGCTCCACCTGCCTTGGCAAGCTCAAGGGTGCTCGACGGGATTAAAGGAGCCGTCACCATGAAGATCACCAGGAGCACCAACATGACGTCGATATAGGGCACGACATTGATGTCGCTCATCGGACGGGTTTTACGGCGACTATTGCGTAAGGGGGTCATAAGCGCTGGGGTGTCATCAAGGTGTCCTCTAAAAATTCGCCTTGGGCTAGCGAGCCTGGCGCTGAAGGATGTTCGAGAACTCTTCAATGAAGGTCTCGAAACGATTGGCCAAACGATCACTATCGGTCGTGAGGCGGTTGAAGGCAACCACCGCAGGAATGGCTGCGAACAAGCCAATCGCCGTGGCCACAAGTGCCTCGGCAATACCAGGGGCTACCGCTGCCAGAGTGGCTTGTTGCACATTGGCCAGGCCTCGGAACGAATTCATAATGCCCCAGACTGTACCGAACAGACCAATGTAGGGACTGACCGACCCCGCAGTGGCCAGGAACGAGAGATTCGACTCGAGATCGTCCATTTCGCGTTGGTAGGCGGCACGCATCGCGCGTCGGGTGCCGTCCATCAGGCCTTGTGTATCGCCGGGTTTTTGCTGGCGAATTCTGAGAAACTCCGTCATGCCGCCCAGGAACACTCTCGCCAAGGGCCCGGTGTCTTTTTTGGAGGCACGGGTTTGCTGATAAAGCGTCGCCAGCTCTCGATCACGCCAGAACTCATCTTCAAACTCTTGTGTTTGTGCCTTCGCAAAGCGTAAGGAAAAGAATTTACGAAAGATCACCGTCCAGGAAACAATCGAGATCAGCAAAAGAAGCAACATGACCAGCTGCACAATTACACTGGCATTGGTCACCATACTCAAGATTGATAGTTCTTTACCCATGTTTTCTCGTTCTCGTTCTGGTTAAGGTGCCGGGCCTCTTTGGAAAAGTCCGAGCGTCATCAAATATTTTAAGCGAGTGCGGTACGTGCCTATGTGGGTGCGCAAACTGCAAACGAAGAATAGACTTCTTTTGGCAAGGCCATCGGTTTAAGCGCCTGGGCGTCGAGGCATGCGAGCCGAATTTCGGCGCTCGCAAGCAGGATGGGCTCTTCCTCAGGCTTGGCTTGAAGGTAGGCGGTTTGTTCTAGACTGAGGCTAGCACGCTTAAGGACCCGTAGTTTGACACCAAGTTGCACCATATCGTCGAGTTTGGCGGGTTTGTGGTAATTCACATGCAACTCTTTCACCACAAAGATGAGTCCGAGTTCGTGGCGCATCCTGACATGCTCGAAGCCAAGATGACGAAGCCATTCGGTGCGGGCGCGTTCGAAAAAACGTAGGTAGTTCGCGTAAAACACGATACCCCCTGCGTCAGTATCCTCATAATAGACGCGCGCTTGCCAGTTCCAAGGCTTCAAACTCGTTACTCCATTGAATTCGGGGGCATCACGACGCGGAACCGACCACTCAGACACTGTCGCATAGCGGGGTCACGCCACTTGTCAACACGCTAGGGAAGCGCGGATTTAATCGCGCGGCGCCTGGCTCCTTGAATCGGGCGGTCTACTTCGTTGAATTTTTAGCCAATAGCAAGTGCTATTGGCCGC
>JAYUOT010000017.1:0-3793 GCA_043760705.1 Betaproteobacteria bacterium
TGCGGCCGGAGCGCATCTCGCGTCACCGGACGCTTGAGGCTGATGGCAGAAATGCCCCATCGCATGTCGCCTTGGTTCAAGATCTGTTCGAAAACCACTGCTTGATGGGCGCGGTGGAAGTTGCCAAGGCCTAAGTGCACGACGCCCATCAAGACCTCGTCGCGCCGGTATTTCGGCAGGAGCACACCTGCGCTCACTTGGCTCAGGTGGGTGTCGGACAAGCGACTGCTCGCCCTGCTTTGAGCTTGACTAGCCTCCGGGATGGCCGAGCGATCAGTCAATTCATTCAACGCCTGGGAGTTCATTGGAGTCAAAGCGCATTAGAGCGAAGGCCTCAATGACACCTCCGGGTTCGCCCAGCGCGTGTTCGGCACGATCGGATACCAGCCCGGCCGTCCGGGATCTCGATCATAGGCATAGCCGCCCATCTCAAGATAGAGCTCGTGATATTGCTTGACCTTTTCGGGATCGAGCTTGACTCCCAGGCCTGGGCTAGTGGGCACCTTGATCTTGCCGTTCTTGTAGGGCATCAACCCACCTTGAATCACATCATCTTTAAGGTGATGGTAGTGCGCGTCCGCAGCATGTCCGAGGTTCGGAATCACAGCGCCCATGTGCAGCATCGTCGCAAGTTGTACCCCGAGCTCGCCCGAGGAATGCACAGCCACGCCGATACCAAAGGTTTCGCAAATTCCCGCTGCCTTGATACATGGGCGAATGCCACCCCAAAAGGTCGTGTCCAGAAGCACAACATCCACGGCGCGCTGGGACACATTCGCCGCCAGTTGCTCAAAATTCACGACCACGGTGTTGGTGGCCATGGGTATGCGAACAAACTCCTTCAGCCGGGTCAGTTGCGGCATGCCCCACACCGGATCTTCGAAATAGTCGTTATTCAAACCCTCGATGGCCTGTCCAAACTGAATCGCATCGGCCAGGGTCCAGGCGCAATTGGGATCGTGGCGCAAACGCTCCCCGGGGACGGCCTGGGCCAGCGCCTGATAGCAAGCCAGCTCATGCGCTGGCGGATACACGCCGCCTTTGATCTTGTGCGAGGTGAAGCCATGCTGGCGTTTGAGCTCCAGAGCGTGACTCACCAACTGCTCGACGCTTCGCACCTCCCCAAGACCCGTCTTGGCATCGGCATAGCGATAGAAAATATAGGATGCAAAATCAATCTCATCGCGAACCTGCCCACCCAGGAGCTCACTGACCGGCACCCCCAGTTTTTGGCCCATGATGTCGAGACAAGCAAACTCGAGAGCAGCATGCATCTGCGTGCGGTTATTATAAAGACTGGCGGTAGGATTGCAGATCGCAAAGCGCATGGCTTCCAAGCGAAAAACATCATGGCCCTTGAGGTAACTGATCAGGCCCTCGATGGCCGCGCTGGCTGGCTCCCCACCCCCGCCAAACTCGCCCAGACCCACATACCCGTCGTCCGTCTCAACCTCGACCAGGGTTCGCACAAAGCGGCCCCAATGGGCACCATTGCTGTGAAGCAAGGGCGCATGGAGTGGGACGGTGACCGGCGTCGCCCTAATTTTGATGATACGTGTCATTTGTAGCTCACTTGCGACCGAGTATACTTAATTTGAACAGCCTGTAATAGCGCTCGAAATATCTAGAAAGCGAGCAGGACTGAGGGCCAATTCAAAGACTTATTCTGGAGGAGACACCTTGAAAGTTCTTGCAACCCTACTGAGCGCAACCGCCCTTGCCGGCCTGTACTGCGCACCCGCCGCGGCTCAAACCAAGCTCAAATGGGCGCACGTTTACGAGACCTTAGAACCGTATCACACCCAGTCGGTATGGGCGGCCGAAGAAATAAAAAAACGCACCAATGGAAAATTTGATATTCAAGTGTTTCCAGCCTCCTCTTTAGGGAAGGAAACCGACATCAACCAAGGCCTCACCTTGGGCACGGTCGACATGATTATCAGCGGCCCCTCTTTTGCGGCGCGCAGCTACCCGCGCCTGGGCATTGCCTACTACCCGTTCATTTTCCGTGATGCAGCCCATCAGGCGGCCTATGCCAAAAGCGATGTGTTTAAAGAAATGATCGACGGGTATCGCCAAAAGACAGGTATTCAAATGACCGCCTATACCTACTATGGCGCGCGTCACACCACTTCAAATCGGGCCTTCACGGATTGTGCAGGCATGAAGAATTTGAAGATTCGCGTACCCGATGTACCCGTCTACATGGCCACACCAAAATCTTGCGGGGCCAATCCCACGCCTATTGCTTTTGCGGAGGTTTACTTAGCCTTGCAAAACGGGACGGTTGAAGCGCAGGAAAACCCCCTCACCACCATTGAAGCCAAGAAGTTCTATGAAGTGCAAAAGCACATCATGCTCACCGGTCATATTGTGGACGGACTGGTTACTCAAATTGCTCCGCATGTCTGGACCAAGCTCAGCGACGCTGAAAAGAAGATCTTCACTGACGTGACACTGGAAGCCGCCGCCAAGGCGACCGCACAAATCGTCAAACGCGAAGGCGAGTTGATCGAAGAGTTCAAGAAAAAAGGTTTGAACATTGTTCAAGTCGACCGCGTTGGTTTCCAGGCGGCCGTGCTCAAAAACGCGACGCTTGAATCACTCGGTTTCGACAAGAAAGATTTTGACCGCATCAACGCGCTGAAATAGTTCTCTCGCATGAGCCATTCAGCGATAGACCAGCAGGAAGAAAAAGTTCTCGATGAAGATGGACGCTTCCATGCCACGGATGCCGTGATCGATTTATCAGAGTATCGCTGGGAAGACTGGTTGGTCCTGGGCGTTTTTTGGCTGCTCGCCCTGGATGTCTTCTACCAATTCTTCACTCGCTACGTGCTGGCTGATTCCGCTGCCTGGACGGAGGAAATCGCTCGCTATTTACTCATCATGGTCACCTTTCTAGGGGGGGCCATGGCGGTGCGGCGTAACACTCATATTCATGTGGAGTTTGTGTACCGTTATATGCCAGCAAGTTTCGGGCGGGTGCTCTCTACTCTAGTGGATATTGTTCGCGTGGTGTTCCTTGGCTATGCCACGTTTCTCTCGATTCAGCTGATTCCCAAGATGCTAAACCTGAACATGACCGTAGTGAATTTCTCCATGGCCTGGATTTATGGCTGCGTTGCTCTTGGTTTTTTCATGATGACCTTCCGGGCCATACAAGTCGCACTTCTGCATAAACGTCAGGGCTGGAGCACGTTAGAACGTCCCGGCGAACAGGAAGCGGCCTAATCCATGAACGCACTTTTCTTCACCAGCTTTCTAGCGGTCATGTCGACCGGCATTCCCATCGCCATCGCGATGTGCATCGCCTCGCTTATCTACATTTGGTTCTCGGGCACCATCCCGCCCTTGGCAATGGTGCATCGCATGGTCGGCGGTGTCGACTCCTTTCCTCTGCTGGCCGTGCCCTTTTTTATCCTGGCGGGCAACCTGATGAACTCGGCCGGCATCACCAACCGGATTTATAACTTTGCTTTAGCGCTGGTGGGGTGGCTCAAGGGCGGCCTGGGACACGTCAACGTAGTGGGCTCGGTGGTGTTTGCCGGCATGTCCGGCACGGCCGTCGCCGATGCGGGCGGCCTGGGCACGATTGAAATTAAAGCCATGAAAGACCACGGCTATCCGGTGGATTTCGCGGTGGGCATTACGGCCGCTTCGTCGACTCTCGGTCCGATCATTCCGCCCTCACTACCCATGGTGATTTACGGCGTGCAAGCCAATACTTCCATTGGCAAGCTTTTTGCGGCGGGTTTCTTACCCGGTGCCTTGATGGCTATTTTTATGATGG
>JAYUOT010000018.1:0-7862 GCA_043760705.1 Betaproteobacteria bacterium
GTCGCCCTTGCCGGTTTCAAGCGCGATGGCAGTGGTCATGACCCGACTGTGGCCTGCGATATTCCCGCCCACAGTCATGACGGCACCGACTTCAGACAGCGCCCGCCCCAGGGCCATGAGCACGACGGTGAGTAAGGGCAGTCGGCAGTCCCAAAGCAAGGCTTTGAGGCGATAGCCGGAGCCAGCTCGAATGGATTGAAAGAGATCTCGGTATTCGATCCAGGCAGTTTCAACCGTCTGGCGGGTCAGCGCAGTGATGGTTGGCGTGATCAAAAGGGTCTGAGCGATGACCATCGCCGTCGGGGTAAATAACAAACCCAAGCTGCCTAGAGGGCCATTTCGGGTGAGAAGAAGATAGGTGAACAAACCGACGATCACCGAGGGAAGGCCAAGAAGCGCATTCAGGACATTGACCACGACTTTGCGGCCAGGGAAATCATGTGTCGCAAGCCAACTGCCTAAGGGCAGACCGAGAATGCAGGAGCAAAGTGTCGAGCAAAGGGCGACTTGAAGGCTCAGCCAAACGATGGATACGAGTGCGCTTCGGCCTTCGGCCTCGCTACTGAGTAACAAGTGCAAAGCCTGCCCGAGGGCAAGCTGAAATGGTTCCATGGAAAAAGCGACTTCTTGCGGTGATTTGTTTGCCCCGCACCCATCCCAGGCGAACTAGACGAAGGAGGGGAGGGCAGGTTTTTGCATATTCTCCGGTATTTGCGGAAAATATGCAATTTATCGGAAACTTTGTTAAGCTCTTGAATGATGAACCATTGTTCCCTGTTTCGGAGGCCGCGCCGTGTGTAGGCTCAGCAGCGCTTATGGGCCGTGGCTTTTTTCTTTCCTCTGCTGTTTGGCCTTTTCTGTCTCGAGCGCCGCACAGTCGGGCGCGAGTTCATCGCCAGCGCCCGAGGCAAGCACGATCATCATGGCGTCCACCACCTCCACCGAGCAATCGGGTCTTTTCGCCTATTTATTGCCACTTGCAGAAAAGTCACTCGCCATAAAAATTAAATTGGTCGCTGTAGGCACGGGACAGGCGCTGGATATCGCCCGTCGTGGTGACGCTGACCTGGTCCTGGTGCACGACCGAAGCGCTGAAGACCGAGCGCTGGCTAAGGGCAGCTTGATTGAACGTCATTTCGTGATGTACAACGATTTCGTCCTGGTTGGACCTCGTTCGGACCCTGCACAGGTCGCCTCGACTAAAGATGTGGTTCAAGCGTTTTCTCGCATATTCATGCGGCGAGCAAGCTTTGTCTCTCGGGGCGATCGAAGCGGTACCCATAGGGCTGAACTACGATTCTGGGACGCGACGGGCCTGAATCCTCTCACTCAGGGTGCAACGGATCGCACCTGGTACGCCGAGACTGGCTCAGGTATGGGGGCAAGTTTAAATGTTGCGAGCGCGCGCGATGCCTATCTTTTGGTGGATCGGGCGAGTTGGCTGAGCTTCAAGAACCGGGGCGATTTGACGGTGTTATTGCAAGGCGACGAGCGACTATTGAATCCTTATTCGGTCTTGCTGGTGAACCCCGCGAAACATCCTCATGTGAAGCACAGGGCGGCGCGTCAGTTGGCACGGTGGCTGATTTCCAAGCAAGGGCAGGAGGCGATTGCTTCATTTCAGATCCATGGTGAAACCCTTTTCAGGACCGATGGTCGTGCGGGTTTTCGGTAAATTTCGTGAATTGACTAAGTAGTTTTCCTAGCTTCTGCCTTGTTTTCGAAGATAGTTCGACTCCAGGTTTTCCATAGTCCGCTTGACTCGTTAAACTACCTGTCATGAAAAATTCATGTCTAATGAGAACGGGAGAATAAGTGGTGAATAAATTTTCTTTTGCGGCGCGAGGCTTTACGGGCCTGGCTTCACTTATGGTTGGGCTGGGTTTGTCGGGTGCCGTCTTGGCTCAGAGCTTCCCGGCCCGCCCAGTCGTGTTGGTCGTGCCCTTCGCAGCCGGTGGCCCAACCGATATCTTGGCAAGAACCTTGGCCCAAGCCATGACCAAGAATCTCGGTCAGTCGGTTGTGGTTGAAAATACTGCCGGTGCCGGTGGCACGATTGCCGCGTCGCGGGTGGCACGTGCGCCCTCCGATGGCCATACTTTGCTGATTCATCACAACGGTATGGCCTCTGCCGTTGGACTCTACCGGAAGTTGCCTTTCAATCCTTTGACGGACTTTGAGTACATCTCGCAAGTCGCTGATGTGCCCATGACCTTGCTCGCCAAAAAAGGGTTTCCTCCCAATAATCTTCAAGAGTTGATTCCTTACCTACGTGAGAACAAAGAGAAGGTGAATCTCGCGCATGCTGGCTTGGGTGCGGTTTCGCAACTTTGCGGTATGTTGTTTCAGAAGGCCATCGGGGTCGACTTGACCACCGTACCGTACAAGGGAACGGCTCCGGCTATGGCCGATCTCTTGGGGGGCCAGGTCGAAGTGCTCTGTGATCAAACGACTCAAACCATCCCACAAATCAATGCCGGGACCGTCAAGTTTTATGGTGTCACGACCGACAAACGTATCGCCGCATTACCCAATGCCCCGACTCTGCAAGAGGGGGGTCTCAAGGGCTTCCAAATGGTGGTTTGGCATGGTGTGTATGCCCCAAAGGGAACGCCTAAGGCGATTCAAGATCGCCTGACTTTGGCGGTTCAAGACGCCTTAAATCAACCTGAAGTGATCAAGAAGATTGCCGAGTTGGGTGCCGAAATTGTACCGAAGGACAAGCAGACCTCTGATAGCCTTCGTGCATGGTTGAAGTCCGAAATTGATAAATGGGTACCCATTATCAAGGCCTCGGGTCAATACGCAGACTAAGCAAAAATGGTTTTAAGCTTTGCGAAGAGGCTGGTAGCGTCGCTACTGGCCTTTTTTTATGTCGTACCGAGCTGGGCTTGCGAATCGACCGTCTTTGAAGTTTTGGGGTCGGGTCAATATTTGCGCGATCCGCAAAGCGGCTTGATCTGGCAGCGCTGTGTCATTGGACAACAATGGGAGGGTCGCAACTGTCGTAGTGAAGACAAGCTCTCCAATATCCCCGGCAAGCTTCTCACCTACCGTGAGGCGATGCGCGAGGCGCTTCGTCAAAACGAGCGCTCCACCGACCCGAGCGTCAACTGGCGTGTACCGTCCGAAGTCGAACTACGTAGCTTGCATCGCTCCGCTTGCGCGCCCGCCGCCGCAGTCTTTTTTGATCTACAATGGTTTCCCACGGATAAAGCCTGGGGCGATCAAAGTTTTCTTTGGCTCACAGGCCCGTTTGAACTGAAGCGCGGTGTGCCGGTCATGCGGGTGAAGGATATGGAGATTCACTGGGTTGGCTACGGCGACCAGGTCTTGCACCATTTAAGGCTGGTTCGCTAGTCTGACCCATCACAGAGTGCCCACTCTTGGTGGGCGTGCGGTAATCTACGATTCTTGCACAGGAGAAAAGTAAATGGCCAACATCTATTCAGACAATTCCCTTTCCATTGGGCATACGCCCTTGATTCGCTTAAACCGAGTCACGGCAGGTGCCAAGGCCACCGTGCTTGCCAAGATTGAGGGTCGAAATCCAGCCTATTCGGTCAAATGTCGGATTGGCGCGGCGATGATTTGGGACGCGGAGAAGCGAGGTGTCCTGGGTCCTGGCAAAGAAATTGTTGAACCCACCAGCGGCAATACAGGTATTGCCTTGGCTTTTGTGGCGGCCGCGCGGGGTATTCCTTGTACGCTCACGATGCCGGATACGATGAGTATCGAGCGTCGCAAATTGCTGCTCGCTTACGGCGCCACATTGGTCCTCACTGAGGGTGCCAAGGGCATGAAAGGTGCGATTGCCAAAGCAGAAGAAATCGCGGCCAGTGACCCTAAATACGTGCTTTTGCAACAGTTTAAAAACCCTGCCAATCCGGCAATACACGAAACCACCACGGGCCCTGAAATTTGGCAGGATACTGATGGTGCAGTTGATATCTTTGTATCGGGGGTCGGCACGGGCGGCACAATCACCGGTGTGTCTCGTTATCTTAAAAAAATGAAAGCAATTATCTCGGTGGCAGTTGAACCGAGTGCCAGTCCAGTCCTGACGCAAACGCGCGAGGGGGTCGAACTAAAACCTGGTCCCCATAAGATTCAGGGTATTGGTGCTGGATTTATTCCCGATGTATTGGACATGAGTGTGATTGATGCGATCGAGCAAGTGAGCAATGAGGAGGCGCTTGATGCTGCCCGTCGTTTGGCGCGCGAAGAGGGAATTCTGGTGGGCATTTCCTGTGGGGCTGCCGTTGCGGCTGCGCTGCGCTGGGCTCACAAACCTGAAAGCGCAGGCAAAACTATTGTGGTCGTGCTCCCGGATTCGGGTGAGCGCTATTTAAGCTCTGCACTTTTTGAAGGGATGTTTGATGCGTCGGGCATACCGACAACTTGATCGCACTGATCTCTTGTTTTGCACATGGATCAGTTTTTCAAAACGATTTGTGGTTATTCGGCCTTCCTGATGGACTCGCTCCGAAAAGTCTAACGACCTGGTGCTTTTTGTGTGATTTGCCCTGCCTCAGTCGTGGCCTACTGTCGAGAGTTGAGCAGAGAGTGGGTCGCAAAAATTTTTTCGACCGGGCACACTACAATGATGTTTTGGATGTGTAATCGGTTTGACAGGGGCAGCGCGATGAAAATGAAAATTGGAGTGATTGGTGTCGGAATTATGGGGCAGGGGATTGCCAGCAACCTTCTAAAACATGGTCATTCCCTTGTGCTTCTGGAGCATTCTGGAAACCAGCCGCTTGACGAGTTAATTGCGGCCGGTGCTCGCACCGTGCTGACCGCTTCTGATTTGGCCTTGCAAGTCGAGATCGTGCTTCTATGCGTGACTGGAACGCCTCAAGTGGAAGCCGTACTGCTGGGAGATAGTGGCGTGCTGAACGGCTTGCGCGCCGGGACTGTCGTGATTGATTGTTCTACGGCCGTGCCGACCTCCACCGAAATGTTGGCCAAGAAAGTTGCTGAGCGCGGCGGGTTTTTCCTGGACTCGCCGATGACTCGTACCTCTAAAGAGGCTGCCGAAGGTCGCCTCAATCTTTTGGTAGGTGGCGATGCTGACGTGTTCGCGCGTTGCAAACCCGTGTTGGAGTGTTTCGCGGAGAACATCGTTCACACGGGACCGATCGGCACGGGGCACCGCATGAAGTTACTTCACAACTTTGTAGCGCTCGGGATGGTGTCTGTACTGTCTGAGGCGGCCGCGTGTGCTTTAAGCGCTGGGATCGATACCCAAACATTTGTGGACGTGCTCGCTAAGGGCGGTGGGGCCGGCGTGCCCCTGGAACGCCTGAAGCCCTATCTGCTGAACAACGACCCGACCGGTCTGAAGTTCACGATTGTCAATGCCCAAAAAGATTTGAGCTATTACAACACCATGGCTGAGGATGGTGCCTGTGACCACACGATTGCGGATGCCGTGAAGCGCACGCTCGATGCCGCTGTCGCAGCCGGGCACGGCGATGCGCTCGTGCCGGAGTTGATCTCAATCATCGGAAAGCGCCTAACTTAAGACTGCGCGCCTCGCACTAAACGCCCGGGTAGGGCGCCGGTCGCTTGGCCGTTTTGCATGACGACTTCTCCATTTACGAGCGTTGCCATATAACCCGATGGATGTTGCACCAAGCGACGTCCACCTGCGGGCAAATCGTAAGTCATCTCCGGTGCGGAAAGGCCCAGTTTCTCAAAGTCGATCAAGTTGACGTCCGCACGCATGCCGGGCAAAATCGCGCCGCGATCACGCAACCCCATACCAAGCGCATTTCTTTGAGTTTGTGCATGCACCAAGAACTCCAGGTTCAACTTTGGGCCACGCTCGCGGTCCCGCGCCCAATGGGTGAGTAAGAAGGTTGGGTAGCTTGCATCGCAAATGTAGCCAACATGAGCGCCACCATCTCCCAACCCAAGCAGAGTCGCCGGATGGGCCAACATCTCACGTACCGCGTCGAGATTGGATTCCGTATAGTTGTAGAGCGGAAAATAAAATTTCTTTTTACCGTCGTTTTCGAGCAGAAGATCATAGGCAAGATCTTGCGGATGTCGGCCGAGGCTCTGGGCTAGGGCTGCTACGCTGGTCTGCGGATCGGGCTCGTAATTGGCCGTATCGCCGATGGGAAAAAGTTTGTGCAAGTCTTGAGTAATACTGTCGAGCCTGCGGTTACCGGGCTTGACCGAGGCTTCTTGCAAAATGCGGGCACGAAGCTGCGGATTACGCAAGTGTTGCACTCGTTCCAAGAGCGGTAATTCAGCCACGCTGAGGTAGCCCGGTGTCATGAAAAAAGGATGCATGGAACACTCCAGCCCGTGAATCATGCCAATCGGTCGACAGGCGACTTGAGCCTTGATATCTAAACCTTCCAAGCGTGCGGCACTCGTACGTTTTAATACCTCACGCCAGCGTTCTGGCATGAAGTCATGCTGTAGCAGAGTATAGGTAAGCGGTCGTCCACTCACTCTCGCGCATTCTCGCATCAGCGAAAACTCTTCGTTCAAATCATCGAAATCAGAGATGAGTTGCAACACGCCCTTGCCGGTTTCTCCCACTGCGCGGGCGATGGCGAGCATTTCGTGAAGTGGTGCACCGAGACTCGGTACCGGTTCACCGCGTTTGGTGCGGTGAACGACGGCCCTTGAAGAGGTAAAACCGAAGGCTCCAGCTTGCACCGCCTCTTTGGCCAGAGCCGCCATCCGTTTGATATCGTCTTCAGTCGCGGCTTCGCGACGAGCTCCACGCTCGCCCATGGTGTAAACGCGTAGTGCGCCGTGCGGAATTTGCGCACCGATATCCATGGAGCGCGGCATGCTCGCCAAGGCGTCCAAATACTCGGGAAACGTCTCCCAGTCCCAGCGCACACCTTCGTTGAGGACCGCTCCGGGGATGTCCTCCACGCCTTCCATCAATTCAATCATCCATTCGCGCTGGTGCTTGTGGGCGGGCGCGAAGCCGACGCCGCAGTTACCCATGATGGCCGTCGTGACGCCATTCCAGGACGAGGGCGACATGTAAGGATCCCATGTGGCCTGGCCGTCATAGTGGGTATGAATGTCGATCCAACCTGGCGTCACCAGGAGACCCTCAGCGTCGATGGTCCGACGCGCTTGACCCAGACTGAGTCCATCTTTTCCGAGTTCACTGATGCGACCGTCCTTGATCGAGACATCAGCACGATAGGGCGCTGCTCCTGTGCCATCAACGATAGTGCCGCCCCGAATGAGGATGTCGTTCATTTCAATGCTCCGGTGAAGTCTGTATCAAGGCTGGATAGGGAAGAGCTACTTGTCGGTCCATGGTAACTCCTTCCAGAGTTGCCTGAACTGGGCATCGCCGGCGCGCAGCTCGGTTTCATAGGCTACAGGTCCTAGATATCGCACGGGGGCAAAGGCGCGTTCAGCTTGAGCCCTAAACGCGGGATCGGCGACGGCCTTTTCAATGGCCGTGGTCAGTCGCTCTCGAATGGCGGTCGGCAGGCCCTTGGGAGCCGCGATACCACGTAAAGAAGCCATCTCAAAGTTGTAGCCTTGCTCCTTGAAGGTCGGCCAGTCGGGCGCTGCCGACATGCGAACGGCGGTCATTTGACCCAGACAACGCAGAGGCGAGCCGCCCTTTAAGTACTGTTGTGCTTCGCCGACGTTAATGGCCGCAACCATAATGTGCTTGCCGGTAATTGCTGTGCGGGTCTCCGAGCTGCCCTTGAAAGGCACATGGGTCATCGATACACCCGCACTCCTCTCGAACATGAGCATGGCAAGATGATCGTCAGAACCAATGCCGGTGGTACCGACCGTGACCGCTTTGGGATTCGCTTTCGCGTGGGCTGCCAACTCGGCAAGCGTTTTGAACGGACTCT
>JAYUOT010000019.1:0-20604 GCA_043760705.1 Betaproteobacteria bacterium
GACGTTCAAGGCTGAGGCCTATCTCAAGCATTTTGCCATGGCCAATATGTGGTTCCATGTGTCCACGGCCTACAACATCCTGCGCCACAATGGGGTGGAGCTTGGCAAGATGGATTTCTTGGGTAACCCGTCGTAAACGCGTTTGCCTGCCTAAGGGCCTATCAACACTAGAGCGGTTTCGGCGAAAGCTGCGTGCATTATTGCCCGAGAACTTAATGCCTGACATCAGAATTTATAGCGCCCGAAAGATCATCACCATGAATCCGGCCAGTCCTCGTGCGACGCATGTCGCCGTGCGGGATGGGCGCATCCTGGGCGCGGGTAGCCTGATGGAGCTGGAAGGCTGGGGTCCCTACGAGTTGGACACGCGTTTTGCCGAAAAGGTACTGATGCCGGGTTTCGTCGAAGGCCATAGCCACTTGATTGAAGGTGTGTTGTGGCGCTTTGTGTATTGCGGGTATCACGACCGGATGGCACCAGACGGCAAGGTTTGGTCGGGCTTGAAGAGTATTGAGGCCGTGGTGGAGCGGCTCCGAAATGTGGCGATCGAGAGCGCTTCCACAGCCCGTGCCGGTAAAGCACCGGACACTCTGATCGGCTGGGGATTCGATCCAATCTATTTCGGCGGCGCACGCTGTCAGCGTACCGATCTGGATCAGGTTGATCAAGGGCTGGGCCAAAAGTTGGCCGTGGGCTTATGGCATGCCAGCTTGCACATCATTAATGTGAATAGCGAAACTTTAAGTCGGGCCTCCTTGCTACGAGCCGGCGTGAATCATCAGGGCATTCCGCTCGGCACCGATGGTTTTCCTTCGGGCGAAATGAAAGGCCCCGAGGCCATGTACCTGGTGCAAAAGCCTCTCGCTGTTGAGCGCGACATGCTGGCTGGCGATGAGCGTGGCTTACATGATTTTGCCAAGCTAGCCGTGCGAACCGGTACCACCACGGCGGCCGACCTCGCCAATCCCTTGCCGCAGGAGGCAGTGGACATGATGAAAAGAGTGTGCGCCCAAGCTCAATTCCCGGTGCGCATTGTGTCCTTGCTACGTTTTTTGACGCAGCCTGTGCCGCAGATGATTGAGCGAGCCTTGGAACTCAGGGCGCAGTCGATTGATCGGCTTCGGCTGGGGGTCATTAAGGCCGTCGCGGATGGTTCGATCCAGGGCTTTTCCGCTCGCTTGAAATGGCCGGGCTATTTTAACGGTGCGCCGAACGGTCTTTGGTATGTGGCGCCTGAGCAGCTTCGGGCGGCCTACGCCCTGGCTTTGAAGCACGGAATTCAGTTTCACACCCATACCAATGGTGACGAAGCCAGTGAGATGGCGCTCGATGCTTTCGAGGCGGCCCTGCGTGAGTGCCCGGTAGCGGATCATCGCTTCACGATTCAACACGGCCAAATGCTGAATCAAGCTCAGTTCAAACGCATGAAGGGCCTGGGCCTGTGCGCCAATCTTTTTTCAAATCACCACTATTATTGGGGTGATGCGCATTACAGCGTCACCCTGGGGCCGGAGCGTGCGCTGCGCTCCAATGCCTGTGCAACGGCCTTGGCTGAAGGCGTCCCCCTGGCGATTCATTCTGACGCACCGGTCACCCCACTCGGGCCTTTATTTACGGCCTGGTGCGCGGTCAACCGTCTCACCGCCAGTGGCCGTGTGCAGGGGGAAACCGAAAAAATTTCGGTCGCTCAGGCCCTGCATGCAATCACCCTTGGGCCCGCCTACACTTTCAAGCTAGACCATGAAGTAGGTTCGATTGAAACCGGTAAGCATGCCGATTTTGCGGTACTTGAGGACGATCCGCTGAACGTCCCACCCGAGTCACTGAAGGATATCGTCGTTTGGGGGACGGTGCAGGGCGGTCGAGTTTTTCAGGCCGCTTGATGAGACACCGTGGCCTGCTGCCTCGCATCGCTCCGTTCGCGATGACAAGCGCGCACAACCAGACTCCCGTTACCGTGA
This sequence comes from Betaproteobacteria bacterium, assembly GCA_043760705.1. Taxonomy (GTDB): domain Bacteria; phylum Pseudomonadota; class Gammaproteobacteria; order Burkholderiales; family Burkholderiaceae_E; genus JAPOKJ01. Next base: position 1,962 of record JAYUOT010000019.1, read on the forward strand.
TTGCAGGCTATCTCGGTGCGGGTAAAACCACCTTAATCAATGCCTGCCTCCAAACCCGAGGCGAGCGCAAAATCGCTGTATTGGTGAACGACTTTGGTGATATCAATATCGATGCGGCGTTGATTGAATCGCAAACCGATACGGTGCTCAACCTCGCAGGCGGGTGCGTCTGCTGCAGCATTGGCAGCGACTTCATGGAAGCCTTGTTTGAGTTGGCTGCCTTGCCCCACAAATTTGATCATGTCCTGGTGGAGAGCAGTGGGGTGGCCTTACCCCTACCCATTGCTCAGTCAATTGCGCTCAGCCAGAGTTTTGAGGTGGCCGCCATTTTCGTACTGGCCGATCAGGAGAGTATTCAGGGACTTTTAAAGGATGCCTATGTCGGTGATCTTGTCCGTCAGCAGTTGCAGCAGGCGGACTGTATTTTGCTTACCAAGTCTGACCTCGTTGCCAAAGGTGCGCGAAGCCCCAGCACTGGGCCAGGCCTCACCCCTGAACCATCAAGCCAACTACCAGAACTTGATTTTTCCGGCCCTGTATTGACGCTTCCGCGTTCGGCCTATTCATGTGAGTGGTTGCTCGGAACGGAGGCACGTGAACTGAAAGCTGCGCAGTCTTTCAAATCAGCAAGCATGCCGCGGGGAGCTGATGAACGATCGCATTGGTTGAGGCAGGCCGATGGCGATGTTCGATACAAACGTTTGAGCGAGTCAACTTCGGCGTCACAGGCGAACGCTGAGCTGTTTGAGAGTCTGGCTATCGAACTGGATGCGCCGCTGGATCTCCCGCGCGTCGAGGCTACGCTCCTTAAAATGGCAAGCGGGCCGGTGCCTATGATCCTGCGTGCCAAAGGTTTCGTTCGCGACCGTAGTCGTCCGCTTCAATGGCAATTGCTGCAGATGGTGGGGCGACGTCTCACTCTCACTTCAATGTCGACGCCGTCGGGCCTTGCACAGGACAGCGGGCTCGTGCTGATACTCATTGGACTACGGCGCGAGATGCTGGCCAGGCAATCTGAACTCAATGATTTTCTCGCAGTGTTGCAGGAATAGTGCGCTGACACCAGCAACTCACCTAAAGCGAATGATTGAAACCCAAGTAACTTTTGGAAATCACCTTGTCAGGTGATCGAATCAGCACCCTGCCTACCCACTTGGCCGCAGCGGGCGGGATCGAGTGTTTACTGCTTCGCCTTCTATGGAACAACCCCGGATTATGATGGAGGCCCTGAGCGAGCACCTCAAGAACTTCTAAAGCACCGCAGACATGAAAGTAATTCACTGGTATTTTGACTTTATCTCCCCGTACGCCTGGCTGCAAAGTACGCAGCTTGAAGGGTTGCGCACTCGTGCTGAGGTGATTTGCACTCCTGTGCTTTTTGCCGGTTTACTCAAGCACTGGGGTCAGAAAGGCCCGGCCGAAATGGCTACCAAGCGCACCTACACCTATCAGCAAGTCGCCTGGTATGCCCAGCGCGAGGGGCTAAAGCTGAGCTGGCCCCTGCGCCACCCGTTCAATCCTCTACCTTTGTTGCGACTGTGTGCCTTTTTGGGCAGTACCCCAAAGGTCGTGGATCGACTCTTCGCTTTTGTATGGCGGGACGGACATTTACCCGATGAGCAAGCGCCATGGGAGGCGCTGCTTGACGAGCTCGGTGTGAAGCCTGCGGATTTGCAAAGTGCCGCCGTTAAAGACCAGATACGCCTGAATACCGAAGCGGCAATTGCCAGAGGGTTGTTTGGCGTACCCAGCGCCATCGTGTTCACCTCAGAAGCAGCGAGTACTAACCGGACTCTTGGCGGCGACATACTGAGCAGTTCAAGCCCGAGTCATACTATTCCAAGTCCTTCGATTCCAGAGAGCCCCATTTTTTGGGGTTTCGATGCCACACCTATGCTGCACGCCTGGTTAGACGGCGATTCATTTTTTGAATCGGCGAATTATCTCGGCGCAAGCCGGGTCGGCGATGGCGTCGTGCGAAAATCCTAGCTTGTTCCGATATTTTTTGTTTGAGATCATGAACGCTTCCTACATCCTTCTCATGTCCTGCCCCGATCAACGCGGCATCGTCCATGCCGTGACCGGCTTTCTGATGGAACAAGGAGGCAATATTACGGAAGCAGCGCAGTTCGATGACAAGGCCACTGGCTTGTTTTTCATGCGGGTGCAGTTCGATTTGCCGACCGCGTCCGAGAAGCTCCTTGCTGACTTTGAACCCGTCCGCGCTCGTTTCGATATTCAAGCACAGTTCCAGAATGCCGAGCGTCCAACACCCACCGTCATCATGGTGAGCCAGAACGGTCAGTGCTTGAATCATCTCCTGTTTAGAAACAAGGCGGGTTTACTGAACCTGGATGTGCGCGCGATCGTATCCAATCACCGCGATTTCTATCAACTTGCGGCCTCCTACAATATTCCCTTTCATCATGTGCCGGTCACCGCCAAGACCAAGCCTGAAGCTGAGGCCAAGTTGTTCGACATCTTCAAATCTGAAGGCGCGGAGTTGCTGGTACTGGCCCGCTACATGCAAATTTTGTCGGATGACCTTTGCAAGAAATTGCACGGCCAGGCGATCAATATTCATCACTCTTTTTTGCCAAGCTTCAAAGGTGCCAAGCCTTATTATCAAGCTCATGACCGGGGCGTGAAGCTTACTGGGGCGACCGCGCACTACGTCACTGGAGATCTTGACGAAGGTCCGATCATTGAGCAAGACGTTGCGCGGGTGGATCATTCCATGAACCCTGAAACGCTCACGGCGACGGGTGGCGATACCGAGTGTATTGTGCTGACGCGTGCGGTGAAATGGCATTCGGAGCATCGCATCCTGCTGAATGGTCATAAGACCGTGGTGTTCAAGTAGAAGGCGGCTCCGATGTCGGGTCCCGTCAATGCCCGTTTGTATGCCAGCATGACTGCACCCATGCCCAGGCCACGTCTCCTGGTGGTCGGTGGCGGCTTTGGCGGCTTGTGGGCGACTCGTGCCTTGGCGCACTGCGAGATTGACATTGTTTTGATTGATCGACAAAACCATCATTTGTTCCAGCCCCTGCTTTACCAAGTGGCCACCGCCGGTTTGTCCTCGGGCGATATCGCCGCGCCGCTGCGCCATATTTTGCGCAAGCAAGCCAATGTAGAGGTGCGGCTTGGCGAGGTGGTGACGATCGAGGCTGCGCAAAAACACATGGTCCTGAAGGATGGACAGCAACTGTCGTTTGATTACCTGTTGCTGGCCAGCGGTGCCAGCCATGCCTACTTCGGCCATGATCATTGGGAGGCCTTTGCGCCGGGTCTCAAAACCCTCGACGATGCACTCAACATTCGCCGCCGCCTCTTGTTGGCGTTTGAGAGGGCAGAATCTGCTACAAGCTCAGAGGAGCGCGACAGTTGCTTGCATTTTGCAGTGGTCGGAGGTGGGCCTACTGGAGTGGAATTGGCGGGAACCTTGGCCGAAATTGCGCGCCATACCTTGAAGAATGAGTTTCGTCACATCGACCCGGCCAGCGCCAAGGTGCGATTGATCGAGGCCGGTCCGAGAATCTTGGCCGCATTTCCTGAGAGTTTGTCGCACAGTGCCGTTGCTCAGCTCGAAAAACTCGGTGTCGAAGTGAGGTGTGGTGTAGCGGTCAAGGACATCGGTTCAGATTACTACCTTTTAGGCGATGAAAAAGTTGCTACCCGTACCGTGTTGTGGGCCGCGGGCGTGGCGGCGTCAAGGCTGGGAAAGCAGTTGCAGGTGCCGCTTGATCGCGCGGGTCGAGTGATTGTCGAGGCCGACTTAAGCGTACCCGGTCATCCGCATGTTTTTGTGGTCGGTGACCTGGCCAGCTTGTTGCAGGATGGAAAGCCAGTGCCCGGGGTGGCACCGGCTGCCAAGCAGATGGGCGGGTACGTTGCGAAAGTGATTCAACATCGTGTGGCCACTGATCGAGCGGCCAACAACGAGACGACCTCCCGAACATCGCCGCAACCCTTCCCACCATCATTTCGATATCAAGACTTTGGCAATCTGGCGACGATTGGCCGACTTGCTGCGATTGTGGATTTGCGTGGCTTAAAGTTTTCCGGCATGCTGGCCTGGGCCTTTTGGCTGGCCGCGCACATCTTTTTCTTGATTGGTTTTAGAAACCGGGTTTTGGTGATGATCAACTGGATGTGGGCCTACTTTAGCTACGAGCGCCATGCTCGCGTCATCTATAACGTCGCTGCCTCACCCAATACTGAACCTCTTGAGCCTTCGGTCAAATCAAAATGATTGCGAGCGAAAGCTGGCGGTAGGCTGCATACTGAAGAATGCACTGAAGACTGCACTGAAGGAAGCACTGACAGATAGCCTGCGCCTCTTTAATGTAACCCAGACCAAAGCGACTGTTAAGGAACCTCGTCCATTGAGTTCAACCTCTCCCTCAGCCTCAGGTCTCGCGAAAACAAACCCGCTGATCACCGGTGCGATCCTGCCGACTTTGCTGCGGCTGTCAATTCCGAACGTGCTAGCTATGTCGGTAGCGGTGTTGGTGGGCATTGCCGAGACTTGGTATGTCGGTCAATTGGGCACCATCCCTTTGGCAGCGATGGCACTGGTTTTTCCTTTTGCCATGCTCACTCAAATGATGTCCAATGGGGCGATGGGTGGAGGGGTGTCCTCAGCGGTCAGTCGTGCGCTGGGCGCATCCGACCTTGAGCGAGCTCGCACCCTCGCCTTGCACGCCTTGGTGATTGGCGTGATCGCTGGTGTGATTTACGCGCTGATCTTTATTTTCTTGGGCCCCTTGTTCTATTACTGGCTGGGCGGACGCGGCGAGGTGCTCGCTGAAGCCAGTAAGTTCTCCAGCGTTCTCTTTCTCGGCGCGGTTGGAATATGGGTGATGAACGCCTTGACCTCGGTGGTGCGAGGCACCGGCAATATGCGTGTGCCTTCCTTGGTGGTTCTCGTGACCTCCCTGGCGCAAATTTTGATTGGGGGCGTTCTAGGCCTTGGTTTCGGGCTGGTGCCTCGTTTTGGTATGACCGGCGTTGCGGTCGGAACGATCGTAGCCTACGGTGCAGGCGCTGCATTCTTGCTCTGGTATTTGGTCAGCGGGCAAGGACGCCTGACAATGAAGCTCCAAGGAGTGAACTTGCAATGGCCGCTTTTTGCTGACATTTTGAAGGTCGGCGCTTTGGCTTGCTTGTCTCCTTTGCAATCGGTGTTGGCCGTGCTGGTGGTCACCGGTCTCGTGGCTCGTCTGGGCATCGTGCCTCTGGCCGGTTATAGCATCGGGCAACGCTTGGAATTTCTTTTGATCCCGATCGCCTTCGGTATTGGGGTGGCTTCGGTACCGATGGTCGGCATGGCGGTGGGGGCAGGCAACTTTGTTCGTGCTCGCAAAGTGGCTTGGACGGCCGGGTTGGTCTCAGCACTTAACCTGGCAGTGGTGGGTCTTGTCGTCACTTTGTTTCCGCAACTTTGGGCAGGTATGTTCACCAACGATGCTGCAGTACTCGACGCGGCCCACCAGTATTTGCGCTGGGCCGGACCCGCCTTCGGATTTTTCGGCTTTGGATTGACTTTGTACTTTGCCTCGCAGGGCTCGGGCAAGGTGCTCGGCCCTGTGCTGGCATCGACCTTACGTTTGGTTGTCGTGGCCGGTGCTGGTACGTGGATGGCAACATGGGTGCGAGAGCCATGGCCCTATTTTGCTTTGGTGGGGGCCGCCATGGTGATCTATGGTCTTTCCACGGCGTTCGCCATCCGACTCACCGTTTGGGGCGTCAAAGCTTAGCTCAAGGTACTTCAATGACGAAGGGACGCGCTTGCCACGATCACTTTCTAGATAAGCAAGGGATGCTCACTAATTTCCCTGTTCTCGGCGATGGCTTTGGCACGCTTCGTGGCCTGCTTGGAAGCGTACATTTGTTCATCAGCATGGGCTAGAAGCGATTCAACGCTGAACCCGTCGCTTGGAGCGATGGCTAAGCCGATACTGGCGCCTACCTCAAGCTTGAGGTCATCCAATTCGATCGGCGCACAAATAACTTCCTTAAGTTTTTCCATCACAGCCGCAGCTTCTGCACGGCTTTGCATATTTTTAAGCAGGACTACAAATTCATCGCCCCCGAATCTCGCCACGACGTCTTCATGCCGCAACGCGTTGGCCAGTCGCTTGGCGACCACCACCAAGACTCGATCACCGGTGGGATGGCCAAAACAATCGTTAATGATTTTAAAACCATTGAGGTCGAGGGACAGTAAGGCCAATTTTCCAGATTCACTACCCGGGGGGGGGGTCGCTTGAGGAAGGACCTTGATTCGACTTGGTGGGTCGCCCATCAGTTGCTGCAGGGCTCGTCGCGCGTCGATCATGAATTGATAACGATTGGCCAGCCCGGTCAGCGCATCATGTTGTGCAAAGAAGCTGAGCTCGTCGGTCGCTTTCTTGGTTGCAGTGATGTCGCTGACTAGCCATAGCAATTTGGGAATCGGGTTACCCGGGTCGGCGAGGCGAGCCTCTAGCGCGAGCCAAAGACTTTCGCGTCGATCAGTATGCAATTCGATGCTGAATTTGAGCGCCCCTTTTCGTCGCACGCGATCATGCACCCGGGGCGTGAGGCGAGCTATGTATTTCGGATTCAAACCACCCCTGAGCGCAATCTCAGTAAGGTTAAGACCATCGCTAATATTAAGCTCTCTTCCCACCAGTTCCCTAAAGCGTTGATTGGACATCAGGATCACCAGCCCTTCAGTGATGGCAATGGCGACCGTATCATTGGCCATAAGGGCCTGATACTGGCGATCAAGAGAGTCGCGACGCTGTCGCTCAGAAAGAATCGAAAACAAGGCTCGGCGGTGCATAAATAGCATGCGAATCGACAAACCGTAAAAAAAGATGAGCAGATAGGTGAGCGTCCCCTGGCCAGGCGTATCCCGGTTGATTTGAGTGAGAAGCGCCACCAGGGTTAAAGGTGCGGTCATCCCCAGGAAGGAAGGGAAACTTCCAGCGAGAAAATGTAAGGTCATCATGCTGGCCATGGCGGCCGCAAGGATGAGACTGGACCCCATTTCAGGGGAGTAGCGCAGCAATAAAACGCCCCAAAAAGCGAATCCGCAGCCAATTAATAGGGAGTAGCTGAAGTAGCCTGTCTCTAGGCGAAGGCTCTCGTTTCGCTCAAGGATTTTCCCTTCGAAGGGTAAGACCCAGCGGTAACGTAGATAGATCAGCGCAATAATCACTATGGAGAGTAGTGCGAATTGACGCCCAGGAATCATGCCGCGGCTGACCGAATAGACGAGCAATAAAGACAAAATGCCCACGAAGATGGCTTGCCGACCACGATTGACGATAAATTCGAAGGCCCGATGGCTCGGAATCGTCGGAGAAGAAGCCCAAACGCGATAGAGATTACCCGCCATTTAAACGCCCCTGAGAGTTCGTAACAAATTTTAAACCTTCTGGGGACCTCGAGCGAATTCAGCCGACCAGTGGTGAGGATTGATGCTTAACCGGTAAATTGTGGTGTGCTGGCCATCCCAGCGACGACACTCGCCACAGCTTGCGTCAGCTTTTTGACATAAGGAATGTGCAGGAACTCGTTGGGGCCATGGGCGTTGGATTTGGGCCCCAAGACTCCGGTGATTAAAAACTGCGCCTGGGGAAAGTAAGCGCCCAGCATATTCATAAAGGGTATCGTGCCGCCTTCGCCGATGTAGGCGGCGCTTTTGGAAAAGTGTTGTTGGGAGCAGTTTTCCAGAAGGCCAGCCAGCCAGGGTGCTGTCGGCGGTGCATTCCAGCCGCTAGCCGCCCAATCGGTTTTGAAACTGACCCGGGCGTTGTAGGGAGGGTTGTCCTCCAATAGTTTTTTCAAATGGGCGCTGGCTCGCTCGCCATCTACAGTGGGAGGGAGTCGCATGGATAATTTCAAGGCGGTGCGTGGTCGCAACACATTGCCCGCTTCATCGGGTTGAGGCAGGCCGGCAGCACCGGTGACAGAGAGCGCGGGACGCCAGGTGCGCGCCAAGATTGCTTCGACGGGATCGGTGGTTGTGGGCATGGCATACAGTCCGGCGGTCGACACGCCCGCGTGGACTGAAGACCCACCGCGCGCCTGGCCGGGCTCGTGCGAGCAGCCTACCCATGGAAAAGTAGTCCAAACGCTGTCGCCAAGAATGCTACCCGCGTTTTCGGCCTGCAGCCTGCGCTCAGAGGGAACCTGGGCGTGAAAGATCTCAGACAATACTCGTCCGCTCTCGACATCATCAATCCGGTTGAGTAGTTTGCGGGCGATACGGAAAGACGAAGGGACAAGGCCACTGGCCATGCCGGAATGCACACCTTCTTCCAAGATCTCAACGCTCAGTACACCGCCAATCAATCCACGTAACGAAGTCGTCACCCATAATTGATCATAATTACCGCAACCAGAATCAAGACCAATCACGAGCTTGACATCACCCAGTCTCGGGCTGAGGAGCTCAAGGTAGGCAGGCAAGTCAAAGCTGCCACTTTCTTCGCAAGTTTCAATCAGGCCCACGCATCGAGGCCGGGCAGCACTTTGTAAATCAACGGCGGCCAGGGCCGTGAGAGCTGCGAATAAGGCATAGCCATCATCGGCGCTACCCCGCCCGTAAAGCTTGTCGTCTTGAATGACCGGTGTCCAGGGACCCAGACCCTCGCGCCAGCCGCTCATCTCCGGCTGCTTGTCGAGATGGCCATAAAAAAGAATGGTTTGATCGCAACCCAGACCTTGGGTGGCCGGCAAGTCGAAGAAAATGCAAGGTGTTTTGCCCTCGATGTTGATCACTTCGAGCGTCAGCCCCGCCAGCGCTTTTTGCCCGGCGATTTGGTTCGGAAAGTTTCTCGCCCAGTCACGAGCCAAAGTAATGACCTGGTCCAGATGGCCGTGGGCGGACCAACTGGCATCAAAAGCTGGAGACTTCGCTGGGATTTTGACGTACTCCACCAAGCGCGGCAGGATGTCTTGGTCCCATTGTTGCTGAATGAAGTGGGAGAGATCGCTGAGATTCATGATTGACCTGGGTTCAGTAGGGCGGTACGTTGCACGGGCACTTGGCAGATTAGCTTATATTCTCTCCCTAACTCGCCCGCGCGTCTTTACTTTTGGCTATCGCGGGGTGTTGGCCTTTGCGGGGTCGAGATCGCTCGGGTCGGAAAGACTTTGAGAGGGGTCATTGCTGCTAAGCCTGTGCTTTTACCACCACACCCGAAATAAGTGCTCAAGAATATGCGTCGAGAATTTTTAAAAAATGCGTTAGCGACGGCGGTGACCCTGAATCTTTCGGCGATTGCGAGCTATGCAAGCTTGGTCGAAACGTCCGCTTGGCTTGGCTTGGCCTCAGTCCTCACTTTCGGCTGCACGGGGGTCATTGGGCCAGTGCCTCGATCTCTGGTCATGCAAGATTTAGATGTTCCGTTTGTCACCACGCCCGACAATGTGGTGCTCAAAATTTTGGAGATGGCCGGCGTGTCGGACCTTGATTTTTTGTTGGATCTTGGTTCCGGCGACGGCCGTATCCCTATCACGGCGGCGCTCAAACGTGGCACCCGTGGTCTGGGCGTTGAGATCGATCCTCAGTTGGTCTGGCGCAGCAAAGAAAATGCCAGAATCGCCAAAGTTGATCACTTGGTAGACTTTAAAGTGCAGGACCTGTTTGATACTGATTTGAGTCAGGCCACCGTCATCACCCTGTATCTTCTGCCGGACGTGAACATGAAGCTGCGCCCCGCTTTAGAAAAGCTCAAACCCGGCACGCGTATCGTTTCGCACGATTGGGATATGGGGGATTGGGTTCCGACCCAAACGGAGCGCATCGCTGCGCCTGACAAGAAAGTCGGCTTGCTCAAGGAGAGCAAAATCATGCTCTGGGTGGTCCGCTAGTGGGGTGACGCAGCTCGCTAGAGCCAGGTCCAAAAAGCAGTTTTCAGTAACCCTCAGATTTTACGGCCGCTCTTGGTTTTTTCATCTCACGCGTTTTTGGTGTTCCTCTTGCTCGTTCTTCTCGGCTACGCTGTAGCGGCACGGTTCGATGAAAGCCGCGCGCCCAAACATTTCCTTACCGTCGCATCACTGGTGTTTTACGGGTTCTGGATTCCCGCTTATCTTGTGCTTTTGGGCGCCTCGGTGATGGTCAACTATGGATTAGCGGGCTTGATTCGCAAGAACCTGGGTCAGGCCCGCGCGCATCAGTGGCTTGGGCTGGGGGTGGCACTGAATTTAGGACTGATTGGCTATTACAAATATTTGGATTTCTTGATTAGCAGCCTCAATTGGGGTCTTGGGGCTCAGTGGCCACTACAGCACATTTTGTTGCCCATCGGCATTTCCTTTATTACCTTTCAGAAGATCAGTTTCCTGGTCGACACCTATCGTGGCAAAGTGGGGCAAGTCCTGTTTTCCGACTTTCTTTTCTTTATCGCGTTTTTTCCACAGCTTATCGCTGGGCCCATCGTGACTCAATCGGACTTTCTGTATCAGCTTAGAGAGAAAAAAAATGCCTGGTCGCTGAACCCGTTGGGCCTCGCGGTCGGCTTTGCGATTTTTTCAGCCGGGCTCTTCAAGAAAACAATTCTTGCCGATCAAATCAGTCCCTATGCCGATCATTTGTTCAATACGGCTGCAAGCGGCGCTCCCATCGGTTTTATGGATGCCTGGATCGGTGCCATGTCGTATAGTTTTCAAATCTATTTCGATTTTTCGGGTTATTCCGACATGGCCGTAGGCCTCGCCTTCTTGTTTGGTTTTCGGCTCCCCATTAATTTCTTCTCGCCCTATAAGGCGTCCAGTATTCGCGAGTTCTGGCGGCGCTGGCATATTAGCTTGTCCAACTTTTTGCGGGACTATCTTTACATCAGTTTGGGAGGCAATCGTCATGGCTTCAAGAGGACCCTGTGCGCCTTGTTGACCACGATGCTCTTGGGCGGTCTATGGCATGGTGCGAACGTTACTTTCTTGGTCTGGGGCGGATTACACGGGTTATTTTTGGTGATCAACCATGGCTACGTTCGCTCCGGCTGGCAGTGGGGACAGTTTCTCGGCGGTCAGAGTCGCGTCGCGAAGGCCTTCAGGCATATGCTCGCCGTGCTGGGGGTCTATGTCCTGGTGACCATTGCCTGGGTGTTTTTTCGCGCAGTCGATTTGTCGACTGCGTTACGAGTGTTGAAGGCCATGTTCTTGATCACCGATCATCCTTCCTTCACCCCGACGACTTACGGTGTCGTCACCTTTATCTGGTTGTACTTCGTCTTGGTCTGGTGTTTGCCGAATACCGTGCAGTTGTTTCAGCGCTTCGCAGCCTATCTACACGCCGAACGCTATCTCGGCGGTCACAATCTTAGGCCAACTTCAGGAACTTCGTCAGGAACTTCGTCAAGTGTGGCGGGGCGGGCCAATGCCTTTGCGCATGACGCTTCGCTCAAGACTCCGCCAGTGGCGCACCCGTGGTGGGCCTATCGCTTGAACTCGTTTTGGGCCATCCTCGCTGCCCTAAGTTTCTCAGTGGCGTGGTTTGCGCTCTCCAACCTGAGTCCCTTCATTTACTTTCAGTTTTGATGCTGGATCGCACCGAACCCGTCTCAGGAGCCCTTGGTGACGAAAGGCACAGCCACTTGCCGTCGGACCACGATAAGAGAAAAAGCCGACGGCACCTCTGGGTCTTTGGTATCACCGTGTCCGTTCTATTTTTATGGGTGGCAAGCTTTAATCTTTATATTTTCAAGATCATTGCCGCGCCAAAAAATCAGCGCATTCTTCAAAACAATGTGGGCTGGGAGCGAAGCTATAAGCCGATTCTTTTTGATGAGCTGAAACCCAGGGTGGCGGTGTTTGGCGCGTCCTGGGCGCGCGACGCTTTTGACTATGAGGAGATGACTCAGTTCTTCGGTCGCGAGTTTTTCAACTTCGCCGCCTCGGGAGCTCAGCCTTATGAGAACTTGCGCTTTCTGCAATCGGCCTTAGCGGCGGGCACACTAGACACCGTCATCTTGAATCTCGACTCCTTCTCCGCTTATCAGCGTCGCCCGCCCACTCAGTATGGTTTTAATGAAGATATCTTGAGCGTGAAACCCGACGGCCGTGCCAACCCGCTGAAAGCGTGGCACCGAATGTTTGCCATTACCCTGTCTGGCGCGGCCCTTGCCTCGAACATATCTTCCTTGAAGTTGATGGCCGAAGCACAAAAAGGTCGGGCGAAAGAGGATATTTTGCGAGCCTATGATCGCGCCGATTACAAAGCACACGGTGTGGCGATCGCAGAATATAAGCGCCAGCGTCAACAAGGTGTCTTCCCTGAGACTCCCAAACGGGACGCGAGCCTCTCAGCCCTGGCAGAGCAGAAAAGCTATCTCGGCTATTTGCAAAGCGCACTGGCCGCGGCCTGTCAAAGCGGTGTGACGACGATTGGTTACCTCACCCCTCATCACGCCCTGGCTTTTCATCAGGAGCCCAAGAATGAAATGCTCCTGGCTCGAAAGCTGGCGATCCTTGCGGCCATGCAGGAGGCGCGCAAAACCTGTCAAGGTCGGCTGAGGTTCTACGACTTCTACACTCCGAACCGGGTGAGCTTGGAAGGCATCACGAGCTCAGTGGAGAGGGGTCATTGGTACCGATCCGATCTGCATCCTCGGCCAACGATTGGGCGGGCCATGGCTGAGGTGATGTTCGCATCCAGTCCTGACGACGATGAGTTTGGCGTTGATCTTTTGGCCATGCCCGACCCAGCGGCCGAGGTTTGGATTCGGGAGCGTTTTGGGCGCTGGTTTTTGAACTAGAGGCAAAGTGTTGGCCATCAAAGAAAAACCCCCGCCGCTTTCGCAACGAGGGTTGAACTTTACTTTTAGGTACGTCCTTGCGGACGCACCTTGCAAGCAAAAACTTCGCCGAATCAGGCCTGACGCAGTTTCTCAGGCGTCATGGGCAAGTTACGAATACGCTTGCCAAGCAGCTTCGATACGGCATTCGCCGTAGCCGCCACAGACACCGCGGTTCCAGGCTCGCCAATACCACCAGGCTTCTCCATGCTCTTGACCAAGACGCTGTCAATGACTGGCGCTTCATTCATGCGCATGACGCGATAGTTATTGAAGTTGGTCTGCTGAACCACACCCTTGTCATAGGTGATCTCGTTATACAGTGCCGAGCTCAGGCCGTAGATCACGCTAGACATAATTTGCGCTTCAACAATGTCAGGATTGACCACTTGACCCAAATCGGTCACGGCCGTGATCTTGTGCACACGGATTTCACCGTCGCTACCCTGGGACACTTCCGAAACCATCGCCATGTAGGTATCGTATCCGTCCATCAAAGCCACGCCTTGCGCGCGACCTGCGGGCAGAGGCTTGCCCCAGCCGGCGCGTTCTGCCACTTGCCGAAGCACATTGGCGAAACGAGGCTTGTTCTTGAGCAAATCAAGACGGAAAGCGACCGGGTCTTTGCCTGCAGCAACGGCCATCTCATCGATAAAGCCTTCATTTGCAAAGGCATTTTGATAGTGGCTGACGCAACGCCAATAACCCACACGTGAACCGGTGTCGTGCATGACCAAGCTGGTTGAAGTGTTGGGTACTTCATAAGGAGGGACTGCATACTCCAGCACGAACGGATCCGCGACGTCTTTCGGCAGGCCGAAGGCGCGTTGTGTGACGGACTGGGCCGTGATCTGATGTCCAAAAGCGACGGCATTGCCGCCGGCATCGATGACGCCGCGCATACGATTTAACGACAAAGGACGGTAGAAGTCATGCGTCATGTCGTCTTCGCGTGTCCACAACAATTTGACCGGGCGACCAACTGCTTTGGAGATCAAAGCGGCCTGAATCACAAAATCGAGCTCAATACGACGACCAAAGCCGCCACCCAGGAAGGTGGTTTCGACCGTGATGTCCTCGGGCTTGACGCCGAGCACCGCACTCACGGCACCCGTCACACCCTGTTGGAACTGGGTGGGACCGATGAGGTGAACTTTGCCGTTGCTAAAGCTGGCCAGAAAGTTCATCGGCTCAAGTGGAGCGTGGGCCAGATGGGGAACGGTGTATTCCGCACTCATGACCTTGCCCGCACCGCGCACCGCGGTTTCGTAGTTGCCAGTGGTGTTCACATGGAACAGCTTGCCATTGTCGGCAGCCGCCCTTGTGGAGGCCCACATGCTGGCGGTGCTGAGGTTGGCGCCGGCGCCTGCGTCCCATTGCACGGTGACGACCTCACGAGCCTTCTTGGCTTGCCAGTAGCTATTGGCCACCACGGCAACGCCGTCGCCAATATTGACGACGTCGATCACACCAGGCATGGCCTTGGCTTTGCTGCCGTCGAAACTCGTGGCTTTGCCGCCAATTACTGGGGACTGAACGACTGAAGCGTATACCATGCCGGGCAACTTGGCATCGATACCGAACACTGCTGTGCCGTTGACCTTCATCGCCGTATCCAGGCGCTTGACCGGTGTACCAATAATGGTGAAGTCTTTCGGATCTTTAAGGGCGACCTTTTCGGGCACTTTGAGCTTGGCAGCATCGGAAGCCATCGCACCATAGGTAGCGCTTTGACCGCTTGGTCCAGTCAATATGCCGTCTTTGGCAATGACCTGACCCATGGCAACACCCCATTTCTTGGAGGCTGCTTCACGCAACATTTCACGAACCTGGGCGCCGCCCAAGCGAAGCTTTTCCCAGCCTTCACGCACAGATGTGGAGCCACCGGTAATTTGCGCACCCAGGAAGGCATTGGCGTAAGCCGCACCAGGAGGGGCTATGGCTACTTTCACTTTGTCAATCGGAACGCTCAGTTCTTCGGCAATCAGCATAGGCATTGAGGTGTAAACCCCTTGACCCATTTCTGAACGTGCAGAGATCAGAGTGATGATATTGTCATCACTAATATGAACCCAAGCATTGGGGGTGTAAACGGTTCCAGCAGCCTGCGCCGACTTTGGCCCCATAGGCAGATTCACGCCCAGGATCAAGCCGGTGGTGGCGATGGTGCCTGTTTTTACGAAATCGCGACGATTAATAGTCATGGTCTGTTCTCCTTAACCGCGCATTTCTGCAGCAGCGTCTTTAATCGCTGCGGCGATACGACCATAGGTGCCACAACGGCATAGATTGCCGCTCATAGCATCTTGGATGTCTTTGTCGGACGGGTTCTTGTTTTTAGAAAGCAGTGCTGTCGCCGCCATTAACTGACCCGACTGGCAATAACCGCACTGAGGTACGTCATGCTTGATCCAGGCCTTTTGAAGCGGATGAGTGTTTGCACTACCGAGCGACTCAATGGTCGAAATTTGTTGACCGGCAATGGCCGACACTGGGGTGACGCAGGCGCGGCCAGGGGCGCCGTTCACGTGAATGGTGCAAGCACCGCAAAGAGCCACACCGCAACCAAATTTGGTACCAGTGAGGCCGAGTTCGTCTCGAATCACCCATAAGAGCGGGGTATCCGGTTCTGAATTGGCTGAGACGGAACGTCCGTTCAGCGTAAAGCTTGTCGCCATGAAATCTCCTCGTTAAACTTTCTTGACACCCAAACGGGTTGGGATCGCTGAACCAGTGAAACTTCCTCCTCCACTGATATTTCGTTACAGTATCACTGTGTGAATTGCTTTCAAAGCAAAATCTCTGTCAAATGAAAGGCTTGGCGGAGTTTCTTGTGTTTGGTTACATGCACTTTGCTGCCACTCTTCTGTTCCTTACAGGTCTCTCGTCAATGTGTACGCTCGCCTATGTTCACCTCAACACACAAAATCTTGCGGCGATGGGCTTGTTCTATCGGGAGCAACTCGGCCTGCCTGCCGTGTTCAAGCTAGATACGGCAGGCGGCGAACCGGTATTAGTGTCTGGGCTTGCGGGCTTACTGTCCTCTGACAGCCTGTTGTTTTGTGGACGACAACGGCAGATCATCTTAAGCAAAGCAGATCATCCTGGATTGAGAGAAATAGGTCTGGAAGTGTCTGCACCCCGCTGGCCTCAGGCTTGTCTCATTTTGAGAAAATTTGAGGCTGTGACAGTAGAGCAACACCCGATTTTTAAAAAAGCCATGGCGATTACAGATCCTGAAGGAAATCGAATTGTTTTCGGCATGGGTTCCCGATTACATAAGCGGGTGATTGATCAGGCCGTCACCCAGGCTCACCCTCTACTGGCGCGTTTGCAGCATTTTGGCCTGGGCTCGTCACGCATCTCCGAGTTGGCCGCTTTCTATCAGAATAAGATTGGCTTCGCGTTGTCCGATTATGTGACCGGTGAAGACCGTAAGCTGCGCTCAACTTTTATGCGGGGCACTGAAGAGCATCATGTGCTCGCCCTGTTTGGCAATGGCCAACCAGGCCTGGACCATTTCAGCTTTGAAGCGCCCGATTGGAACGGGATCCGTGACTGGGCGGATCATTTTGCGCAATGTGGGACCAAGATTTTCTGGGGCGCGGGGCGCCACGGCGTCGGCAACAACTTGTTTATCTTTGTGCATGACCCTGACGGAAATATGGTTGAAATTTCCGCTGAGTTGGAGCAAGTGCCCTTTGGGCAGCCGGCCGGACACTGGTCTTTTGATTACAAGGCGTTCAACCTGTGGGGACCGGCCGCGATTCGCATTTAGTGGCCTTTAAGCATTCCGGGCGATAATCCTGGTCTTTCTCCAATTTGGTCACTAGCGCATCACAATGGCTCAATACGTATATACAATGAATCGGGTCGGCAAAATCGTGCCGCCGAAGCGTCAAATTCTCAAAGATGTTTCCTTGTCTTTCTTTCCTGGTGCCAAGATCGGTGTTTTGGGCCTGAATGGCTCGGGTAAGTCCACGCTACTCAAGATCATGGCGGGTCTGGACAAAGAGATCGAGGGTGAAGCCGTACCGATGCCTGGACTAAAAATCGGGTATCTGCCTCAGGAGCCGCAGCTCGATCCAAGCATGACGGTAAAAGAGATCGTGGAGGAGGGCCTGGGTGACGTCATGTCCGCCCAAAAGAAGCTTGACGATATTTACGCGGCTTATGCTGAGCCGGATGCGGATTTCGATGCGCTTGCCGCTGAACAAGCCAAGTACGAAGCCATTATCGCCATGGGGGGCAGCGATGCGGCCTACCAAATGGAAATCGCCGCTGATGCGCTGCGCCTACCTCCGTGGGAAGCCAGCATTGCGCATCTCTCAGGTGGTGAAAAACGTCGTGTGGCGCTATGCCGCCTTTTGCTCTCTAAGCCCGACATGCTTCTGCTTGATGAGCCTACCAACCACCTGGATGCTGAAAGCGTTGAATGGCTGGAGCAGTTTCTCAAAAAATTCCCGGGCACGGTGGTCGGCATTACCCATGATCGTTACTTTCTGGACAACGCGGCCGAGTGGATCCTGGAGCTGGACCGTGGCTCCGGTATTCCCTGGAAAGGCAACTATTCGTCTTGGCTAGAGCAAAAAGGGGACCGTCTCAAGCAAGAAGAATCCTCGGAGTCGGCCCGTCAAAAAGCTTTATCCAAAGAGTTGGAGTGGGTTCGCCAAAATCCGAAAGGTCGCCAAGCCAAGAGCAAGGCTCGTTTGCAGCGCTTTGAGGAATTGAGCTCTTTCGAGTATCAAAAGCGTAATGAGACTTCCGAGATCTTCATTCCGGTGGCGGAGCGTCTCGGCGTGTCGGTCATCGAATTCAAAGGGGTCAGCAAAGGCTTTGGGGATCGTTTGTTGATTGACGATCTCAGCTTTGCCATTCCTGCGGGCGCGATTGTTGGCATCATCGGCCCGAACGGTGCCGGTAAATCGACCTTATTCCGTTTAATTCTTGGCACCGAAACACCGGATAAAGGCGAAGTGAGCATTGGTTCAACCGTCAAGCTGGCCTTTGTGGATCAATCCCGTGAAGCTCTGAGCGCCGAGAAATCGGTCTGGGAAGAGATTTCCGGGGGGTCTGACATTCTTACCGTCGGCCGTCACGAGATTGCCTCGCGCGCCTACATTGGTCGCTTTAACTTCAAGGGCGCGGATCAACAAAAGCAAGTGGGTTCGCTATCTGGGGGTGAGCGTGGTCGCTTGCACCTGGCCAAGACCTTACTGGTGGGCGGCAACGTCCTGCTGTTGGACGAACCTTCCAACGATCTGGACGTCGAAACACTGCGCGCCCTGGAAGACGCGCTGCTCGAGTTTGCGGGTTGTGCCTTGGTCATCTCGCACGACCGTTGGTTCCTGGACAAAATAGCCACCCATATTTTGGCTTTTGAAGGTAACTCGCAGGTCACCTTCTTCAATGGCAACTATCAAGAGTATGAGGCGGACAAGGTGCGTCGCCTCGGTGAAGAGGGGGCCAAGCCTAAGCGGATTCGGTTTAAGCCCTTGGCGGGTTAACGTGATGCGGTGGCGGGGGTGACCGAACGCGATTATTGCATGCGTCCGGCCACCGCCCGCACCTTGCCCGGTGCAGCAAAGTAGATGGTGAAGCAGGCGAACAAACTGCACCCCATAGCGGCCCAATAGGCCGCAACGTAGTTGCCGGTGTAATCAAACAAGACACCGGTTAACCAGGGGCCTGCGGCTCCGCCACTGATGGCGATCAGCATGAGTACGCCAAAAATTGACCCATAGTGTTTCCCCTCAAAAATTTCAGCGGGGATGGCACCAAACACCGCCGTGATGCCGTATCCGATCAGGCCTTGGGCCAGGATCATGAAGTACAGCAGGGGC
>JAYUOT010000020.1:0-7836 GCA_043760705.1 Betaproteobacteria bacterium
CTTGGCCACCTATCGCTTGGAGGGTGAGCCGAATGGCGTGCGTAAGGTCTATGAGCTGATCATCAAGACCAAGGGAGCCTTGCCTGATGACAAGTTGGATAGCTTTGCGCAGATTCGCTTGTTGCCGCCCGAGGTGACTAAGCCCGTTAAAGCTGCGCCTGCTTCTAAGGCGGCGAGGGTGGAGCGCAAGTAAATGGCGGATGGTAGTGATCGCTTACAACAAAACGCGCGACGTGCAACTCTTGGAGCCTTGGTAGGTTGTGCCACTCCGCAAATTTCGTGGCCACGATTGTTGCAACTTGGCCCGGCACTTGGGGCGGCCTTGGCATCGCGAGCTCATTCTGTGAGTGCTGCCAATAGCACCGAAGGCCCAGAGCGACCCAAGATTCTAGATCGGCCGTTCTCTCAACAAATGCAAACCCTGCGTCAATCGCAGGCCCGCCCGTTTGATTTATCGACCGGGCGCTTAGGTAATTTGCGTAGTTTACATATTCATGGCGAAAATCTTGCGGTGATTATTCGCCCTGGCAAAGAAAATCGCGTGACTCGCGGGAGCCAATCAGTCGCCATTGACCCGCTTCAGCCCAGCACCGTCGAAACGCTCGACCCTAAGCCACAAGATCTCAAACTCACGCTGACCAAACCTGCGCCCGTTCAAGGGGCGTGGGTATTGATTGAAGTGGCGACGCTCCAAGACCTGTACATGGCCTCGATTGGACCAGACACCACCCTGTGGCTGGATCGCGTGAAGCTGCCATGGTTACGGGTCATGGGCCACCTGCAGAGCATGGTGTTAACCGATGTGGACTTAGGCCACCTGCATCTCGACGTGAACGGCCAAGGGGCGTTTATCGCCTCTGGGCAGGCGCAAAGCGTGTTTGCGAGTGCTCAGACCCCGGGTGCGAAGTTCTACTTGCAGAACCTCTCGGTGGCATTGCAGACCCAGGTAATGCCCAAGAACGTCGATCAGCTTTACGCGCTGAAAGTTGATCCAACCATGAAGGCGTTTTACGATAGCCCGGTTCAAACCGGTGGCAACACGAAACGCTTCCCAGTGGAGGTGAAGGGCGACTTGAAGCAATTACTCTTCAGTGGCCCTGGGCGGGCGGACGTGAAGCCACTGAGCGCCAGTACCGATCAGGAGGCTCAACGGATACATCGTTTAGTGGTTGGTCGGTTTCCGGTTTAGGGCGTCGCTTAGGGCGTGTGATTCTTGTCGAACCGGATGTTGAGAACAGGTATTGATCGACAGTTAGACTTATGTGTCAAGGCTGACTTCAAATGTCCGCTTTCTGGCTAAGTTGAAATGTCCGATTTTAGGGTTTCTTTATTGGAAAACTTCTTTTCCTCTTAACCCTTGCTGGCCTCGGTCAGGGCGCTGTTCTTTCATGACTTGCAGTGCTTGGAGGAGGTCGGTTTGATCCAGTTCCAAGGAGGTTTTCTTCCCTGGAGTTTGCCCGCGTTTTCTTGGTACCCCGTTGATCGATGGTATTGATTGTGAGCGCCGATTGTCTCGATTGGCCTGAACCAGTTGAGCCATTTGAAGCACGTGGCCAAGCCTCTTGTTATCGACAATCGCACCTTGATCAATCTCGCTCAGTCGATCAAACAATGTGTGGGCAAGGACGGCTCCGTTGGCCCTAGGCTCGATTCTTCCGTCTGGGTAATGGTAAACCTCGATGTAGTGCCCGGAGAGCTCCCTATGCGCTGGAGTGTCTTCCAGGAGGTAAAGCATCTTGTCGTACTGAATCGTCAAGCTCTTCGATACGCAACGTGGTTCACGCCAGGTAAAGATCAGCTCTAGGTTGTCTTCAATTCGCAGGGGACGATGGGCATCATGGCTGTTTTTAGGGGGCTTGGCGAAGCGCCGATTGTGGTCTGCGATGAACTCTGGCATGTAAAGATTAGCTGCATCGATGGAGCTAATGTTGCGTAATCTGAGTTCCTTAACTAGCCGATCTTGGAGCGTGAGGTGAGTGCGCTCGACTCGCCCTTTTGCTTGGCTGCTGTTGGCACAAATACCCTCGATATTGAGCTCAAACATGGCTCGTGCAAATTGGGTATGACCGTCTCCACCAGAGGCGTCAGGCTTGTTTACCCTAAAGACACTGGCCTTGTCACTGTAAAACGCCATCGGCTTGCCATGGCGCTCCAGATAGGCCCGAGTGGCCCCGAAATACGTGAAGGTCGCCTCGGAGTGCGTGAAGTAAAGCTCCATAATTTGACTGGTCGCATCATCGACATAAACCAATGCGGTACAGGCTGGGCTGCGCTCTTCGAACCACCGGTGATCGCAACCGTCAATCTGAATCAGCTCACCACGGCACGAGCGACGGTTGCGAGGTTGGTAAATCTTTGCGATCCGTTGGCGACGAGGTACCCACACCCCGATGGCCACTTCAAATTCCCCCACCTTTGGCCAGTTGGGCGACTGCAATTCGGAGTTGGGCCGCGCCCCAATGTCGGGGAAAACATCAGCTTCCAATCGCTTGAGTACATATTCCGCATGTCGCTCAGATCGTGCGCCCTTCCACTTTTGCCACCATGCACGGGCAATCGATTGAAACGATTGCTCAAGAGCCAGCGCTTTCGCCCTTCTGGTTTCCTTTCGCGCCACCATGGGGTCGAGGTCGCCCTTGAGTTGCTTGCGGGCCATGTTGCGCTGTTCGCGGGCCTTGTCGAGCGACACATCAGGATAAGCGCCCAAGGCCATCAGTTTTTCGCGTCCAGATACTCGATACTTCCAACGCCACAACTTTGATCCGCTTGGGTTCACCAGTACAAACAGACCTTGCGAATCGGCAAGCTTGTAGGGCTTGTCTGTCGGCTTCGCTTTCTTTACCGCCAAGTCTGTGAGCGCCATGGATCAGGCCGAAAAAGGGTGATTCGGACAAATACCCCCACGGTTTGGCCTCGATACCCCCAACCTTACCCCCAAAGTGCTCAAGATTGCAATAGACACTATCGGACCGTAGAAAACAAAAAAGCCCCGTGTGTAGGGGCTTCTAGGGGTTTTTTCGGTCTTTATCGAACTACAAAAAACCGATCTCTGGCGGAGATGGAGGGATTCGAACCCTCGATGCAAGTTTTAGCTCGCATGCTCCCTTAGCAGGGGAGTGCCTTCGACCACTCGGCCACATCTCCGTATTCTTTACAAGCGTTTGCTTTTTACAATCGTTCAGGCAATCACTCGAGTCGGGCCGAATCTTATCACGCGGCTTGTTCTAAACCAAAAGCCTTATGGAGGGAACGAACGGCAAGTTCCATGTATTTATCGTCGATCACGACTGAGGTCTTGATCTCAGAGGTGGAAATCATCTGGATGTTGATGCTTTCTTTGGCCAGGGTTTCGAACATCAGGCTGGCGATGCCTACGTGCGAGCGCATACCAATGCCGACCAGGCTGACTTTGCAGATTTTGTCGTCACCGATGATTTCTTTGGCATTGATTTTGTCCTTCACTTGGCTGTTCAGGACTTCCATGGTCTTTTTAAACTCGTTTCTGTGGACCGTGAAGGAGAAGTCGGTGGTGCCATTGATGGACTGGTTCTGAATGATCATGTCGACATCGATGTTGGCTGCAGCCACGGGCCCAAGGATCGAGAAGGCGATACCGGGTTTGTCGGGGACCTGGATCAGGGTAATTTTGGCTTCATCGCGGTTGAAGGCAATGCCGGAGATCACGGCTTTTTCCATCGCTTCGTCTTCCTCAAAGGTGATTAAGGTGCCGGACGTGGCTTCGGTGGCCAGGTCCATGTCATGGGGGGTTAGGCTGGAGAGCACACGGGTTTTGACGCGGTATTTACCGGCGAATTCTACCGAGCGGATCTGCAATATTTTCGAGCCGAGGCTGGCCATTTCGAGCATTTCTTCGAAGGTCACTTTGCTGAGACGACGGGCTTCGGGGACGATGCGCGGGTCGGTGGTGTAGACACCATCGACATCGGTGTAGATAAGGCATTCCTCCGCTTTGAGCGCCGCGGCTACGGCCACGGCTGAGGTGTCGGAGCCGCCTCGGCCAAGCGTGGTGATATTGCCGTTCGGGTCGACGCCTTGAAAGCCGGTGATGATGACCACCCGGCCGGCATCAAGATCGGCACGCACGCGCGCATCGTCAATCGACTCAATGCGCGCCTTGGTGAAGGCCGAGTCGGTTTTGATGGGCACTTGCCAACCAGCGTAGGACACGGCGTCGACACCCATGGCTTTAAAGGCGATGGCCAGCAGACCGACCGAGACTTGCTCGCCGGTGGCAGCGATCAGGTCGAGTTCGCGCGGGTCGGCTTCGCGGCCACTGCCCGCGACAATTTCGCTGGCAATTTTAAGCAGGCGATTGGTCTCGCCCGACATCGCCGAAGGGACGACCACCATTTGATGACCGGCGCGATGCCATTTGGCAACGCGCTGTGCAACGTTCTTGATGCGCTCCACAGAGCCCATCGAGGTGCCGCCGTATTTGTGAACGATTAATGCCATGATCTTGGGTTGAGTCGGCGGCCAGGAGGGATCCCCGCTGCGCAAAGCCTTCGATTATAAATCAGGCAAGAACTCGAATTTCCAGGGGGAGTCTGGCGCCGTGCCTAAGCCTGCAACAAACAGGATCTCTTCGCCCATGCTGATACAAGGCAAACGCTTGCGCAGTTCGGCGGGAATACCGGCCGCCTGAAAGAGGTTTTTGAGGGTTTTACGGGGCGAGTACGGCTCCAGACGCATTTTCTGCGCACTGCGGGGCGCCGACACTCGCAAAGCGGCGAGCTGACGCTCGTTTGGCGGCGCTGAACCCCGCTTTACGCGCGCTTTGACGAGGAGCATGCCACGAAACCCCGGTAAGGGGCAGATCCAGCCTCGTGCGGTGCGCTCTGGGTTGATCGCACTGATCGCACTGATCGCACTGATCGAGCTGTTCGCGCTGTTCGTTCGGTACGCGCTGATCGGAGTCATGGAGGCGCGGACATCTGACCCATGTTTGCCCGCCTTTGGGTCCACACCTGACCCTACACTTGACCCTTCCCTGTCGCCTGCCCGAGGCCCTGCGCCGACTCGTGCCGCGCTCTCCTCCTCTATCCATAGCCGATCTCGCACCCGGCGCAGGTTTTTGCCTTCATGGGGGAGGCTCACCGGCCCGACCTTGCTTTCCAGCAACTGCTTGCGGATTTCAGCGAGCTTGGCTTGGCTGGGGACTTTGACGCCGCGCTCGCGCAACCACGCGCGCAAGACCGCTGCCTGCTCTGCCTCGCCAAGTGCTTGTAGGGCTTTGCGGCTAATACTGGCCGCCTCGGCGGCAGGAATGAGTACAGCCAGGGGTTTCGCCTCCTGCGGCTGATTTTGCGGCTCACTTTGTTGCCCGTGCCGAAGGTTCGCTTCCTCCAAACGACTCGCAGCTTGACGTAGATGCGCCATGCTGCGTGAGGCTTGGCGCGCAAACCCGGGCAAAGTGCTTCGAAGCGCGGGTATGAGCTCCATTCGGATGCGATTGCGCAGGAACCTTGGATCCTGATTGCTGGGGTCCTCAACCCAGGCTAAACCATGTTCGCTGGCATAGGCTTGGAGCGAACTCCTTGAACAATCCAAGAGTGGGCGATGAAGCATCGCCTGGCCTAGCGGCCTATTCGGCGCAATACCTCGCAGACCTTCGAGGCCTGCACCCCGCGACAAGGCAATCAGCAGTGTTTCGAGTTGATCATCCTGGTGGTGGGCACTAAAAACATGTTCAATCGCATGTTCCTTAGCAACTTCGGCCAGCGCTTGGTAGCGCGCGTTCCGTGCCCAGGCTTCGATGCTTTCACCTTTCGGGGGAGAGGCTTTGAGTCGCTTGAGGATAAGGCGAATGCCCCACTCCCGACAAGTACGCCTGGCTCGGTTCTCAAAGCTCTTTGCGGCGTTTTGCAGGCCATGATTGACATGCACCGCTAGCACGGCCTCCGGGCCAAAGAACAGCGCACAAAGAAACAACAGCACGGTGGAATCCAGGCCGCCACTAAAAGCCACAATGAACTTCGGACCTCGGCCGACGCTAAAAGCTTCCTTGCTGGCGGACTTGCCCACGGACTTGCCCACGGACCTGCTGGCGGTCTGTCCGGCAAACCGCCCGGTAACGCTTAAGCCACCGGTTTGGTGGGTCCCACTGGACTCTGTCGCCTTCAAGCGAGCTTGGTTTCCTTGAAGTTCCCGAACTTGGAAATACGCTCCAGACGCTGGGCCAAAAGATCCTTGACTTTAACGCCCTGGAATTGGCGTAAGGCTTCCGACAAACCACGCTTCAATAATTGCGCCGCAGCTTCATGGTCACGGTGCGCTCCACCGACCGGCTCACTGATAATGCGGTCAATCAAGCCCAGAGCCTTGAGGCGATGCGCGGTAATGCCCATGGCTTCAGCGGCTTCCTTGGCCTTTTCAGCAGTGCGCCAAAGAATTGCGGCACAACCCTCCGGGGTAATGACCGAATACACCGAATATTGCAACATCAAAGTAACGTCGCCTACACCAATAGCCAGCGCTCCACCAGAGCCCCCTTCACCAATGATCGAGGTGATGATGGGCACTTTAAGCTCGGCCATGACAAATAGATTACGACCAATCGCCTCGGACTGGCCGCGCTCTTCGGCATCGATGCCGGGAAAAGCACCGGGGGTATCAATAAAAGTAAAAATAGGAATCTCAAACTTTTCAGCCAGCTTCATTAGGCGCAAGGCCTTGCGATAGCCCTCCGGGCGAGGCATGCCAAAGTTACGGATTACTTTTTCTTTGGTGTCGCGACCTTTTTGATGACCGATCACCATCACGGTCTGGCCATTAAAGCGCGCCAGGCCGCCCACAATTGCCAGGTCGTCGGCGAAGCAACGATCTCCGTGCAATTCATGGAAATCGGTAAAGAGCATGCGGACATAGTCCAGGGTATAGGGGCGTTGGGGGTGGCGGGCCACCTGGGAGATTTGTGCTGAGCTGAGCTTGGAGTAGGTGTCTTTGACGAGACCGTCACTCTTTTTTTGGAGCCGATCAATCTCGTCCGCAATGTCGACCGCGGAGTCGTCTTGCACAAAACGCAGGGAGTCGATCTTTTGTTCTAGCTCGGCAATGGGCTGCTCAAATTCCAGAAAACTAGTCTTCATAAGCTCGTTTTTGTTATGGGGATGGGCGCTAATTTACCGTAATAAAGGTTAAATGTCCTAAGCCGGTCCGTGATTCTCGCGAGCGAAGGAGCGATCCAGAGGCCTCTATGCGCAGATTCAGGTTCTTTTCATTTCGCCTGAATTCCTCAACGGTTGCAGGAGAATTCGTTTCCGCTCGCTCCACACCGTCTACTGCGGACATATTCTTTTTAAGTCATTGAAAGCCGCTTTTAATACCGAATTGTTCCATGTTGTGAACCTCTCCTGAGGACTTCTCCTGCCTACTTCCCGGAGGCAGAATATTTCTCTTGCGCGCGTGCGGCCTTGCTTAGCTTCGGCGCCAAGTGGTCCCCGCCGTGCTGTCCTCGAGCATGATGCCTTGCTCCAACAAACCGGCACGAATCGCATCGGCGTCCGCAAAGCGTTTCTCCTTTTTCGCCAGGACGCGTTGCGCAATGGCCGCCTGAATCGCCTGCTCATCTAGCCCGGTCGCCTGATTCTCGGCTTGAGGCAGAAGACCGGATCGTTTCACGGCTTCGGGATTCTGATTCAGAATATTCAGCACACCCGCCAGGCTACGGAGCTCGGCTTCCACGGCGGGATGGGCACTACGATTTAATTCGGTCACCAAATCGAACAGTACGGCAAGCGCCACAGGCGTGTTGAAGTCGTCATCCATAGCCGCTCTAAAACGCTTGGCCGCCGCCGTCGTCCAGTCAATGTCTTG
>JAYUOT010000021.1:0-7827 GCA_043760705.1 Betaproteobacteria bacterium
GTCGAGGTCGACTTGATGCAGCCGATCGATGCCGACAAGAAACCCGCGGTCCACGCCACGCCGCTCAACCATGTCGGCCTTTGGGTCGACGACCTGCCGGCTGCGGTGCAGTGGCTGGGCGACAGCGGCCTGCGTTTCGCGCCCGGCGGTATCCGCCCCGGTGCGGCCGGACACGACATCTGCGTGTTGAGTACCCTTTCGTGGTTCTCATGCCGGACAGCGAATATGAGATGGCCGGTTTGGTGGCCGGTTGCATTGAACTGGGTCTGACCATTATTCCTCGAGGCGGTGGTACGGGCTACACCGGTGGCGCCATCCCCTTGACGGATCGCAGCGCGGTGATCAATACCGAAAAACTTGAGCGACTGGGCGTGGTCGAGCGTTCCAAGCTGCCCGGTTTGGACTATGAAGTCGCCAGTATTTTCTCCGAGGCGGGGGTGGTCACACGCCGCGTCACCGAAGCCGCGGAACAGGCCGGTTTAGTGTTCGCCGTGGATCCAACCTCGTTGGATGCCTCGTGTGTCGGTGGCAACGTCGCGATGAACGCGGGCGGCAAGAAGGCGGTGCTTTGGGGTACGGCCCTGGACAACCTTGCCTGGTGGCGCATGGTCGACCCGCAAGGCGACTGGTTGGAAGTCACCCGCTTGGCGCACAACATGAGCAAGATTCATGACGTTGATGTGGCCAGCTTTGAGCTCAAGTGGTACAAGCCGAAACAGATGCAGCTCGATGGCACCATGCGCGGTGAGCCGTTTCGTGCCGAGCCACTCGATATTGCTGGCAAGCGCTTTCGCAAGCAAGGCCTTGGCAAGGATGTCACTGATAAATTCCTGGCCGGGTTGCCGGGTGTTCAGAAAGAGGGTTGTGATGGTCTGATTACTTCAGCACGCTGGGTGTTGCACCGCATGCCCAAAGAGATTCGCACGGTCTGTCTGGAGTTCTTTGGGCAGCCCAAAGAGGCTGTGCCTTCAATCGTTGAGATCATCGACTATCTCAACACCATCTCGAAAAATATTCAGCCGGATAAAGACCGTGTGCCAGCCATTCTTGCCGGCCTCGAGCATCTCGATGAGCGCTATCTGCGTGCGGTGGGTTATGCCACCAAGAGCAAGCGTGGCGGCTTGCCGAAGATGGTGTTGATTGGCGATATCGTGGGCGACGACGCCGATGCCGTCGCTCGCGCCACCTCGGAAGTTGTGCGCATTGCCAATAGTCGCTCGGGCGAAGGCTTCGTGGCCATCGCACCGGATGCCCGCAAAACCTTTTGGCTGGACCGGGGGCGCACGGCCGCGATTGCCAAGCACACCAATGCCTTCAAGATCAATGAAGACGTGGTCATCCCCTTGCGGCGTATGGGTGAGTACACCGACGGTATTGAGCATATCAATATCGAGCTGTCGACGAGTAATAAGCTCAAGCTGATTGCGCGCCTCAAAGAGCTGCTCGCGAATCCAGCCGGGCTACCGTTAGCGCGCCCTGACGATGTCTCTATGGAAAAACTGTCCATGGAAGATTTGCTTGAGCAAAGAGTTGGGCAGGCCTTGGATCTGCTCAGTACCACCCAGGCGCGCTGGGAGTTCTTGCTGTCGCAGATCGATCAGCCTTTGGTCCGCGTGCGTGCCGCGCTAGAGGGTCTAGGCCTGGGGCATGCCCTGGTGACGGCGGATGCCCTACTGCAGAAAGATCCTTCGGCCTTGCTCTTTCACTTGCTGCAAGATCGCAGCATTCGAGTGTCCTGGAAGACTGAAATTCGCAGGCCCTTGGAGCAGATTTTTCAAGGGGCTGCCTTCCAGCCGATTCTAAAACGCTGCCAGGACATCCAGAAGGAAGTGCTGCGTGGCCGGGTTTTTGTCGCACTGCATATGCATGCCGGAGATGGCAATGTTCACACCAATCTGCCGGTCAATTCTGACGATTACGAAATGCTCAAGGAAGCTAAGGCCGCTGTAGCCCGCATCATGGCGCTGGCGCGCTCCCTGGATGGAGTGATCTCGGGCGAGCATGGCATTGGCATTACCAAGCTCGAGTTTCTCACCGAAAATGAAATCTCTGAATTTCGCGCCTACAAGGAGCGTATCGATCCAGAAGGCCGCTTCAACAAGGGCAAACTCTTGCCCGGCGGCGATATGCGCAATGCCTATACGCCGAGCTTTGGCCTGATGGGTGCGGAGTCTTTAATTTTGCAACAGAGCGATATCGGCTCAATTGCCGATTCCGTGAAGAATTGCCTGCGCTGCGGCAAGTGCAAGCCCGTGTGCGCCACGCATGTGCCGCGCGCCAATTTGTTATACAGCCCACGCAACAAAATTCTCGCCACCTCGTTGTTGATTGAAGCGTTTCTCTATGAAGAGCAAACTCGACGCGGCGTGAGTATCCGCCACTGGGACGAGTTCTCCGATGTGGCGGACCATTGCACCGTGTGCCACAAGTGTGAGCAACCCTGCCCGGTCGATATCGACTTTGGCGAAGTGTCGATGAACATGCGCAATTTGCTGCGCAAGATGGGCAAGAAGAAGTTCAATCCTGGCAACGCTGCGGCGATGTTCTTTTTGAATGCAACGGACCCCGACACGATCAAGATGACCCGGCGTGCCATGGTCGACGTGGGTTTTAAGTTGCAGCGTTGGGCGGTAGATTTTTTCCGGGTCGCTGGCAAAGCCCAGACGCGCAAACCCCCTTCCACGGTGGGCAAAGCGCCGATCAAAGTACAGATCATTCACTTCGTCAACAAAAAGATGCCGGGCAATTTGCCCAAGCGTACCGCTCGAGCCCTGCTCGATATCGAAGACAGCAATTACGTGCCCATCATCCGCAGGCCCGACACCGCTGTGGACGCCGAGGCCGTGTTTTACTTCCCCGGCTGTGGCTCCGAGCGTTTGTTCTCACAAGTTGGTTTGGCGACCCAGGCCATGCTTTGGGAGGTGGGCGTACAGACGATTCTGCCCCCTGGATATTTGTGCTGCGGTTACCCTCAGCGCGGCTCGGGTCAGTTCGACAAGGCTGACAAAATCATCACCGATAACCGGGTGCTGTTTCACCGTGTGGCCAACACCCTGAACTATCTCGATATCAAGACCGTGGTGGTCAGTTGCGGCACCTGCTACGACCAATTGCAGGGCTATCAGTTTGATAAAATTTTCCCGGGTTGCCGAATCATTGATATCCATGAATTTTTGATGGAGAAGGGCGTGCATATCGAAGGGGTGACCGGTACCCAGTACATGTACCACGAGCCTTGCCACACACCGATGAAAACCTACTCCTCAATTAAGGTGGTGAACACCTTGATGAACAGCGAGCTCAACGGCAAAGTGGAAAAAAATGATCGCTGTTGCGGGGAGTCCGGCACCTTAGGCGTCAGTCGTCCCGATATATCGACCCAGGTTCGCTTCCGCAAGGAAGAGGAAATGAAGAAGGGCGTGGAGGCGATCAGGATACAGGGCGTAGCGGTCGCCAATAATCCAATCGGAACCGATCTCACCGTACTTGAAGCCAAGCGTTTTGAGGGACCTGTCAAAATACTAACGTCGTGCCCCTCATGCCTGCAAGGCCTGTCGCGCTACGAAGGCGATACCGGTGTTGAAGCGGATTACATCGTGGTAGAAATGGCCCGTCACCTGCTCGGCGTGGACTGGCTGCCTAAGTTTGTGGAACAGGCCAATGCTGGCGGAATCGAGAGAGTGTTGGTGTAGTTGCAGCAGACACACTCGCCGATGTGGGTGAGCGCGCTGGGTCAGCAAGGCGCACCCGAAACGCCTTATTTGGGTTGTGGAAAGGCCTTGGAAGTCTCCCAAGCCATCTCCTGTAAGTGTCGAGCCGTGGCTGCATCTAACCCGGCGGTATAGCTATTGCCCATCGGGTTCACTCCATGCAAGGACGCCAGCACCGTGCAAGCCGCGAGATAAGTTCCCGCCAAGCTTGGGTGGCGTTTGTCGGCAATATAAAGATTCAATTCAGGCTTGCGCGCGATGGATCGCGCAAAGGCGAGGCCCGCTGGAATCACATGTGCGTTGTTTTGACGGCCGGCTTCGGAATAGGCATCGGCGAGCCCCTGGGTCATTTCTGGTTTGTCGGCGTAGGCCCAGGTCATCAGGAAGACAGGCTCGGCGCCGTTGGCCCGCACCGTATCGCTATGACGCTTTGAAAACTCAAAGAAAGTGGAGCGCAAGGTGGGATGGACTGGACACTGGCTACAGTCCATCAAAATGGCTGCGTCGAAATTGCGGCCGGCAGGGTTGAAGCGGACTTCGTTATCGCCCACAAAGGAGTAGCGGCCTACGGCGTTAGGTCGGAAGTAGGAACCCACGTCATGCCAGTCCATGCCGGAACCACTAATGGTGAGCAAGACACTGCGGTGAGCGGCGCGTTCCTTTTCGACCGAGGCCCGTGCAAGCTGGCCGACATGACCACTCATGCCATTGTTGTAATACATGAAGCTGTTGCCGACATACATGACCGAGCGCGGGGGTGACTCGGTGCCGGCCTTGCGGGCCACGGTCGGTATTTGAGCGCAGGCGGCGAGGCAGAGGGCCACAGCCAGGGTGAGCAGGCACTTGGAGGGAAGAAGCTTCATCGGAATTCCTGGGTGGAGGTTTGTAAGATTTGCTTCGCATTGTCCAGGATTATCAAAGGCCTTGCCGGTGTCAGTGCAGGTTTGCTTTTGTCTGGAGGATCATTTTCGTATACGATTCGCGCTTCGATGAAACGTATACCAAGTGATTTGCCGCGGCAGAACAGTCCGACTCTACCTTGATCCTGCGCTTGATGAGTCTTCTCAATCAAATGAACGATGCCGCAACGCTCGGCGACTTAAACGGTTATTACAACGGCAATCTGGCCTTTCATTGGGAGATTGTGGCGACCTGCGGGCATGAAGAATTCGCAGCGCGAGCGTCTCGCCTTACTGAACGCGATTCGCGGCAAGAAAAGTGCGCAGGCCAACGACCTTGCCGTCAGCCATGTTTTGGATGCTTCAAATCGTTTGATCAAAGGGGAGCCGCTATGGAAATATTCTTGAAGATGCCTCAGCGCCGGGGGGCCTTGCAAGTCGGCTTGAGTGGCGTCGGCGCTTGCCTGGGCTACGCGCTCTCAGGGATGGGCGGGCTTTCAACGGCCTGGGCTCAAACTGCTGTCGGTACGGCATGGCCCAGTAAATCGATTCGACTGATTGTGCCGGTCGGCCCGGGCGGCGGTGTGGATCTGGTCGGGCGTCTTGTCGCTGAACAATTAGCCAAGATCTTGGGGCAAGCGATTTTTGTTGAGAATATCGGCGGCGGAGGAGGTTCCATCGGCTCTCTCGCTGCGGCGCGCGCAGCCCCCGATGGCTACACCTTGATGGTGGGATATGTAGGCACGCACGGCACCAATCCCGCGCTACGCAAGCTGAACTACGATGCATTGTCCGATTTTTCACCGATCGCCATGGTGGGCGGCACACCGAATGTTTTGGTGGTCTCGCCAAGCTTCCCGGCAAACGACTTCAAGCAGTTTGCAAAGGTGATGAAAAGCGACGGCGACAAGCTGAGCTATGCCACCTCCGGCCCGGGCACTTTGACGCACTTGATCATGGAGCAGCTTAAGGGTGCGTTGAACTCGACCGCGGTACACGTACCCTATAAAGGGATTGGCCCGGCCCTGATCGATGTGCTCGGAGCGCAGGTGCCAATGGCTTGTCCCGGGCTCGCCGCCGCCCTGCCTCACATCAAGGCCGGCAAGTTACGACCGTTGGCCATTACCGGTGCGCGAAGGCATCGCCTCCTGCCGCAAACCCCAACTTTTGAAGAGCTCGGTTTGCGCGGTTTCGATGGCGTGCAGTGGTACGGAATTGTGGGTCCGGCCAAGCTCCCTGCCGAGATCATCAAGCGCTTGAATCTTGAGATCAACAAAATTATTACCACCCAAGAAACACGCGAGCGCTTGTCTGCCGAGGCGCTCGAGCCCATGCCGATGACACCGGTGCAATTCGGTTCGTTCATGGCACAGGACATTTCGCGCTGGGCCAAAGTGGGTGTGGCGCGCGGCATTCGTTTAGATTAAAGAAGACTCATGGCTACCAATACCACTGTACAAGCAGATCACAACGCTCCACCCATTACTCGACTCTTGGCCGAGTTTGTGGCCACTCATCCCTCCAAAGGCTGGAGCGACGCTGTCGAGCAACAAGCGCTCAATACCTTTATGAATTGGTTGGGCTGCGCAATCGGCGCGGCGGATCATGAGTCGGTGCTGTCCTCGATGGCGGCCGTGATGGAGTTGGATCCTGCGCCTCAGGCGACAATATTAGGTCGCAAGGAACGCGTGGATATGGCGAACGCCGCCTTGATCAATGGTATTGCCTCGCATACTTTTGACTTTGACGATACTCATCTGAAGACCATCATTCACCCGGCCGGGCCGGTTGCTTCCGCCTTGTTGGCCTTGGCCGAAAAAACCGGTGCGAGTGGACGCGAACTACTCGATGCGCTCGTCATCGGTATTGATGTGGCTTGTCGCCTGGGCAACATGATGTATCCCCAACACTATGATCGTGGCTGGCATATCACGGGCTCAACAGGTACCTTGGGAGCCGCTGCGGGCTGTGCCCGGCTTCTAAAACTTGGCGCTGATCAGACTCAGATGGCCCTGGCAATAGCCGCCTCTCAGCCGGTGGGCTTGCGTGAGCAGTTCGGTACGATGACCAAACCTTTTCATCCCGGCGGTGCGGCGCGCGCCGGCCTGATGTCTGCGCTGATGGCCAAGCACGGCTTTACCGGCTCGAAGCGTGCGATTGAAGCGCCGCGCGGTTTTGCACAAGTGGTGTCGACCAAATTCGACTGGACCGAAGTCACCGGCGAGCTCGGCAAACGCTTCGAGATCTCGTTCAATACCTACAAGCCGTTTGCGTGCGGAATCGTGATTCATCCGAGCATAGATGCCTGCTCGCAACTGCGTGATCTGCATGGCGTGAAAGCCGATGAGATTGAACGCATTGACATTAAGGTGCACTCGCTGGTGCTTGAACTCACCGGCAAGAAAACACCCAAGGATGGCCTGGAGGGCAAGTTTAGTGTCTATCACGGTTGCGCCAGTGGCCTGATGTTCGGCAAGGCCGGTGAACCCGAGTTTAGCGATGAGGTTGTCACCCGCCCCGATATGGTGGCACTACGTGCCAAGGTCCACGCCGTGGTGGACGACACCATTGATGAAGCCTCTGTAGATTTAGTGGCGACTCTGAAAGACGGTCGCCAGGTCAAGGTGTTCGTTGAGCATGCGATTGGAAGCTTGGAGAAGCCCATGACCCAAGCTCAATTGGAAAGCAAGTTTAGTGATTTAGTGGTTCCGGTACTGGGCACTGCGAAGTGCAAGGCCTTGCTGCAAGAGTGTTGGTCGCTCGCGAGCGCAGACAATTTTAAGGCTGTGCTGGCGCACGCGGCTCGCGCCTAAGCGATGCGCTGGGATGGGCAAAAAAATCCAAGATGATTTGGGTTGCGTCGGGTGGTGAGGGGTCATTAAAAGCAAAAGTATCGTCACCTCCGCTCCAGGCGTGCCCTAAGCCCGCGATGCGCACGACCTCCACACATTCTTGTCCTTGAATTTTGAATTGTTCGTGCAATATTTTGCGTCCCGTCATGACGCTTTCCCGGCGCTCATCGGGCCTACGCAAAGGTGAGTGCACGGGGGATTCGCCATTGAGTGCGAGCATTTGCCGAGCCAGTTCGTTGGCATGAGCCGGGGAGGCTACGGTATCTGCATCGCCATGGATTATCAGGCTACGCAGCATCGGCACATTTTCATTATTTGAGACCCGGTAAGCAATGTCGACGACATCGACATCGGTGGTGCCTTTCA
>JAYUOT010000022.1:0-3769 GCA_043760705.1 Betaproteobacteria bacterium
CGCGTTGACGAGCTTGCTACCAAACACGTCGAACCCAGGGTTTGATTCTGCCGCCAGCAGTAATGCCTCCAACCAGCGCGGTTCAGCAAACGCGTCGGGGTTAATTAGCGCAACCCATGCCGACTCCAAAGAGGCCCCTTCAATTGCCAGATTGTTACCCCGCGCAAACCCGGTGTTCTGACCCGGCAGCATTAGGCGCATGGCAGGAAACCGTTGAACGATTTCGACTGAACCATCAGAGCTCGCGTTATCCACCACAATGATCTCGTGTGGTTTGACCGTCTGCCCCATCAATGCGGCCAGGCATCGCTCAAGGAAGCCTTCACCGTTCCAGTTGACGACGATCACGGTGACCTTAGGCCAGGCCTTCACCCGCGAATCGCTCAAGCCTGACTTATTCACGTCGCAACCGACTCACTCAACAACAAGATACCCTCTCGCAGCGAGTGAATCTTGTGCGTTGCGGCACTGGACATTACCCCTTCATGCCCGTCCGTCAGATAGTGGCACCTCAAACCAACACCCGCCTTGCTGGCCGCTTGCATGTCCGAATCCTTGTCGCCGATAATGATTGAATTTCCCATGTCGAGTCTATGTTTTTCTGCAGCACGCAACAACATTCCGGGATTGGGCTTGCGATCAAACGAATCTCGCTTGTAGTAGCCGACACCATTTTCAGGATGGTAGGGGCAATGAAATACATCGGTTATCGCCGCGTCCTTTTCCTCGAAACGCTCACGCATCCACTCTGTCAGCGACAAAAAATCCTGTTCCGAATAATAGCCTCGACCGATACCTGCCTGATTAGTCACGACGATCAGCACGTACCCCCCTCGTTTTGCTGCGCCACAAAGATCGAAAATACCATCTATAAATTGAAAGTTTTCTGCGCTAGACGTGTAGCCAGAGTCGTGGTTAATAACGCCATCCCGATCCAGAAATAACGCACGACCTGCCGACACAATTACAAGCCAGCCAATGCTGTCTGCGCGAGCGCGTAGTCATCTGGTACGCCGATGTCTATGAACAGCCCATGCGTCACGAAACCATCGAACCGGATGCGCTGCAGATATTTGATAAAAAACTCCGTCTCCAGAGAAAACGGCTGCCCCAACGCAAAATCATCCAAAGCGCCCTTGGGCAGCACATAACAACCAGCGTTGATCAGTCCAGCCCCGGACATACCTTTCTCGAGGAAGGCATTGATCCGGCCGTCAGACATCTCTACCCTGCCAAAACGCGCGGTATCCGGCACCTTACGCACCACGATTACCGGATGGCGCCGAGCTTGCCACAAGCTTTCC
Organism: Betaproteobacteria bacterium; assembly: GCA_043760705.1. GTDB lineage: Bacteria > Pseudomonadota > Gammaproteobacteria > Burkholderiales > Burkholderiaceae_E > JAPOKJ01. The sequence continues at coordinate 1,305 of JAYUOT010000022.1, forward strand.
AGTTCGCCCACCTCAAGATCCAGGTAAGTGTCGCCGTTGAAGATAAAGACATGGTCGGATTCGCAGCGAGTCAACGCGGCGCGGATTGCCCCGCCCGTGCCCAACGGCCGCGATTCCACTTCATACACCAGGTGCATTCCCGCATAACTTTCGCCGAAATGAGTAATGATCTTTTCAGCCATGAATCCGAGGGAAAGCACGACCCGGGTAAAACCTTTACGGGCAAGTGTCGAAAGCAATATCTCCAAAAATGGTCGCCCCGCAATTGGTGCCATCGGCTTGGGCAGATCCGGCACCACCTCGCGCAGGCGCGTACCGAACCCGCCAGCAAGAACAAGCCCCTCCATCAATGTGAAGGCTTGAATATTGCCTGTTCAACCAGGCCGCACAAGATATGCCCTAGCACCAAATGCCCCTCCTGAATTTTTGGCGTGTCGCTCGAAGGCACCTCCAGTAAATGGTCGCACAATTCCACCATGGGGCCGCCACGATTTCCAGTCAGTCCGATGCACACAAGCCCTTTGTTGCGTGCCTCTTCAAACGCGCCAATAACATTGGGCGATTTACCAGACGTGGAGTAACCGATAAACACATCACCTTTATTTCCAAGCGCTTGAACCTGCCGGGCGAAAAGCTTTTCGTACCCATAGTCATTTCCAATGGCAGTGAGGATAGACGTATCAACAGTCAGGGCAATGGCAGGCAAGCCGGGACGGTCAAAAGCAAAACGGCTGACAAACTCTCCTGCAATATGCTGCGCATCAGCGGCACTGCCACCATTACCTGCCAGCAAAATTTTCCCTCCGCCTTGCAAGCAAGCAATACATGCTTTTGTAGCCGCCTCAAGACTGGCGTTAAGTCGGGCATCCACCAACATCGCTGCCATTATCCGTTGTGCCTCTGCAAATTGGGCGTTCATATAACTTTTCATCACACTCTCCATGCTTGTGTACCGTGTTTAGTGAAGTGGCAGTTGCTCACTTGTCCATCAAATTGTTTTAAGGTACGGATGACATCCATGCGTCGCTCTGTAGGTACAAAGAACAGCATGAAACCACCGCCACCCGCGCCAGAAACCTTACCCGCTAATGCGCCTGCACTAATGGTGGCGTTGTAAATTTCATCCATCTGAGGGTTTGAAACCGATTTAGCCGAACGTTTTTTATTCTCCCAACCCAGTCGCATTGAATCGACAATCCCGGCAAAATCACCGCGCAGCAAACACTCTTTCATCACCAGTGCCTCACGTTTGATACCGTGCATGGCCTCCACAGCATCATGCACGCCTGCCTTAACGTTGCTACTTTGGTCAGCGATGATTTTGGCTGACTCTCGGGACACGCCGGTGTAAAACAGGACCATGGAAGCTTCCAGCTCGCAGATGATCCAGCTCTTCACTCGAAGAGGATTGATGACCGCACGTTCATCAGCGTAAAACTCCATGAAGTTAAAGCCGCCAAATGTCGCCGAATATTGATCCTGGCGCCCTCCCTGCAAGTCACAATCAATACGCTCGATTTTGTAAGCTAGGTGCGCAATCGTGTAGTCGTCCAGCGGCAGGTTTAGCAACTCGGCAAAGGCCCGAATCATAACCACAACCAACGTTGATGAAGATCCAAGCCCAGACCCTGCGGGCGCATCGCAAAACGTGCTTAACTCCATAGGAATGGCCCGACCGCCGTTGTAATGCGCGATCATGTGGCGATACACGGCTTTATGCAGGTCAAGCTTGCCATTCAGGATCAACGGCTCAGAGGCAGGTTTGACTTCTTCAATCTGCTGATCGGTCGCCACAAAGCGAAGAGTGGGTTCATCCAGTGTTTTGATCACTGCATAGGCGTAGCGGTCAATAGTTACGTTGAGAACATAACCGCCGTGGACATCGCAATACGGAGATACGTCGGTTCCACCACCGGCCAAGCCAAGCCGCAGAGGCGCACGAGCACGAACGATCATCATCACGCCTTAACGGGTCAAGAAGCCGTGCCCCGCGTTAACGCGGTCACGCCAGTACTCAAGCAAATCATGCATTGTTTGCTCAAAAGGAATGACGGGCTCCCATCCTGTCACCGCCTTGAATTTGGCGGTATTGGGCACCTGCAAGTCCGCGTCAATAGGACGCAGCCTTTCCGGGTCCATTTCAACCTTGATATCCTTCACTGTGGACATCGACAGCAGCGTCTTCAGAAGATCGGCAATAGTGCAGGTGTAGGTGCCTCCAATGTTGTAGTAAGCAGCGGGGATCGGGTTGACAGTCACCAGCATATAGTAGGCACGAACGGCATCGCGCACATCCGCGAAGGTACGCAGCGAATCCAGATTGCCGGTCTTGACGACAGGCGGAATCAGCCCCGCCTCGATCATCGCAATCTGCTTGGCGAAGGTCGATTCAGCAAATACGTCGCCCCTGCGTGGCCCGGTATGCGTAAACATGCGGGTGGTCATCACCGTCATGTTGTAAGCCT